>CAYZQM010000024.1:0-40475 GCA_964480175.1 uncultured Sandaracinaceae bacterium
CGTTCACGAAGATGCGGAGCACCACGTCGCGCATCGGTGTGCTCTCGGTGTTCGTCACCGTCACCACCTCGCGCAGGCCGAAGCCGTGCAGGTCGGCGGCGATCGAGAGGTGCAGGTCGTAGCGCGGCAGCACGTCGATCGAGGTGACCTCCAGCTCGGCGGGCAGGCTCGCGCGATGCGCCTCTCGAACGTGCGAGAGCAGCTCGCTCGCGGCGGGCTGAGCGGCCGCGGGTGCGGCGAGCGAGACGAGCGCGAAGAGCAGGGCGGCGCGGCGCATGCGGCAGCGTTACCCAATCCCGAGGTGGCGTCAGCCCGAGCGAGCAGGAATGATCTGGGGCGCTCACGTGTCCGAGCGCGCGGAGGTCGCCATGGCACGCAAGCAATCGAATCCCGGAACCGCCGCCGTGCTCTCGTTCATCGTGCCGGGCGTCGGCCAGATCTACAACGGCGCGTTCTTGCGCGGGATCTTCTGGCTGGTGATCACCCCGGGCTTCTGGATCGGCACCGGCGGCACCCTCGGCTGGATCTGCCACATCGTCGCCGCCTACACCGCGTACTCCTACGCGGAGGATCGGCTGGACGAGCGGCGCCTGCGCTCCGCTTGAACGCGCAGGCGGCTCCCTCAGCCCTTCAGCCCTTCAGCATCGTGTCGAGCTCGCCGCTGTCGGCGAGCTTCTTCAGATCCTCGGCGCCGCCCACGAACGTGCCCTTGACGAAGATCATCGGGAACGTCGGCCAGCCGGTCCACATCTTGAGCGCGTTGCGCTTGCGCCAGTTCGACAGGTAGCTGCCGAACTCGAGGTACTCGAAGCTCACGCCCTTGGCCTTCAGCAGCGCACGCGCTTTGCGCGGGTGGGGGTTCTGCGCCATCCCGACGACGACGACCGGGTGCTTCTCGATCGCGGCCTCGACCTCGTCGACGATGTCGCGGTGGTGGCCTTTCACCTTGTCGCGGACGGCGGGGTGGATGCGGGACTCGGGAAGGACGTGGCGGCTCATTCGGCTCCTCTGAGGTGAACGGAGATCGCACCGAGCGACCCCCTTCGGTGCTGAGCCATGTCAGGCGCGCGCGTTCCGGCAAGCACGTGAGCGCCATGTTCAGCGCCGCGTCGCCCTTCTTCACACCTCAGCGGGCTCGGCGGCGCCTCAGCATCGTGGGGGCGGGGATGAAGCCTCGCTGCAGGTAGAGCGGGTGCAGCTCGGGCTCGGCGCGCAAGACGAAGTGGATCTCGTCCTTGCCGAGCAAGAGGCGACGCACGAGCTCACTCGCGATCCCGCGGCGGCGGTGGTCGGGATCGACCATCACGTCGGTCACGTAGCCGTTGGTCACGCCGTCGCTGATCGCACGCCCAAAGCCGACCGCGCGCGTCCCGTCCCACGCGCTCACGATCCAGCGGCTGCCGCGCAGCATCTCGGAGAAGCGCGACGGATCGTCGGCGCGCTCGCCCCAGCCGACTCGTCGGTAGAGGGCGGCGAGCGCGCCGTGATCGACGTCGTGCGCGTCCGAGTAGGTGATCAATCGCGGCGGTACATCGTGACGACGCACGCGCCGCCCAGGCCGAGGTTGTGCTGCAGCGCGACGCGCGCGTTGGGCACCTGGCGCTGATCGGCCTGGCCCCGCAGCTGCCACACGAGCTCGGCGCACTGCGCCAGACCCGTGGCGCCGAGCGGGTGACCCTTGCTCAAGAGACCGCCCGAGGGGTTGGTGACCCACTTGCCGCCGTGGGTGTTGTCGCCGTCCCAGATGAACTTCTCGGCCTCGCCCTCGGCGCACAGACCCAGACCCTCGTAGGTGAGGATCTCGTTCGCCGTGAAGCAGTCGTGCAGCTCGACGACCTGCACGTCGGAGGGCCCGAGGCCCGCTTGCTCGTAGACCTTGTTGGCGGCGTTCTTGGTCATGTCGAAGCCGACCATCTTGATCATCGACTTCTCGTCGAAGCTCGACTGGTAGTCGGTGGTCATCGCCTGACCCGCGATCCACACGGCTTTCGCGATGCCCTTCTTCTTGGCGAAGTCCTCGCTGCACAGGATCGCGGCGGCGGCGCCGCAGGTCGGGGGGCAGCACTGGTAGCGGGTCAGCGGATCGAAGACCTCGGGCGAGGCGAGGATCTCCTCGACGCTGTAGGTCTCGGTGAAGAGCGCCAAGGGGTTCTTGCTCGCGTGCTTGCGCGCCTTCTCGGCGACCTTGGCGAACGTCTCGCGCTTGGTGCCGTACTTCCAGCGGTACTCGCGGCCCGCGCCGCCGAACATCTGCGCAGCGCCCGGCGCGCCGTTCACGCCCTGCACCTCGTTCATCACGTTCGCGTGCTGATCGAGCGGGTTGGTGCGGTCGTTCCACTTCGCCTGAAGCGCGCCCTTCTCCATCTGCTCGAAGCCGACGGCGAGCACGCACTCGGCGATGCCGCCCTCGATCGCCTGCTTGGCCAGCATCAGCGCCGTGCTGCCGGTGGAGCAGTTGTTGTTCACGTTGAACACCGGGATCCCGCTCAGGCCCACCTCGTAGACGGCGCGCTGACCGCAGGTGGAGTCGCCGTACACGTAGCCCGCGTACGCCTGCTCCAGCTCGTCGAACTTCACGCCTGCGTCCTCGATGGCGCTCTTGATCGCCTTGGACGCCATCACGTTGTACTCCTCGCTCGCGCCGGGCTTCTGGAACTTCACCATGCCCACGCCGATCACGTTCACTCTGCGGCTCATACTCGACCTGCTTTCTTCGTTGGGAGATCTGGGGTTGGTGACGCTCACGCGAGCTTGCTGAGGAAGGTGAGCTTGCTGGCGACCTTCACATCGCCGTCCACGCGCACCCGACCGTGCTGGTAGAAGCTCTGGAGCGCGCCGTTGCTGGCGGCCAGCGCGGCGAGATCCGCGTCGCTCACGAGCAAGCGAACATCGGAGGCGTCGGGCTTGCCGGACTTGATGCTGCCCGCGCCGTTCTTGAGATCGAGGGTGTAGACGTTGTCGGGATCCTTGACGCGGAGCTCGATGACGGCGCCGACCTCGGACACGAGGCTCGCGTTCGCCTTGATGCGCTCGCCGATCTTCTCGACGATGCTCGGCGCGTTCGTGACGCTCGCGCTCGCTGCGGGCGCAGGCGCAGCGGCCGCCGCGCCGCCGCCGCCGCGCTTCTTGGCCGCGGCCATCACGTCGGCCGGATCGACCTTGCGCAAGAAGTCGAGCTTCTGGCTCGCCATCACGTTGCCGCTGATCTTCAGCTTGCCCGAGGTGAAGAGCTTCATCGCGTCGGCCTTGCCGCTGACCATGTCCATGAAGTCGGCGTCGCTGATCTCGAGGGTGCAGTCGGCGGGCGCCGTCTCTCCCACCGCCACGCTGCCCGCGCCGCTCTTCAGATCGACCGTGTAGATCGCGTCGGGGTTCTTGATCTTGAACTGGTAGACGGTCTTGATGCTGCCGGTCAGATCCGCGTTCTTGCCGACGTAGGCCTTGATGCCCTCGAAGACGTCCGCGCTCGTCGGCGTCGCATCCGCCGCCGCCGCTGCCTTCGGCGCTCCGCCGCCGCCGCCGCCGGTGCGCGCGTTCACCGCCGCCATCACGTCGTTCGGATCGACGTTCTTGAGGATCGGACCGAGCTTCTGGCTCGCCATCACGTTGCCGCTGATCTTCAGCTTGCCCGAGGTGAAGAGCTTCATCGGGTCGGCCTTGCCGCTGACCATGTCCATGAAGTCCGAGTCAGAGAGCTCGAAGGTGCACTCCGCGGGGATGGGGGATCCCTGCGCGACGCTGCCGCTGCCGTTCTTGAGATCGAGGGTCCACTCGCTCGCCGGGCTCGAGAGCTTGAACGCGAAGACGGTCTTGGCCTGGCCCACCGCGTCCGCGCCCTTCTTCTTCACGAACGCCGCGATGCCCGCGAACACGTCCGCGCTGGTCGGGGTCGCGTCCGCCGCGGGCGCGTCCGCCGCGCCGCCGCCGCCGCCACGCGCCTTCGTCGCGGCGAGCACGTCGGCCTGATCGACCTTGGCGAGGATCGGACCGAGCTTCTGGCTCGCCATCACGTTGCCGCTGATCTTCAGCTTGCCCGAGGTGAAGAGCTTCATCGGATCGGCCTTGCCGCTGACCATGTCCATGAAGTCCGAATCAGACAGCTCGAATGTGCACTCGGCGGGGATCGGCGCGCCCTCTGCCAGCGAGCCTGCGCCGTTCTTGAGATCGAGCGTCCACTCGCTCGCGGGGTTGCTCAGCTTGAACGCGAAGACCGTCTTGGCCTGGCCGACCGCGTCTGCGCCGTGCTTCTTCACGAACGCGCCGATGCCCGCGAACACGTCCGCGCTGTTGGGCATCACCGGGCCACCCGCGCTGGCAGCAGCAGCCTTGGGCTTCGCCTTCGCAACGGGGATCTGCTCGTAGAGCTCGATCGCCGCGTTGCTGATCACCACCTTGTCGCGATCCTTGCTCTTCACCCGGAAGAGGATCTTGTTGGGACCGTCCTTCCACATCTCCGTGATGATCGTCTCGCCCGGCAGCACCGGATCGGCGAAGCGCACCTTGATGCTCTTGAAGAAGCGGTAGTCGCCGTCCTTGGCGAACGCGCTCAGCACGTGGCGCGTCGCGTACCCGAAGGTGCAGAGGCCGTGCAGGATCGGGCGCTCGAAGCCGAACGCCTTGGCGAAGCCCGGATCGGCGTGCAGCGGGTTCCAGTCACCGCTCAGGCGGTACAGGAGCGCCTGGTTCTGGTGGATGGTCTGCTCCGCGACCGCGTCGGGCTTCCGATCCGGCGGCGCGTTCAGGTTCTTCTCGTCCGGGCCGCGATCGCCGCCCCAGCCGCCCGCACCGCGCACGAACGTGCTGACCTCGTTCTTCACCAGGAGGTTGCCCTCCTCGTCGAAGGTGTCGATCGCGGTGATCACCACCGCGCCGCCCTTCTTGCCGCCCTCGCTCCCCTTGTCCCAGATGTCCTTGATGCGGGCCTTGTGGGTGAGCTTCTGCTTCAGCGGCAGGGGGCGAACGAGCTCGGTGTACTGCTCGCCGTGCAGGATCCGATCGAGCCCGTAGTTCATCCCGGGCGCGCTCTTGCCTTCCTTGCCCATCGTCAGGATGCAGTTGATGGCGGGGATGACGCCGTAGCTCGGCGCGCCGACCATGCCCTCGCCGTGCAGCTCGTAGACCAGGCGCAGGTCCTTCTCGTTGCCGGGATCTTCCGCGGCGCCGATGCCGAGCGCGTAGAGCGAGAGATCGCGCTCGTCGTACTTGCTCTTCATCTCGGGGAACTCGTAGCCGAGCGCCGCATCGACATCGATGTACTGGTTGCCGCCCTTGCTCGGTCCGGCCTTGCCGTTGTCGAGCAGCGGCTCGAGCGAGGCGGTGATGTTCGGCGGGTGGGTGGTCTTGTCGAAGTCGCCGATCTGGGCCCAGCTCGCGTCGATGTCCTCGGCGCTCACCGGCCTGCCGAGGCGGAAGGTCTTTCCTTCGGTGCGTTCCCAGCGGAGCTTCGAATAGAAGCCGCCGCCCACCTCGTAGAGGCCGCCCGTGTCTTCGTTGCTCTCGTGGCAGAGCTTGATGACCAGCTCGGTGACGTACTCGGGCAAGAGGTTCGCGAGCATGTCGGGCGGCATGACCGTCTCGGTCATGCGCGAGGCCGCGACCGGCGCGATCGTGTTCACCACCACGTTGTTCTTGCGCCCCTCGATCGCGAGCGTGTTCCCGAAGCCCACCAGACCGAGCTTCGCCATCGCGTAGTTCGCCTGGCCGAAGTTGCCGTAGATGCCGGCCGCGCTCGCGGTGAAGATGATCCGCCCGAACTTCTGCTCGCGCATGATCGGCCATGCGGCCTGGGTGGTCTTGTACGCGCCGCGCACGTGCACCCGGTAGATCAGGTCCCAGTCGGCGTCGGTCATCTTCGCGAAGCTGACGTCGCGGAGGATGCCCGCGTTGTTGATCAGCACGTCGATGCGGCCGAACGCGTCCATCGCGGTCTTGATGATCTTGTCGCCGTCCTCGACCGAGTCGTAGTTGGCGACCGCCTCGCCGCCCGCGGCCTTGATCTCGTCGACCACCTTGTCGGCGGCGGCGCTGCCCTTGCCCTCGCCGTTGTGACCTCCGCCCAGATCGTTCACCACGACGCGGGCGCCGCGCTTGGCGAACGCGAGCGCGTGACAGCGCCCGAGGCCATTGCCCGCGCCGGTGACCACCACGACCTTGCCGTCGAACCGCAGCTCCTTGCCCATGAACGCCTCTTCTCTTGCTGTGCTGGGAGAGATTGGCCCGCTGGCTCAGCCGTGATCCTCGTTCAGGACCCGAGCCTTTCGCGGGGAGATATTTCGTGCGCGAAAGATTCCGGCAGCCCGAACCCGAAGTCAAGCAGCACCTCGCCCCTGCGAGCCGCGGTCATCCCGCTACGATGCAGCGTGCTTTGGAGGGCGACCCACACGATCGAAGTCCTGCCCGCGCCTGTGGTCCGGCTCGCGGCGGCGAACGGGATCCTCGTGGCAGCGCTGCAGCGGGTCGAGTACGCGCCGCGCTCGCCGAGCACACGCGGGCCCGTCGAGGTGTACGAGGGACAGGCCAGCCTGCTGCGCCTCGATGCACGAATGAGGATTCTGCACGAGCAGGCTCTTCCCGGGCGGATCGTCACCCTGTGTCTCGACCGCGACGCGAGCCGTGTGGGCTTGGTGTCGCGCGTGGAGCGACACACCGAGGTCGTCGTGCTCGACGCGGCCGGGCAACGCGTCATGCACCGTCGCTTCGAGTTCAACACGGTGTTCGGTCTCGCCATCCGCGGCGACCGGGTCGCGGTCGGTCGCCACCTCAGAGCGTGGACACCACAGCACGGGCCGAAGGTCGAGCTCTACCGAGGCGACCTGATGACGTGCGTCGGGTCCCTCGACGTGAACGACGGAGGCAACGACGTCGCGCTGACGGACTCGCACGTGGTTGCCTGCGGGATCGATGTCCACGTGTGGTGGCCGGACGGAAGTCATCCGGTCTTCTGCGTAAGGGACTCGAAGTACAGTCCGCCGGGGGAGATGGGCAGCGCGAGTCTCTCCGCCGACGGACGGAGGGTCGCGGCGATCCACGATCGGATGCGGCCGACCGAAGATGCGGCGTTCGTGCTCGACGTCGCGGACCTCGAGGCGCCTCCTGTTCGGATCCGACCAGCAGGCTGGAATCAGGCGACGCGGCTCGCCATGAGTCCCGACGGAACGCGCCTCGCGATGGTCCTCGATGGGGTCGACACCGTGCTCCTCTTCCGAACCGACGACGGGAGCGAGGTGGCCCAGCTCTCGACCACGAGTCCGAGCGCCGTCGCGTGGCTCGACGACAACAGCCTGGCCATCGCTGACGCGACGGGCCTTTCGACCTGGCAGCCCGCGAACCGCTGAGCCTCGAGGTCAGGCGATCAGCGCGGTCAGCTCGATGCTGCGGGTGGCGTCGGGGACGCCGAGCACGTCGCGGAGGGAGGGGTCGGGCTCGCGCTCGAGCTTGGAGGCGAGCTCGGCGATCGCCTGGTGGCGAGCTTCGTCGGTGCGGCGGCGCGCGCTCGAGGAGAGGTGGGACGCGAGCCAGTCGTTCATGTCGAACGAGAGCAGCGCGTGGCGGGCCTCGTCGGCGGCGATGCGCGACGAGACGCCGCGGACGACCGCGCTCGAGGCGCGCTCCGCTTGCAGCGCCGCGGCGAGCGCGGCGTACGCCTCGTGCACGCAGCCCTCGACCGCGTTGTCGATCGCGAGCGCCTCGGGGCCGCGCAGCTCGGTCTCCGCGCGTCGCACCGGATCGACGGACGCCCCGAGGCGGCCCGCGAGGGTGCGGAGCTGACGCGCGTGGCGTCGCTCGTCCGATGCGCTGCGATGGGCGGCCGCGATCAGCGCCGCGGGCGCGCCGAAGCGCGAGAGCTCGGCGGCGACGTCCTCGAAGGCCGGGACCGACGCGGCCTCGAGGTGCGCGCCCTCGGCGAGCCCGCGCGCGACCGGGCTCGCGCGATGGGATCGCGGACGCAACAGCCCCGCGGGCGCGCGGCCATGGATGGCAGGGTGGCACGACGCGTTGGTCTCGCAGAACTCGTCCATGTACGAGCACGCGATGCTCGCGCCATCGTCGAAGTACTCGCAGCGCGCGCGCACCCGCTCGGGGCTCGTGGTCACCAAGAGCGGCGGTCCGGCGTCGGCTCCGCCCGCGTCGCGCTCGCCGAAGTCCAGCATGCGGCAGAGGGCCTCGCAGCCATCGGGGTCGAACGCCTCGGGCGGCCCGACGAGCGACTCGACCAGCGCGCTCCTCGGGTGCGACGAGCCGCCGACGGGCAGGCTGTAGCAGTGGGTGCAGCCGCCGACGCCCGCCCCCACGACGAGCGGTCCGACCGCGACGGGGAGACCCTTGGCGATCTGCTGCAGGAGCGCGAGCACCCTCCGATTGCGCATCGGCCGAGTCTATCGCGGCCCGCGCCGCTCGCGCAGGACCTTCTTGCGTACGCACAGCGGTGCGGCTTGCTCGAGGAGGGTGGCGCACGTCTCGAACTCGTCGTCCTGGAAGTCGTCGCGGTCGAGCGCGTAGGTCGCGTCGGGGGCGATCAGCACGATCTCGTCCGGCGTGAGCTGCACCTGGGTCGTGCCGAGCGCGAGGGTGACGCTGCGCCTCGCCCACCAGCGAAGACGCACCTCGCTGCCCTGCATCTCGAGCATGCGCGGCACGCCGGAGTAGAGGCGCGCGAGCCCGTAGCCGGTGGTGACGAGCGTGACTGGAACCAGGAGCCTCGGCAGCGTCGGCGCGAACACCCCGCTCAGCGCGCCGCACACCACGACGCCCACGTCGAGGTAGGAGCGCCAGCTCCGGCCCAGCCGAAACGTCAGCCCTTCCGGCGCGCGGTACGCCATCGATCAACGCTCCGCGCGCCGCATGACCACGGGTGAGGCCGCTCAGCTGCGGGGGTTGGCGACGCACCCGAGCGAGTCGAAGAGCGCGGGCCCGAAGCGGTTGCGGAAGGGGATGGCGCCGCCCGAGCGGCACGGACCCGCGCAGGTCTCGTCGAGGAGCACCTCGCCGTTGCAGCTCCCGAAGTCGGTCTGCGCATCCAGGCAGTCGAGGCACAGCAAGCCCGAGTCCACCTCCTCGGCGGTGAGCATCTCCGCCGTCGCCTCGCACTCGGCGATGCACTCGCCGTAGAAGGGCTCGCGATCGGTCATGCCCTCGGCGACGCAGTTCGCGTTGCCCTGGCGACAGCGCACGATCCCATCGCAGAGGCGCGCGCACGGATCGCCGCCGCCGTTGCTGCACCCGATCACCCACGCGCTGATCAGCAGCGCCATCACCCATCGGAACATCGATCACCTCTTCGCATCGAGAGGGAGCACGTCTCCCTCATCGGCCGCGAGGCTACCTGAACTCGCCTCAGTCGTAGAACGGGTACGACACCTCGAAGCTGGTCCGGGTGAACGGCGGGACCCGCGCCGTGCGGACCGCGCTCTCGATGCACGCGCCGATCGGGGTGCCGACGTGCGGGCCGGCGAGCGTCACGCTCCGCACGCCACCCGACGGTCCGTCGAAGACGATCATCGCCCGCGCGACCCCGTGATGCCCCGCGGCGCAAGCACGGACGGCCGGGCTCACTGCGTGGAGGGCGATCGTCACGTCGCTGCGGGTGGGCTGCACCAGCGGCCTTCGGCAGCAGCCCGTCTCGTCGCGGACCTCGTCGCTGCACTCTCCGCGCACGTGGTCTTCGTCTGCGCACGGCTGAGCCTGCGCGGCTCGCCCCGACATCGCGATGGCCCCGAACAGCAGCGCGAGGCTCGCGAGGATTCGCAAGGCACGATGCATTGGGCACCTCCCCGCCGACGGTCGCGCGGATCGCCCGCGCCGGCAAGGGGTCGCTTCGGTGCGATCAGAGCGCGCGCAGCTGCTGCGCGACGCTCGACGAGAGCGTGCGCATCGCGTCGAGGCCATCGACGCTCGCTTGTGCGGTGAGCAGCGCGATGCGGTGGGCCGAGAGCGGCACCAGGTAGCGCCACTGGTGCCAGGACTGTCCGTCGTGCACGTAGCTCAGCTCGATCCCTCGGATCGGGCCGAAGGCACCCTCGAGGTGCGGGCGGCTCACGACGTTCATACCCGGCGCGACCAGCGCGGACAGGTCTGGCGGCTCACTCGAGGAGAAGGGCCCCTGCACGTAGAGCATCTCGTCGGGCGGGCGCCCCGCAGGGGTCAGCTCGATCGCCCAGTTCACGCTGTCGTCGGTGGACCAGAGGCTGCTGCCCGCAGGCCACTCGAAGCCATAGCCCGCCTCGAACACCACGGTCCAACCCGGCGCCTCGATGGGCTCTCCGTCGTAGAAGTCGAGGAGCACGTCCTCGGGTGCCTGCGTCCCGGGGCCGAGCTGCACGCCGACCTGCCCGTCCTGCACGGCGATGCGCACCTTCGGCTGCTCGGACCCGTGGTGGACGAACACCACGTCGTCACCACGGAAGCGTCCGATCTCGAACGGGACGCGGGGAGAAAAGACCCAGCCGTGACCGCGCAGCGACACGAGCTTGGAAGGGAATGACGGGTCGGACACCGCGCGATGCTAGAGCGACGACCCGAGGGGTTCCACGCGGAATCGAACGAACGCCGAGCGTGGCGTGGGCCCCGGCGTCTCGAGCGCGGAGGTCGGATCGAGTGATTGACGTCCTCGCGTCACGGGGCATCGGACGCGTCGTCGGGCGACGCGCCCGGTGTTGCGTCGTCGTCGGTCGAGGGGCTCGGGTGCACTGGCGCTCGCTCGAGCGCGGTCCGAGCGCGCGCGAGCAGCGCCTCGATCGGGCCGGTTCGTTCGGGGCCGTGCTCGGCGACCTGCACCAGCGCCATCTCGAGGTGCGGGATCGCCTCTGCGCTGCGCGAGAGCGCGAGGAGCGCGGCGCCCGCGAGCATCGAAGCTTCCCAGTCCCGCTCGACGTCGAGCGACGCGATCGCTTGCGCCAAGGCCTCGTCGAACCGCCCGCGCGCCAGCAGCAGCTGCCCGAGCGCGGTGCGATCCCAGGAGCGCAGATCGTCGCGCGCGCTCATCTCCTCGACCAGCTGCGTCGCACGCTCGTCGTCGGGTGCGTTCATGGCCACGCGCGCCCTGGCATAGAGGACGTCGAGGTGGCCCGGTGCGCGGACAGTCGCCGCCTCGACCAGCGCCTCGCGCTCTGCGCCGTCGAGCATGGTGGCGCGCAGTAACAAGCTGCGCAGGTCGTCGGCCCACTCGAGGTGTTCGCGCGCGGCGGCATGTCCCTCTTCGCCGCGGGCGAGCAGCTCGGCCCAGCGCGTGTGCACTCGAGGGGCCGACATCGGTGAAGTGATGGGGTGAATGGGCGAAGGCGCGTAGGGCACCGTGCGAACCAGGCGGCGACGCTCCGAGCGGTACTCCGACACCGCCTCCGGCAGGTTCGTGCTCGCGAACGCGTACTGAAAGAGCGCGCCCGCGGACACTGGCTGCGCGAGCTGCGCGAGGTACGCGCGGAAGCTCGCGCGCATCGAACGATCGGGCCCGAGCAGGAGGTAGTGCACGAGCAGCCAGGCCGCAGCGTAGTTTCCCTGGGAGTGCCCTGGTGCGTAGAAGCCGTTCGGGGGAAGCGCGAGCAGCTCGGGCACCGAGGGGACCTCGCGTCGTCCGATCTCTCGCACGGTGACGCCGTTCGACATGAACGATCCGCCGCCGCCCAAGGCATTGAAGTGAAAGGGCGCGGTGCCGACCACGATCCGGTCGTCGTGCACGCGGATGGTCTCGAAGTACGTGGCCAGGCCTTCGTGAAGCCACACGGGCGCGCTCGGCATGCACGACAACACGAGCCGATGGGTGAGCTCGTGGGCGACGACCTGTGCGAGGCGCCCTCGCTGCTCGTATGGCATCACGAGGCGAGGGCGGGTGTGGACCAGCGCCAGGCGCGGCGAGATCAGCATGCCTGCCGACGTGGGTGCCGCGACCGATCGGTAGTCCGCGTCGCGCGCGAAGACGGTCGCTTCGACCCGCGGCATCACCTCGAGCGAGCAGCGGGGGAAGACGCGCAGCAGCGCCAGGAAGAGATCCTCGATCGCCCACGCGAGCTCCTCGCCGCGCTCCGCGCCGATGTCGGTCTCGAGGTGCACGTTGGGCGTGTCGACCTCCACCCAACGGTCCGAGTGTTCGTGCGCGGGGAGCGGCCGCCGGTGGTGGCATGCACCGAGCGCGAGCGCGGTCACCAGCAGCCAAAGGGAGACTCGACGCGCGCGATCGCGAATGCACGACCCATCCATGCGCGCGACGCTACGCGACGTCGCGTGCGCGACGCAAGCGCGGCGCCGCGTGGTGGGAGGCTCAGCGGAAGGCGATGCGGAGCGAGCTCTTGGGGTGGAGCAGCGGCAGGTAGCGCGGCGCGGGGGGCGCGCCGACCAGGCACGGAGCGCGGCCCCGCTCGGTGAGGTGCAGCGCGAGCGCCGCGGCGAACTGCACGATCTCCATCCACGCGAGGTGGTAGCCGAGACAGAAGTGGGGGCCGCCGCCGAACTGCATGAGCTCGAGCGGACCGAGCGCGCCGCGATCGAGCCAGCGCTCGGGGAAGAACGCATCGGGATCGCGCTCGCGATCGGGGTGCCGCGAGAGGTGAATCAGCGGGATGCCGACGCGCGTCCCCGGCGGCACGGCGCGCCCCTCGAGCGAGAGCTCGCCCTCGATGGTGCGCGCGTCGAAGGCCACGGGTGGATAGAGGCGCAGCGCCTCGCGAAACACGGCCTCGACGTAGGGCAGCTTCTTCAGCTCGGCGACGCTCTCGGGGATCTTACCGAGCGCAGTGGCCTCCTCGACCACCTGCACGAACGAGCCGGGGTACTGCGCCATGAGCCCGACCATCCACGCCATGGTCGAGGCGCTCGTCTCGTGACCCGCGAGCATCAAGAGACGAAGGTTGTCGATCAGCTCGTCGTCGCTGAGGGTCTCGCCTGCCTCTCCGCGACCGTGCACCAGAGCAGAGAGCAAGTTGTTCGTGGGCGCGCGCCCGCGCTCCGACTCGATCAGCGCGCGCAGTCGCGCATCGACCCAGCGCTTGCCCCGCGCCCCGCGGCGCCGCGGGCTGCCGGGGAGATCGAGCGGGAGGTTCACGAGGAGCAGGAGCGCGTCCTGGTAGGAGCGACGCCACTCGCTCAGGTCGCGATCCCCCACCCCGATGATCCGGAAGATCACGTCGAGCGCGAGCTCGCGGGTCCACGGCAAGATCGAGAGCGGGGCGCTGAGATCGATCGCGCGCACCCGCGCCTCGACGATCTTCGCGATGAGCGGGCCGATCTCGGCGGCGCCCAGGCCGCGCGGGGTGAAGGGCCCGTTGAGCACGGCGCGCATCCGTTGGTGCACCTTGCCGTCCTGCACGATCACCGACTCGCCGAACATCGAACCGCCCGCCTCGCGCATGTACGCGGACGAGCCGAGCTTGGTCTTGTAGATCGAGAACGCGTCCGGATCGGTCCAGACCAAGCTCTGGGCGCCGAACCCCTGGTCGATGAAGAACGCGCGCCCGTGGTCGCGCTCGGCGCGCCGCAAGAAGCCGAGCGTGTCGCTCGCCATCGCGGGCAGGTGGCCGAGCACGGGGAACGCGCCGTCGGCGAAGGGGAAGCCCGCGACGCCGCGGCGCCTACCGATCGGGTTGAGCAGCAACATGCCGAGCGAGACTACACTGCGCCGGTGTCCCTCTACCGCGATGATGCGGCCGCGCTGCAGGCCAAGGTGGAGGAGCTCGAGGGCGAGCTCGCGGACGCGCGCGCACACATCCAGCGCCTGCTCGGCGCGGCGCCGGAGCGAAAGGCGCCCAACGACTCGCTGGTCGGCGCGCCGCTTCGGCACGTGGATGCGGTGACGATCGAGGGCGCCGTGAGTGACGTGGGGCGAGCGCAGATGGAGCGGGTGCTCCGCGCGCGTCTCGCGCTGACCACGACGACGGACGGGGGCGGCCTGCGTGCGCGCGCAGACGGCTGGCTCGCGGCCGAGGGCGACAAGTCGTTCACGCTCGAGTCGGCAGGGGATCGATCGACGCTCCGGCTCGAGACGAGCGCGAGCGCGCTGCCGGTCGTCGTCGCGCTGGGTCCCGTGATCGGCGCGCTCTCTTCGCTGCCGTTCGCGCTCTGGCAGATGAACCTCTTGCATCACTTCGAGCCGGGCGAGGGGATCGGCGTGACCCTCGGCGTCGCGTCTGCGTGCGCCGTGCTCGGCGCGCTGATCACCCGCACCGTCGCGAAGCGCCGCGCGCTCGCGCTGGAGCGCGCGCACCACGGCGCGTGGGCCGCGCTCACGGAGATCGCGACGGAGCGTCGCGGCGTGCGGGTGCAGATCGCCGATCCGCCGAGCGAGGCGGGCGCCGAGGACGAGCGAGCGGAGCCGGGCGAGCTGCGGGACGAAGCGTCGCGCACCGCCCGCTGAAGCCCTCGCAGTCCTCGGAGCTTCAGACGCTCAGAGCGAGGGCCAGATCGCCACGTAGAAGATGCCCAGCATCACTCCGGCGAAGAGGAACATCCCGCAGCCGCAGCCGATCGGCGCGCCGATCGCCGCGCCTTGGCCCTTCTGTCGCACGAACGGCGCGACGCACATCGCGACGACGCCGGAGAAGAAGAGCGGCACCCCGAGGTAGCTCACGTTCATGCCGAGCGTCTCGCTCATCGCGCCGGCGACGCCGGTCCCGATGCACGCGAGCAAGCCGACCGCGAGCCACAGCCCCGCGATGATGAGTCCGACGTTGGTGCTCTCCGGGGCGCCGGGGGCTTGTCCGCTCGAGGGATCGTGCATCGCGCGGAGCTAGCTCGGCGGCCCCGCCGAATCAACCGCGCATCGTGCGTCAGAGAAACGTCAGCGCGCCGCGGCGAGCGAGCGCAGGAACGTCGCGATCTGTTCGCGCACCTCGGGCGGCATCGCGTGCGCCCCATCGAACGCGACGAAGCGCGCGAGCGCGCCGGCCTCCTCGGCCTGCGCGGCGATGCGCGTCCCGCTCGAGAACGGGATGACGGGATCGCCTCGGCCGTGCGAGCTGAGCATCGGCAGCCCACGCAGCGCGCTCCAGCGCCCCCGGTAGCGCGGCAGGTCACGACCCGAGAGCGCGATCACGCCTGCGAGCGGCAGGCCCGCTTCCCCCGCGTGCAGCGCGACCTCGATCGAGAGCGACGCGCCCTGGGAGAAGCCCGCCACCACGACGCGATCGTGACCCTCGTCTCGGAGGCGCGCGAGCAGCGCCTCGACCTCGTCGCGGGCGCGCTCGATCTGACCGCTCGCGTCCGTCGCCGTGCGCTCGAACCACGCGCGTCCCTCGCCGCCGGGGCGCCACGTGCGAGGGGACGTGGGGACGACGATCGTGCTCGGCGTGCGCGGCGCGAGCTCGCGCGCGAGCGGCACCATGTCCTCGGGCGGCGCGCCGTAGCCATGCAGGAGCACCACGCCGAGCGGACCGTCGCCGAGCACCACGACGTCGAGCTCGCCGTGTGGCGTGCGCCAGCGATCGCGTGCCTCGACTGGAGAGGTCGCAGGCGCCTCGGCTCGCACGAGATCGTCGGGCGCGCCGGGCGCCTCGCCGCCGGGCTCGATGGTCGGGGACGGACGCTCGTGCTCGGGCGCCTCGGCGACGAGAGGGACTTCCTCCGCGGAGCCGCAGCCGATCAGCGCGATCAGCGCGATCAGCGCGGGCGTCCTCACGCGAGCGAGCTCGCGAGGCGGAGCAGGTCGGCGAACACGCCGCCCGCGGTGACCGCGGGACCCGCGCCCGGTCCCTGCACCAAGAGCGGCTGCTGCGCGTAGCGCTCCGTGGTGAACGCGAAGACGTTGTCGGTCGCGCTCAGGCGCGCGAACGGGTGGCTCTCGGGATACGCGAGGAGCGCGACCTTCGCGCGGACGGTCGCGCCCGCGACGCCCACGTAGCGCAGCACTTCGCCGCGCGCCTTGGCCGCCTCGAAGCGCGCGCTCATCTCGCCGTCGAACGCGCGCAGGCCGTCGACGAACGCGCTGGCCTCGAGCGACGCGAGCGCTGTGGGCACCAGGCTCTCCACCGCGACGCGCTCGAGCTCGAGCTCGACGCCCATCTCGCGCGCGAGGATCACCAGCTTGCGCGCGACGTCGGTGCCGGAGAGATCGTCGCGCGGATCGGGCTCGGTGTAGCCGAGCGCCTGGGCCTTGCGCACCACCTCGGAGAAGGGCTGGCTGCCGTCCCAGGTGTTGAAGACGTAGCTCAGGGTGCCCGAGAGCACGCCCTCGATCTGTTTGACCCGATCGCCCGTGCGCACCAGATCGCGCAGCGTGCCGATCACCGGCAGGCCCGCGCCGACCGTCGCTTCGTAGAGCCAGTGGCGGCCCCGCCCCTCTTCGGCGCGCAGCGCGCGGTAGCGGGCCAAGGGTCCGGCGCCCGCGCGCTTGTTCGGAGTCACGACGTGCAGCCCGGCGGCGAGCCAGCCCGCGTACTGCTCGGCGACCGCCTCGCTCGCGGTGCAGTCGATCATCACGGCGTGCGGCAGGTGCGGCGCGCGCACGTGGGCGGCGAGCGCCGCCGGATCGAGCGGCACGCCATCCGTCTCGAGGCGCTCGAGCGCCTCGGCCGGGCTCATCGCGGTCTCGGCGAGCACCATCCGCTGGCTGCTGGCGACCGCGCGCAGCCGCAGATCGACTTTGAGCCGCTCGCGCAGGATCGGCGCCTGCTCCGCGAGCTGCGCGAGGAACGTCTTGCCCACCAGGCCCGGGCCGACGAGACCGATCGAGATCACCCGATCGGAGAGCACGAAGCCCGCATGCACCGCGCGCAGCGCGCGGCTCGAGTCGCCCCGATCGATCACCGCGGAGATGTTTCGCTCGCTCGAGCCCTGGGCGATCGCGCGCACGCTCACGCCGGCCTTGGCGAGCGCGGAGAAGAACGTCGCCGCGACGCCCGGCGTGTGCGCCATCGCGTCGCCCACCGCCGCGAGGATGCTCTGTCCCGGGACGACCTCCACGCGCTGTAGCTCGCGCGCGGCCAGCTCGGCTGCGAACGCGCGCTCGGCGGCCTCTCTCGCGACCTTGCCTTGGGCCTCGGGGATTGCCACGCAGATCGAGTGCTCGGAGCTGCCCTGCGAGATGAGCACCACCGAGACGCCCACGTCGCGCAGCGCGCCGAAGAGGCGCTGGGCCACGCCGGGCACGCCGATCATCCCGCTGCCCTCGAGGTTCAAGAGACACAGGCCATCGAACGTCGAGAAGCCCGCGACCGCGCGGCGACTCTTCCCGTCGAGCGCCGCGGGCGCCGCGATCAAGGTGCCGGGGTGCGCGGGCACGAACGTGTTGCGGATGCGCAGCGGGATCGCGCGCGCGATCGCCGGCTCCATCGTCCGCGGGTGCAGGACCTTCGCGCCGAAGTACGCGAGCTCGCACGCCTCGTCGTAGCTCATCGCCTCGAGCACCACGGCCTCGGGCACCCGCCGCGGATCGGCGGAGAGCACTCCGTCGACGTCGGTCCAGATGACGATCTGCTCGGCGCCGTAGAGCGCGCCGAAGATCGCGCCCGAGAAATCGCTGCCGTTGCGCTTGAGGGTGGTGGGCACGCCCTCGGGCGTGGAGGCGACGAAGCCGGTGATGACGGTGAACGCGTGGGCGTGCTCCGCTGCCCACGCATCGAAGCGCGCTTGCGACGTCGCCCAGTCGATGCGCGGTCCCCCTGCTTGGCCCGGATGCACGACGAGCACCTCGCGCGCATCCAGCCACGTCGCGTCGCAGCCGAGCGCCTTCAGGTGCGCGCACAACAGCTGCGCGGACCAGATCTCGCCGTAGCCGGAGATGAGCTCTTCCGTGAGCTCGGCCGCGCTCTTGCCGAGCCACACGGCGCGCAGCACGTCGCTCAGATCGCGCGCGTCGCTCGCGAACACCTCGCGCAGGCGCTGCGCTTCGTCCTCCGGCAAGAGCGCGCTCGCGGCTTCGTCGTGGCGCGCGCGCAGCGCCTCGAGCGCCGGTTGGTAGGACGCGTCCCGCGCCTTGGCGCGCGCCACCAGATCCAAGAGCGCGTCGGTGACCTTCGACATCGCCGAGACGACGACGCCCTGTCGCGCGCGGGCGAACTCGGGCCCGGTGAGGATCGTCGCGACGTTCCGATAGCGGTCGGCGCCCGCGACGCTGGTGCCTCCGAACTTGTGGACGACGGTGGAAGAGAAGCCGGCAGCAGAAGTCATGCGGGCCCGAGCGTAGCGGGCCTTCGCCGCCTGCCCAGCGCTCACGTCAGCGGGTGCGGCGGCGGGCGATCAGGAGCAACAGAAGCGGCAGCGTCAGCAGCGCGAGGCCCGACGATCGCAGGACCGATCCCGCGCGGCAGTCGCAGCCGATGGGGCCGGCGCGGCCCTCGAGGCGGTAGGGGTTGCAGCCGTAGCCGATGCACACCGGCGCGTCGGGGCTGCCGCCGTCGAAGCCGGGTCCTCCGTCGAAGTCGGGGCCCCCGTCGAAGACGCCCGCGTCGCGCCCGCCCGCGTCGGGCGGTCCAGCATCGGGGCGCGCGAAGCACGCGTCGAGGCCGTCGTCGGGGATGCCGTTGCAGTCGTCGTCGAAGCCGTTGCAGATCTCGGGCGAGGGCATCAGCGGCGTGCAGGTCTGGGGGACGCCCATGATGCAGGCGATCGAGGTCGCCTGGCAGACGCCGATGCCGCAGGTGAGCACCGGCAGATCGTCGACCTCGCCGTCGCAGTCGTCGTCGATCCGGTTGCAGGTCTCCTCGCTCGGCGCGCGCGGTACGCAGGTCTGCGGGGTGCCCATCACGCAATTCGGTGTGGTGACCTGGCAGGGGCCCACGCCGCACGTCGTCTCGCCGAGGCCCTCGTCGAGGCGTCCGTCGCAGTCGTCGTCCTCGCCGTCACACGACTCGGCCGACGGCATCACGTTGGGCACGCACACCGACGCGTCGGGGCTGCGACAGCGTCGGGTGCCGGCGCGGCAGACCCCGAGCAGATCGGTGGTGCAGGGATCGCCGAGGCCCGGGCACATGACCTCGCCGCCGCGGATCTCGAAGCGCCACACGCCCGGCACGCCGACGTTCGAGGTGGTGCAGAGCTGGAGCACCGCCATGGTGCGCGAGCCCGGCAGCACGATGAAGTCCTCGAGGTTGCCGGCATCGAAGCCCGCCTGCGCGGGCGTCCCGCCGAAGCCGCCCGAGCCCCCGCTCGCGTCGCCCGTGGTCCACTCGCAGCGGTTGTATCGAAACTCGACGTCGAAGTCGCCGACCCCAGGCCCTGCGGCGGTGAGGATCAGCTGGAAGTCGTTCGAGAGATCGTCGTGCACCGAGTAGTAGCCGACGTTGTGCCAGGTCGCGACGAAGCGACCCGGGGTGATCGACCAGTACACGCCGTTGCGCGAGGGCGTCCCGCCGCCTCGGGTGTCCACGTCACCCCACCACGGCGCGATCATGCGGAGGCTCGCGACGGGGAAGGGCTCTGGCGTGAACGTGCCGTTCCGCCCGCCGAACGAGACGTTGCCGTTGTTGTTCACGTGCAGCGAGAAGAACGTGCTCCCGAAGAAGTGCAGGCCATCGGGGAAGGCCATGCGGACGTTGATCTCATCGCTCGAGCCGTCGTCGTTGCCGGGCAGGTTGCCGGTGCCGAAGCCGGCCGGACCGCCGAGGCCGGTGAGCAGCGGCGCCGCGCTCGCGGATGCGGGCGCGAGCGAGACGAGCAGGACCAAGAGCAGGCGGTGCAGAGTGTGCCGAGTCATCGAAGTCCCCACGCGAAAGCAGAAACCGCGCCCAGCGTAGCCGCCGCGTCTGCAGCCGTCGATTTGCCGGCGGACGGGCTCAGCGCGCCGCGGCCCGGTGCAGCGCAGCGGCCTGCTCGAGCGCGGCGGGCGTCGCCGCACGCCGCACCGCCTCGACCCGCGCCTGCAAGAGCGCGCGGTCCGCGTCGTCGAGCGCGCGCAGCACCTCGACGTCGACGTCGTCCTCGAACGCCGCGAGCAGGAGCGCGTCGAAGAGCATCCCCGCCTCGGTGCGCGCGCCGCCCCGCGCGCGCTCGCTGCTGCCGTCGAGGGTCTGCACCATGTGCAGCTCGAGGACGAACGAGAGCGCGACCCGCAGCAACGATGGCGCGGCGCGCAACTCGGGCGCGCCCAGCGCGGCGGCGATCGTCTCGCCCGCGCCCTCCTTGCGCGCGAGGCCCTTGGCGATGCCGCTGCGCAGGCCCACGTCGGCGAGCACCGTGAGCGTCGCGATCGAGAAGCGAAAGCTCGGCAGCGTGGTGCAGCTCAAGAGCTCGCTCACTGGCGAGCGGCTGAGCAAGACGTCCCGCCGGGAAGTGAGCTCGAGGCCTTGCGCAGCGTCCAGCAGCGTGGCGAGCGGCACCTGCGTCTGCATGGGCTGGACCTTGTTGAGCGTGATCAGGTCCATCTTCCGCCCGAAGAACCGGTAGGTGTACGCCCAGGTCTTGAGCACGGTGTCGGTGCGCTCGAGGTTCAAGATCGGCGCGACGAGCGCGTGGCGCGCGAGCGCATCGCCCCGGGTGAGCGGCGGTGGGATCAGCTCGAGCCAGCGATCGGTCCAGCGCAGGATCGTCTCGCGCGCGCCGCGGACGAACATCCGATCGAGCGAGGGGTCGGTGAGCGCGCAGAGATCGTGCGCCGCCGCCGCGAGCCACACCAAGGGCCCGCTGGGCCAGGGCACCATGTCGACGTCGTGGATCTCGTCCGCCGCGTCGATGAGCGCCGTGTAGATGCGCAGGCGCGCGTCCTCGGAGCTCGGGGTGGTCGCGGCGAAGAACGTCGCGCACCCCGGCGCGATCGGGCGCCCGAGCTCGACCTCACCGCCCTCGACGAGCGGGAGCACGAAGCGCTCGACGAGGCCGTCGTAGGCCGCCTGCATCTTCGGATCGGACATCAGCCCGCGGTCGGCTCCGTCTTGCCCGGCACGCCCCAGAGCGGGAAGCGCGACTCGGGTCCGTAGGCGAGCTGAGGCAGCGGGACGTCGGCGCGATCGGGCGCGTCCGCGTGCACGTGCGCGCCCGCGACCGACTTGAGCACCCGCCGCGACACCGGACCGAACGCATCGCTCGCGAGCACCCGCGGCCGACCGTCGCCCATGAAGAACACGTGCCCTCCGCCCGCGCCCGCGACGAGATCTTCGAGCACGGCGCTCGAGACCGCAGGCACCAGCGACATGCCGGCGGGCACGTAGATGTGCTCTGCGACCCGGGAGAAGAAGCGCCCCAGCGGTACGCCCTCGATGCCGTTGGGATCGAGCAGGTAGAGCGCGTCCTCGGTGATCGCCATCTTGATCGACTCGAGCGTGCGGGGCGGCAGCACGTACAGCATGCGCGCCAGCCACTCGCGCTCGGCGATGGGGACCACCGTCGCGACGACGTGACGCCAAGCGAGCTGGCTCGGCGCCAAGCGCAGCGAGAGATCGAGGACGTTGGGGACGGCGGCCGCGCGCACCGCGCTGGGCATCCCGTCCTCGAGCTGCACGTCCGAGCGCACCAGCGTGCGCACCGGCGCGAGCGGCGGCACGGGATCGACGAGCGTCACCTCGCCCTGCCCGGAGAAGAGCGTGACGCCGGACTTGGAGAAGACGCCCTGGCACGACTCGAGCGCGACCGGGTGACGAAAGCCCACCTCGACGCCGACGTGGTTGCCGACCGGCTCGAAGACCCGGACGCCCGGCAGCGAGCGCAGCAGCGCCACGACGCGGGCCGGCGGATCCTCGACGTCGAAGACGTGCAAGCGCCGCGGTCCTTCGTCGAACGCGGACGCGGGCGGCCACTCGGCGAGCGCGACCTTGGCCTTGACGCGCCAGCGAAACAGGTAGCCCACGAGCGCGTGCCCGACGCCCGTCTCTGCGGTGATCCAGACGCGCGAGAGCGTCTGCTTGGCGTCGACCGGCGCCGCGTACGGCTGGAGCTTCAGGATGAGCTCGCTGAAGGGCAGGGCCTTCTCGACGTTGTAGGCCTGCCGGTAGGTGTCGGCGTAGAGGACCACGTCGGCTTTGGCATCGACGATGTCGATCAGGTCGTAGCCGAGCGGCGAGCGCGCGTCGCGGTAGCGCACGAAGTGGCGCTGCGTGCCGGTGAACACGTCACCCCCCGCGAGGCGCGTCACCTGCGCGATGCGATCCATGCGGTAGCTCGACTCGGCGGCGACCGACACCAGGACCTCGCGGGTCTTGAGCGCGGAGATGACCCGCTCGATCGTGAGCGTGGGCAAGAGCTCGTCGAGCGAGCCCTCCTCCGCGTAGGCGCGGAAGAACGCCACCGCTCGATCGAGCGAGGGAAAGATCGCCACGCCCTTCTGGCCGAGCACCACGCCGCGGCTGTCGGGGGTGACGCCCGGGGTGCGAAACCGGGTCTGATGGAGCGCCGCGGGCTCGAGGAACGAGGTCACGCGCGGAGCATACGCGAGGCGGCGCGATGCGGTGGGCGGCTCTTGCCTCGAGGCAGCGGTCGGCGCCCGAGCGGTCAGTCGGCGAGGACGGGCGCCTCGTCCTGGCGCACGAAGAAGCGGTGACCCGCCGGGACGGTGAACGTCTGGGTGGGCAGCCCGGCGATGGGCCAGCGGATGGTGACCTCGGCCTCGCACGCGTCGCCGAGCCCGAAGTGCTGCACCAAGTCGTCTTGCAGCCCGTAGTGCCCGTGACCGCCCTCGATCTCGCGGGTCATCGTCACGCCGCCCGCGACCACCGTGATGCGCGCGCCGATCGCCGAGCGGTTCGCCGTCGCGCCCTCGAGATCGAGCGAGAGGAAGTTGCCCGCGAGCAGGTTGTCGAAGAGGCGCACCTGAAACGTCGGGTAGCAGTCGTCGGGCGCGCCGCAGCGGGCGCGCGAGTGCCCGAGCAGCACGTCGAGATCGCCGTCGCGATCGAAGTCCGCGATCGCCACGCCGTGGCTCCGGTGGTGATCGATCCCCAGCTCGCGCGGCACCTCCGAGAAGACCAGCGCGCTGTCCTGGTGAAAGAGCTCCGCGTGGTTGCCCGGGTAGTCGCTCATCCCGAAGAAGAGATCGAGCCAGCCGTCGTTGTCGAAGTCGAAGAGCGCGTTGGTCATGATCCCCTCGTTCCAGCCGCCGGGATCGTCGTGGGGCATCACGATGCTCATCGCGTCGCGACCGGGCCGCGTGAAGGTCGCGTCGCCCCCGTTCACCACGAGCTCGGCGCCATCGGAGCCCTGGCCCGCCCACCAGTGCGCGATCTCGCTGGTGAGGAGATCGAGGTCGCCGTCGTTGTCCACGTCGCCGCAGCTGGTGGTGCCGCTGTTGCCGCCGAGCCGGAAGGGCTCGCGGCCGGTGTCGTGGTTCCAGTTGTCGGCGCAGCCCACGGTCGGCGTGGGCACGTCCGCGCAGCCCGCCGCGGCGCGGTTGCTCGCGCAGTAGCAGCGCGCGAACTGATCGTCCTGCCACACCTCGTTGTCGTCGTACGCGTAGCCCGAGGCGACCGAGCGGTTCGTGTAGCCCGCGCCGTCGCCGTTGGCCTGCCACAGGTGGTTGGGTGCGCGGCCGTACGACGCCGCGAGCAGCTCGGGGTAGCCGTCGCCGTTCAGGTCGCACGCGGCGCCCGCCCACGCGCGGCTGTGGGCTCGCCCCTCGTTGATCACGTCGAGCGTGGTCCAGCCGGACGTGGTGAGCCCCATCGCGTCGGTCTCGTCGGTGAAGAAGCCGCTGCCGTCGTTGAGGTAGAGGTGATCGCCCTGGAACGTGAAGGTGCCGCTCGCGGTGGTGAAGCCGTGGTGCGGGGTCCAGAGATCGAGATCGCCGTCGAGGTCGACGTCGGTGAAGCTCGCGGACGCGACGCTGTCGTACGCCTCGACGCGGCGCAGGGCGCTGCCCTCGGGCCCGAGCGCGAACGTGTGATCCGCCTGCTGCAGCATGATCTCGCTCGTCTCGCCCATGGTGCGGGACGCGTCCGTGTTCGGCAGGCCGAGGTACACGTCGAGGTCGCCGTCGCCATCCACGTCGCCGAACGCGTGCACCTCGACGGGGCGGCCGCCGGGCAGGCCGGTGCGCGGCGTGAGGATCCCGCTCGCTTCGGTCACGTCCTCGAAGGTGCCGTCGCCCCGGTTGCGCATCAGCCAGGTGAAGCGGGTGCCGCCTTCTCCGAAGTCGTCCCAGCCCGAGGGGTTGCGCACGAAGAGATCGGTCCAGCCGTCACCGTCGTAGTCGATGGCGCTCATCCGCACCCCGAGCACCCCGGTGAGGCCCGCCGCGTCGGTGATCTCGGCGAACGCCGTGGTGCCGGGCGACCAGCGACCACTCGCGCGGCAGTTGTCGGGGATCACGCACTCGCTCGCCGTCGCGTCGCACGCGTACCCCGCCTCGCAGCGCTCGCCCGTCACGTCGCCGCAGTGACAGAGCCCGTCCTCGGGTGCGCACACCGTGCCTTCGAGCGCGCAGGTGACCTCGGCGCAGAGGTCGGGCCCGGCGGGCTCACACGCGACGAGGAGCGAGAGCGAGAGGACGAAGCTTCGAGCAAGCGAGCGATGCATCGGGCGAGGCTACAGGAGCGCCCCGCCTCGGTCTCGCAGAGGACTTGCGCCATCGCACGCCGCGCGCGGACGCGTCAGTGCACGAAGAAGGGATCGGGCGCGCCCGCGCCCTGAGGGACCTGCACCTTGAGCGGCTCGAGCTTGAGCAGGCCGTCGAAGTCGATGCGGATCCCGCGCGCCGGGAGCTTCAGCGCGTCGCCCTCCCAGCTGGGATCGAAGAGGATCGGGTGCGCGGCGCCGTCGTAGCCGAGCTGCACCAGCATGTCGGGCTCGTACTGCCGGCACTTCTTTTCGCAGCAGTGGAAGCTCGAGCCCACGCGGTAGAAGCCCTCGGGCGGAAGGGGTACCAGCTGATCTGCGTCGGCCGGCTTGGGCAAGAGATGCCCCTGGCGCGCGAAGCGGGCGCGGTTGCCGGTCCAGCTCTCGGGCAAGTACATCCCGGGCCCGGGATCACCGTGGTTGTGGAAGTAGACCAGCCGGCCTTCGGGGATGTTGCCGATGGCGCTGAGGGTTCGATACAGACCACAAGGAGGGAGCGTGCTTGCCGACATGCGCGCGAGGTATAGCGCGTCCTGACCGATCGACGCGGGTGTGTCAGACCATCGCGGTGCCGGACGATCGGATCCCCGAGGCGAGCGAGCGCGCAGACGCGCGGCGCGCCGGTCAGGTCGCGGTCGCCGCGGCGGTGCTGGGGCTCGTCGCCGTCGTCGCGATCCTGATGAGCGTGAACCGAGAGGAAGCCGTCGAGGCGAGCCGCGGCCTGTCGAGCGACGACGAGACCGTCGTCAGCTCGCCCGAAGCGCGACGGATAGGTCCCGAGTCGCGCACCGAGACCTCCGCTTCGTCCGGCGCCGCGCCACCTCCGTTCATCCTCACCCTGCCGAGCGCAACGCCCACCGCCGCGCGCGGTGCTTCGGGGCCCGTCGACGACGGAGGACGAGGCGACGCCGGGATGGAGGTGGCCGAGCTGGGGATCGAGCCCGTGATCGTGCCGGCGCGCGCCGAGCTCGATCATCCGCTCACGCCCGAAGAGCGCTACGAGGCCAACGCGTTCGTGCTCGACGTGCTGACGGTGCGCGCCGACATCGTGCGCGAGGAGCTGGCGGCCGCGCGTGAAGCGGGCCGTCCGGTGCTGGTGCGGAGGCTGGAGCGGAACCTCGCGGCGCTCGAGCGGGAGTCGGAGCGGCTCGCCGCGCAGGGCCGCGAGATGGAGCGCGGGCTGGGGCTGCCGGGGACCTCGGGCGACGAGCCGAAGTAGCGACCCGCCGGCGCGGCGACTTGGATCCGCACGGTCCCGCGCGTCGTTGTAGGATGCGCGCCATGGCGGCGATCGACGCGGTTTCCATGCAGGCTCGAGGGATCTTGCTCGAGGTGATGATGCACGTGGCCTGGGCGGATCGACAGCTCATGCCCGAGGAGCGGCAGGCGGCGCAGGCGGCCTCGATCGCGCTCGGGCTCGTGCTGCCGAGCGAGCGCGATCTCACCTCGCCCGATCGCAAGCCGGTGCCCCTCGAGGAGCTCGACATCGGGCCGCTCGCGGTGCGCGATCGCGAGCTGGTCTTCTTGTGCGCGTCGTGGATGGCGATGGCCGACAACGAAGAGCAGCGCGAGGAGACCGAGGTGCTCGAGAAGGTCGGTGCGCGCTTGGGTCTCGAAGCGGGCGATCGAGCGCGCCTCAAGGAGCGCGCGCGCGCGCTGCGTGATCGGCAGACCGCCGATCGCACGTCGTGGTGGCGCGCCTTCGACAAGCTCGTCGTCGAAGCGGCCCGCAGCCTCGAGACCGGGTGAGCGCGATGCGCGTGATCGGGCCGCTGGGCCTCGCCCTCTTCGTGCTCGCGACCTCGATGGCTGCGCAGATGGTGGCTGCGCAGACGGCGGCTGCGCAGGCAGAGCCCGCGCGCACCGAGTCGCTGCGCTTGCAGGCGCTGCGGAGCGACGCGATCGAGGACGAGCGCGCGCTGCTCGATCAAGCGGAGGCCGCGCTCGCGGCGGTCGACGACGAAGCGCGCGACGAGGCGGGCCGCACCCGGGCCCGCGCGCTGGCGAGCGCCGCGCTCGACTTGGTCGAGCATCGCCGCGCCGAGCGCGCGGCGCGGCGCGCGCTGGCCGACGCGCAGGCGCGGGCATCGAGCGCGCGCGCGACGCTCGAGCGTGCCCGCGCACGCCGCGCGCACGGAGCGAGCGAGCCCGCGGAGCCCGAGACGCCGTGACCGCTCGCTGGATCGTGCTGTGCGCTGCGCTCGCGGGCTGTGGCGGAGGTCTGGGCGCCGCCGGGACGCTGCGCGCCGAGCTCGTGCCGGGGCTCGACGCCGCGCGCGAGCGCGCTGCGCCCCTGGTCGCCGACGCGGAGCGGGCGCTGGACGAGGCCGAGGTCGCGGAAGCGCGCGGCGATCTCGACGCCGCGGCCGAGCATCGGGCCCGGGCGCGCCTGCTGTCGGCGAGCGCCACGTCCGTCGCGGCCACGCGCGCGGACGACGAAGCCGCGGAGGCGTCGCTGCGCGAGGCCGCGACGATGCTCGAGGAGGCCGACGCGATCGATCGCGAGGCCGAGGCGCTCGAGGGCGAAGCGAACCGGATCGCCGCGAGCCGCGCCGCGCGCGAGGAGGCGGTTCGCGCGCTGACCCGCGCGGAGGAAGACGAGGCCCGCGGCCGGCGCGCGAGCCACGTGTCGCTGGACGACGCGCCCGCGATGCGGAACGCCGCCCGCGACCTGCGGGGACGCGCGCGCTCGTTGCTCGCCGCGGCGATCGTGATCGCGGCGCGGGGTGAGGTGGACCTCAGCGAGGCGCGCGCCGACGTCGAGCGCCTTCTCGCGAGCTCCGAGGCCGCGACCGAGCCGCTCACGATGCTGCGCGACGCCGACGCCGCCGACGACGCCGCGCGCGCGGCGCTGGGGATCGCGCGGCGGGGCGGTCCGGTCACCGCTGCGCAGGTGCGCTCGCTGCTCGAGGCGTGCGCCAGCGAGGGCTTCGCGGCGGTGCTCAGCGAGCGCGGGGTGAGCATCGACGTCGCGCCGTACTTCTCGGGCACGGGGCGGACCCCGACCCGCGAGGGGGCCGAGCGCCTCGAGCGGCTCGCCGCGCTGCTCGGCTCGTACCCCGAGGGGGCGCTCTTGGTGGCGGTGGGTGGTGGTCTCGCGGAGGCGCGCGGCGCAGCGCTCGCCAGCGCGCTCGGAGAGCGCGCCGAGGTCCAGGCGGACGCAGCGGCTTCCGCGAGCGCGCGGGTGGTCGCGCTCTCCTATGCGCCCCTGGCGCCCGAGGCTTCGGGCGCGACGTCGGTCGACGGGAGCAGCGCGATGGACGTCGAGGCCCACCCGACCCCCGACCCCGAGTGATCGTCACCAGATGGTCGTCGGGGAAATGTCCGGCGCGCTCGGCGCGTAGGACAGCGCATGGGTGTGTTCCAGACTTGGCTCCTGGTGCTCGGTGCTGCAGTGATCACCGGCATCGGGGGGGTCGTCTTCAGCGCGGATCCGGCTCGTCGCCGGTGGGGCAACGTGGCTGAGCGCGAGCCGGCAGGGGATGGTGCGTACCGGGCGGGTGACGTGACGCGCGAGCGCCCGCGCGGCACTCCGCCTTCGGTGCGGTTGGCGTCGATCGGCGCGGTCACCTGGGGCTTCATCACGCTGCTGGTCTTCGTCCCCGCAGGCGGGCTCTTGGCGCTGGCGAGCTTCGACTTCAGCGCGTCGAGCGCCCTCGGGACCACCAGCCTGATCCTCAGCGCCTCGGGGCTCGCGCTCGGCCTCGCGCTGGTCGCGAGCGCGTTCCGCCTCGTCCGACGTCACCCCGACGCGGCCGACGGCGCGCGGAAGATCGCGCGCTTCTGCTACGTGCACCACGCCGCGGTGTGGGTCGGCTTCAGCGTCGCCGCGATCGCGTTGGAGGCGGACAGCGCCCTGGGCGTCGTCCTCGCGCTCGCGGTCCCCTGCGCGCTCGGCGCGGTGGTCGCCCACCAAGTGCAGCGCGCCGCGGACGTGCTCGAGGCGATCGACCGGCTCGAGACGCAGCGGCTCGAGGCCGCGAGTCTCTGATGCGGGCAGCCTGACGTCGGCTCCGCTCAGCGCGGGTCCGGCACGTGGGGCACCAGAGGAGAGTCCATGTCCCGGTACATCGCGGCGTAGTCGCTCGCGAAGGGATCTTCGATCGGATAGAGCGCGCCGCTGAAGCCCAAGAGCCCGAGCGCGACCAGCATCGCGGTGAGGAGCAGGCCGACCATGAGCGCGACCGAGCGCTGGCTGCGATCGCCGGTGCGTCGCAGCACCGAGATCGCGCGCGGAAGGCCGTAGCCGAGGTGCAAGACCCCGCTGATCGCGAGCACCGCGTAGTAGGGCCAGAAGAAGAGGGGGATCCACACCAGGGTGAACGCGATGCCCGCGCTCTCGGGGTAGACGCCATAGAAGAGCGACGCGCCGCGCGTCGCGAGCACGTGCCCTGCGATCACGAGCAAGAGGTACCAAGCGGACCAGCGATGGAGGCGCTCCGGCCAGGTGCGCGCGGGCGCGCGGTCTGTGCGCAACATCCCTCGAACGCTGCAGATCACGTGCACCACCAGCGGTGCGATCACGAACGGGATCTCGAAGAGCGGCGACTGATACAGCACCCGCATCATCCGCTGGTAGGCGTCGTAGCCCCCGGGCACGAGCGCGAAGGGGAGGTTGAGGAGGTGCAGCGCGGCGAAGCCCGCGAGCATCACCCCGCTGAGGGCCTGGGCCCGGCGCCAGCCCAGCGCCGAGGTCCGCGTCGAGTCGTGGGTAGAAGGCATGGTCGTCTCCATGCCCCCGAGACGAAGCAGCCCCCCGCGACCGTGACATCGCGGCCCGCGATGAGCGTTTCAACGCGACGGCGAAGGCTTCGACGCAACTCCGATGGTTGCTGAAGCGAGCGCTCGCGCCCCGTCGAGGTCCTCGTGTGCCACGCGGAGTAGGTTCGCGATGAGGCGCTCAGCGCTCATAGACGAGGCGTCCTCGCGTCGCGGCCTCGTACGCCAGGGTGTTCGGGGTTCGGCGCCCCTCGTCGAAGTCGGCGGGACGGCACGGGAAGACCTCGGCCCGCACCCCGGCGCTCTTGCCGATGCGCCAAGCGGCTACCGGATCGAGCTCCTCGTCGCCCACGTTCTCCGGCACGACGACCAGCAGGTCCCAGTCGCTCTCCACGGTGGCGGTGCCTCGCGCACGGCTGCCGAAGAGCCAGATCTAGGTGGGCGTCCACGACGCCACGATGCGTCGAACCACTTCCCTCAGAGGCGCGAGGTCCGGCGCGAGCGCTGGACCTGCATCCGCTTCCGAGACGATCGTCATGCGCAGAGGGTACTCGCGCGGGTGCACTGCGGCTACCGGCCAACGTCCATCGCCGATCAGCTCGGCACGACCGGTAGCGCTCTGCGTTGGGGGATGCGCTCGAGCAGTCCGTCGCCGTAGATCGCGTGCTGCTTCAGGTGCGGCAGGTGCACGTAGCCGATGTGGCAGCCGCAGGTCGCTCGAGGACACGGCGTGTCGTCGACCTCGAGGCGGAGCGAGCCGTCGTAGAGGTTGCCGATCGGGCTCGACACGAAGTGGCAGCGCCGCGCGTTGCCATCTCCGTCGACGCTGATGGTGTCGCGCCCCGTGCTGCAGCGCAGCCCTCGGCTCGGATGCCGGGTCAGGTTCACGGAGAAGTGCGGATCGATCGCCGTCAGCAGCGCGATCTCGGAAGGCGTGTAGTAGTCCGCCTGCGACTTGAAGGCGTTGATCCAGAGGTACACGTCGTCTGGCAGCGCGCGGCGCAGGGCCTCGATCTCCAGCAAGTGCTCCCGCCGCCCCACCACGCCGATGCTGTGCTTCAGCCCTAGCGCATCGAGCTGTGCGCGCTGCGCGAGGAAGCGCGCCCGCGTCGTCTGCCCGGGGTGGTACGTGCACCACAGCGCGAGCTTCTCTCGATCGGCGTCGCGCAGCGCTTCGAGCGGCGCGTGCAGGTTCGTCTGGATCGCGACCTTGGACACGTGCTCCGCGCGGCTGAGCGTGACCAGCGCCTCGCGGTACCAGCGTCGCATCAGGGCTTCGCCCCACGGGGTGAAGAAGACGCGCGTCGGCTCTCCTCGCGCGAGCACCCAGTCGACGAAGCGAGTCAGCGCCGATCGATCCGCGGCCTGCTCGGCCGCGCTCTCTTTGCGCAGCGCGAACGGGCAATAGCTGCACGCGTAGTTGCAGCTCGTGAGCGGTCCTCGGTAGAGGATGCTCAGCGCCACGCCCAGGCCTCCATGCGCGCGCGGGTGGCAGACGAATAGAGCCACGGCCCGATCGCGTCCGAGCGCTCCATCCCCGCATCGGTCAGCACCCAGCGCGCGTGCGATGGCTGCACCAGCCCGAGCGTCGGTAGCTCGCTCAGCTCCGGGAACAGGACGCGGCAGTCCACTCCGAAGCGCGCCTCGAAGCGCCCGAGATCGAGGCCCTCTTCGTGCAGCAGCGAGAGCAAGACGAAGCGCCGGGCCCGCTCCTGTCGATCGAGCGCCACGCCGTGGTGCGCGTGCGCGAGGTCTGCATCCGAGCGGGTCAGGTAGTCCGCGATCACGTCGCGGATGGGGCCGCGCTCGACGGCGTAGGGCCACGAATAGTGCAGGTGCTCGGTGTAGCTGCGCGCGCCGCAGCCGAGGCCCAGCATCCCGTCTTCTTGGCAGCGGTAGGTCGGGCCTTCGCTCGCGGCGTCCGCGCGACGAAAGAGCCGCATCGACACCTGCCGAAAGCCACGCGCGCGCAAGAGATCCCGGGCCTCGCGGTAGGCGATCAGTCGCGCGTCGAGGCCCGCGGTCGCGCCCTTCTTGCCCAGATGCGTGAGCGGCCGGACGTAGAGCGGATAGAGGAAGAGCTCGTCGGGGTCGAACGAGAGCGCGCGCTCCACCGTCGCGATCCAGTCACGCACGTCCTGACCCTCCGCGCCGTACATCAAGTCGATGTTGAAGGTGGGGAAGTCCATCGCGCGGATCGTCTCCAGCGCCTGCTCCACCTCGCGCTCGTCTTGCGGCCTGCCCAGCGCGCGCGTCGCTACCCGATCGAAGGCCTGCACCCCGATGCTCAGCCGCCGCACGCCCGCGTCGGCCAGCACGGAGAGCACCTCGATGTTCGCCGTCTTCGGGGAGGTCTCGACGCTGCTCGGCGTGGCTGCGACGTCGAGGCCCATGCGCCGCGCGACGTTCAAGAGCCGCGTCATACCGTGCGGCCCCAAGAGCGTCGGTGTCCCGCCGCCGATCGCCAGGCGCGCGAAGTGATGATCGCCGTCGAGGAAGTCGGACGCCACGTCGGCGTGTCGCTCGAGCTGCGTCAGGTACGCCTCGAACATCCCTTCGCCCCCCGTCGTCGTGAAGAGGTTGCAGAAGCCGCAGCGCATCTCGCAGAAGGGCACGTGCAGATACAGAAAGAGCGCCGAGCGATCTTGCTCGGCCCACACCTGTCGCAGCGGCCGGGCCGGCTCCAGGGGACCGTGCGCCGTCTTGTGCGGATAGGAGTAGGTGTACGCGCGGTAGGGCGAGCCCTCGAGCAGCGGGTGGGTCATGCGCACCCCGCGCGCTCGAGGATCGCCTCGGCGTAAGGGACCAGCCACACGACGGGATGCGCCACGCGGTGGCCCCAGAGTCCATCTTCGCCATACGCGGTCCCGTGATCGGAGCACAAGACCATCAGCAGCGGCGCGCGCCGCCGCATCCCGTCGAGCAGCCGCCCGAGGTGCGTGTCCGCGTAGGCGAGCGCCGCGACCTGCCCTTCGACACCGTCCTCGGCGCTCTCGTCCGCCAAGAAGATGCGGTTGGGCTGGTGGACCGCCGACACGTTGAGGAAGACGAAGACCCGTCGGTCGTCCGGCAGCGCGTGCACGCTGCGCAGCGCCTGATCGACCTGCACCTCGGTCGATCGCGCGCTCGTCACGCCCATCGCTTCGCTCCAGTGCTGTTCGGCGAAGAGGCCGGGCAGCACGCGTCCCAGCGACGTGCTCGGGTTGAAGAAGCCGACGCCGCCGATGCAGACCGTGTGGTAGCCGCGCTCGGCCAGCGCGGACGGCACATCGGGCGCGTCGAACACGAACGTTCGCGGACCCGTCGTCTCGCTTCCTGCGAAGCGCGACGCGAAGAGGCGTGGCTGAAGTCCCACCTCGGGCGTCGGGAGAAACCCCGCGAAGAACGCCTGGTGCGCTGCGTACGTGAACGAGCCCGGGGTGTGCCGCTTCTCCCAGCGCCCGTCCGGCATCACCGCCTGCATGCGGGGGACGAGCCCTCGGCGCAGCGCGAGCTCGGCGGCGTCGTAGCGCAACGCGTCCAGCGTCACCCACAACACGTCGTGGCTCCCGATCGCTGCGCGGGCGTCGATCATGCGCAGGGCTGCTCCAAGATGAGCTCGCTCGGGTCTCGACCGCGCGCGTCCAGCGCGCCCTTCACCAAGTCGCCCCACACGTTCACCTCGAGCACCGCGTGGTGCTTGCGGTCGGCGCCGAGTGCGATGTCCACCCCGAGCGAGACGCTCTTCGGAAAGACCCGCCGCACCGCGCGCGCGCCGTCGAGCAGCGCGGACCAGGTGTCCTCGCAAAGCTGCGCGCGCAGCTCGGAGGCGAGGTGACGACGACCGCCGAGGTGCAGGTTGGTGAACGGACCGCGCCGCGCTTGGCGCAGCACCACGTGGGTGATGTGCGCGCCGACCAGCACGACGCGGAGATCGCACGCACCGCCGCCGAACGTCGTCTTGGGAAACCAGCGCTCCGCGTAGCAGCCGAAGCCGCACAGCATCTCGATCAGCGGGCGCACCTCGCGCTCGTCTCGCAGCTCGCGGACCTGCCGGGTGTTGTAGAGCCACCCACGCTCGCGCTCGCAGGTGGTGAACGCATGCACCTTGCCGCGGGCGATCTCGAGCGCCACGAGGCCCGACGCCGACGCGCCGTGGCGCAGCTTGAGAAAGACGCGGCGCGTGTTCGAAGCGTCCATCAGCGCGCGCAGGTGCTCGTAGCCCGACACGTCGCCGAGGCGGTGAGGGACGGGGACGCCGGCGTGCGCGAGCGCGTCCTGACAGCGCGACTTCGAGCACGCGAGATCGATCTCGTCGAGCGGGTGCGAGAGGCGCGCCCGCGGCGCGGCGTCGGCGAGCGCGGAGAGCACCGACATCACCCCGAGGTGCAGCTGGCGTGGGGGCACGATGCGCCCCCGATCGGCGAACGCCTCGGCGGCGTGGGACGCAGCGACGGTCGGGCTTCCCTCTTGCTCTGCGTGCTGCTCGCCGCGGGCGAGCAACATCGCCAGGACCTCGGGGTGTCGCTCTGGCGAGTCGAAGCGGAGCCAGTGCGCCGCATCGCGCGAGAGCTCGGGGTGCCGCGCAGCTTGGCGATAGTCGATGAGACGCGGCGCCGGCGCGCCGATGCGCCGTGCCGCGGCCGCGAACGACCGGGCGCGGGCCTCGCCCTCGGTGGCGACGTGGGTCCAGTGCGCGCGCGGCGCGGTCCCCGAGCCCCCGCTGGCGTCACTCGGAGTGAGCGACATACCGATGGTCTTCGTCGCGATCGACCTCTTCGTCTCGGTCGATCAGCTCGGAGACCCTCGCCGCCAGCGCGCCGACCGCGTCGTCGCCTGCGTAGTGGTGGCTGATGTCGATCGATCGCACCGCGCCCAGCGAGGGGGCGTTCGCCAGCGCGTTCACCCCCTCGTCGCCGAGGGTGCCCAGCGAGAGATCGAGGGACGTGAGCTGCTTCAGCAACGGGGAGCGCACGAGCTCGGCGGCGATGGCGTCCGAGATCACGCTGTTGCGGAGGCCCAGGTGCCGGAGTGCCGGGAGCTTGGTCGTCTGAAGCAGTGGTGCGACGGAGGCGATGTCGTTCGGACCGCCGTACTCGTCGGTGCCGAGCCACAGCTCGAGGTGCTCCAGCGCTGGAAGGCTGCTCTTGGCGAGCGCTTCGGGGACGACGCCAGGTAGGCCGCCCGACTCGAACACGAGCTTGCGCAGGGTCGGGGTGCTCACGGGGCTGAGCTGCACTTCGCCGCCCCGGACCCGCAGCTCTTGCAGGCCTTCGATGGAAAAGAGCGGCGTGATGTCGCCCACCTGGATCCACGAGATCTCACACTCCTCGAAGGTCATCTCGCCCAGCCACAGTGCCTTCAGCGATGGGAAACGGGGCGCGAGCTCGACGAGGACTTCGATGATGTCGTCGCCGTGCGGATCGCCGGGCTCGCCGAACGCACCGATCACCAGCGCGCTGACGGTGCCCGCGCGGGGATCGCTGCCCAGCGCGCGGATCTGATCGATGACCGACGTCTCGTCGTCCCAGGAGAACGAGAGCCGCGGCGCGAAGGCACCGGGCTCGAGGCCCTTCGCCGCGTCGTACGGGCGAATGGGCAGTCCACTGAACTCCGCAGCGTTCTCCGAGATGACCATGGCGCCGGATGCTACACGCGGCGCTCTCGCGGCAGAAGCGGGCCGTCAGCGGGTCGGGTGGACCATGTCCTTGGGGACGACCAGGCGATCGAAGGTCTCGCCGTCGAGCACACCGAGCGCGATCGCGGCCTCGCGCAGGGTGAGGTTCTCTTGGTGCGCGTGCTTGGCCAGCTTGGCGGCCGCGTCGTAGCCGATCTCCGGGGTCAGCGCGGTGACCAGCATCAGCGAGCGCGCGACGTGCGCGGCGATGGCGTCCTCGATCGGCTCGATGCCCTGGGCGCAGCGGCGATCGAAGCTGTCGATCGCGTCGCCGAGCAGGCGCGCCGAGTCGAGGAAGCTCGCCGCGATCACCGGCTTGAACACGTTGAGCTCGAAGTTGCCCATCGAGGCCGCGACCCCGATCGCCACGTCGTTGCCCAGCACCTGCACGCCCACCATCGTGAGCGCCTCGCACTGCGTCGGGTTCACCTTGCCCGGCATGATCGACGAGCCGGGCTCGTTGTCGGGGATCGACAGCTCACCCAGCCCGGCGCGGGGACCGCTCGCGAGCCAGCGCACGTCGTTGGCGATCTTGATGCACGCCGTCGCCAGCTGCTTGAGCGCGCCGTGGCTCGCGACCATCGCGTCGTGCCCTGCGAGCGCGGCGAACTTGTTGGGCGCGCTCGTCAGCGCCAAGCCCGTCAGCTGCGTCAGCCGCAGCGCCACCTTGCTCGCGAAGTCGGGGTGCGCATTCAGGCCCGTGCCCACCGCGGTACCGCCCGCCGCCAGCTGCCTCAGGGCCGGCAGGCTGCGGTCGATCGCGTCGATCGCCATGTCGAGCTGCGCGACCCAGCCCGAGATCTCCTGACCGAGGGTCAGCGGCGTCGCGTCCATCAGGTGCGTGCGCCCGATCTTCACGATGCCCTCGAACGCGACGCTCTTGTCGTGCAGCGTCGCGCGCAGCCGCCGCACCGCACCGATCACGTGGCGCTCGAGCCGCTCGCTCGCGGCGATCGACATCGCGGTGGGGAACGCGTCGTTCGACGACTGCGAGAGGTTCACGTGATCGTTCGGGTGCACCGGCGACTTGCCGCCGCGCCCCTTGCCCATGATCTCGTTTGCGCGGCCGGCGATGACCTCGTTCACGTTCATGTTGCTCTGGGTCCCCGAGCCGGTCTGGAAGATCACCAAGGGGAACTGATCGTCGAGCGACCCCGCGATGACCTCGTCGGCCGCCTGCACGATCGCGGGGCGCAGCTCGGCTGGCAACAGGCCCAGCTCGACGTTCACCTCGGCCGCCGCCTTCTTGAGCAGCGCGAGCGCGCGAACGATCTCGATCGGCATGCGCCGATCGCCGATGGGGAAGTTCTCTCTGGAGCGCTCCGTCTGCGCGCCCCAGTACGCGTCCGCAGGCACCTCGATCTCGCCGAGGCTGTCCGTCTCGATCCGCATCTCCGTCACGGCATCACCCAGGCGGTGCTCCAGAAGATCAGCGCCGCGAAGATCCCCGCGAGCGCGCCGTCGCGCAGGATGGTGTTCGCGACCTTCTTGCTCGCCTCGTTCTGATCGGTGGGCGCCGCGGTGGTGGAGAAGTCGTCGTGCTCGATGGTGCCCGCGCGCGCGTGCGCCACGCAGGTGTTGCGGGTGACCTGCAGGTACGTCGCGACGGATGCCGCGACGAAGAGGCCGGCGACCGCGCGCATCTGTGGGCTCGCGTGCATCGCGACCGACACGAGCAGCCAGACCGTCGCGACGACGCCCATCACGATGGAGAAGCGGGTGCGACGCTTCCGACCCGCCGCCGAGATGTTGGGGACGCACATCGCGCCCGCCGAAGCAGAGGAGCTCATGGCGCGCATCGTCGAGCGAAGCTGCGGCTTCGGCAAGCGCTGCGCACCACGTCGCTACGACTGAGGCGCACGCGTCACGGGGCGCGACGGTCGGCCGCGCCCAGAACGCCGCTTCGCGCCGCGCGCGCAGCTTCCGCCAGACCCGGCACGCGGGTTGCGATGCCGCCCGCCGCATCCATCCCCTACGTCCCTTTCACGCTCTTCGAGGTCTCTTCATGCGTCCCAAGCTTCCCCGATTCACTGCGCGCCACGGCGTCACCCTCTCGCTCGTCGCGCTCTTGCCGCTGGTGGGCTGCGTCGCCGACACCGGCGGCAGCACGGGCGAGCTCGTCTGCGACGAGGACTACGGCACCTCCGAGGAGGCGCGTCACGTGGAGGCGTTCTTGCGCGCGACCGCGGACCTCGAGGCGGCTGCCGCGGACATCGAGGTCGATCTGCGGGCCGTGTGCGAAGACATGGGCGCCGAGCTCGGGATGAGCGACGCCGAGATCTACGCGGGCGCCGCCGCCCGCGACGACGTCGAGTCGATCCGCGTCGCCTGCCAGAACGTGGACGCCGCGCTGTCGGCCGAGCTCGACGCGATCCGCGCCGAGGCCGGCGTCACGTTCGTGCTCGACGTCGAGCCGCCGCGCTGCGACGTGTCCGTCGAGGCCTACGCCGACTGCGTCGCCGAGTGCGAAGCCGAGGTCGATCCGGGCAGCATCGAGGTCACGTGCGAGGGCGGCGAGATCCGCGGCATGTGCTCGGCGATGTGCACCGGCTCCTGCGCGGTCGACGTGAACGCCACGTGCGAGGGTCGCTGCGAGGGCGCGTGCGACGGCACCTGCAGCGCGCGAGGCGACGACGGAAGCTGCGCGGGCTCGTGCGATGGCACCTGCCGCGGCCAGTGCGTCGTGGAGAGCAGCGCGAGCTGCACGGGTGAGTGCCGCGGCAGCTGCTCGGTGGAGATGACCGCGCCCCGCTGCACGGGCGAGACCCGCGCGCCGAGCGCGAGCATCGAGTGCCAGACCCACTGCGAGAGCCGGGTGAGCGCGATGGCGACGTGCACCCGCGGTGAGGTGAGCCTCGCGATCGACGGTGGCCTCGACGCCGATCTGCGCGCGCGCGCAGACCGGGTGATCGCGGCGATGCAGGCGGGCGCCTCCGCGATGCTCGAGCTCCGGGCCCGCGCCCGGATCGCGCAGGCGTCGGTGACCGCGCTGGTGGATGCGAGCGCAGGCGCGGCGTCGGACGCGCTCAGCCTCGGCGCTGGGGCCACGCGCTGCGCGGCCGCCGCGGGTCAGCAGGCGATCGAGGCCGCCGCGAGCCTCTCGATCTCGGTCAGCGTGAGCGTCGAGGTCTCGGGAACCGTCTCCGGCAGCGCGGGGTGACACGACACCCCGACCTTTCGCACTCGTGGGGTGCTCGCGATGGCTCTTCCCCAACTCGGTCGAGCCCCGCTAGCATCCCACGATGCCTATCCTCTCTCGCCTCGCGCTGAGCGCGGTCGTCGGACTGCTCGTCTTTCTCGGAGCCACGAACCACGCGGAGGCGTCCCACTTCCGGTACGGCAACATCAGCTGGACGGTCCCCGATCCCGTCGGCGCGCCACGCACCGTGCGGTTCACCGTCGAGGTCGCGTGGCGCTCGACGCTCACCGACTCCACCACGTTGCAGTTCGGCGATGGCACGAACAACGGCGCCGTCGCCGGCACCCTCGTCGGAACGGGCACCGACAGTCTCGGAAACGCGTACTCGGTCTTTCGCTACACCGCGAACCACACCTACGCGACGGCCGGGACGTTCACCGCGTTCTTCACCAGCTGCTGTCGGGTCGCGGGGCTCCAGAACGGCTCCGAGGGAGACTTCAGGGTGGAGTCGGTCGTGTCGCTCACGGGCGGCAACACGGCCGGGCCGGTCTCGTCGGCGACGGCGGTCGTCAACCTCCAGCAGGGCGGCATCCGCACGTACACCTTCCCGATCGTCGACGTCGATGGCGACCCCGTGTCCTGCCGCCTCGCCACCAACGCCGAGGCCGGCATCACGCCCGCGACGCCGTCCGTTCCGCTCGGGGGCGCCTCGCCTTCGGTCGCCGTCGGGGCGGGCGGCTGTGTGCTCACTTGGAACCTCACCACCGCGGTGGTCGGCCAGCAGTACGTCGTGCACGTCGTGCTCGAGTCGACCCACGCCGGCGTCGTGAGTAGCACCCAGATCGATCTGATCGTGCAGATCGTCCTGCCCCCTCCGCCGACGTGCGCTGGCGGAGGCACCTTCGTCGCGCAGCCGGGCTCCCTCTTCACGACGAGCGTGACCGGCACCTTCACGGGAACGGGTACGGTCACTTCCGTCGGCGCACCGACGGGCTCGATCCTCGTGCCGGCGAGCGGCAGCACCGGCTCCTCGCCCTTTGGCGCGACCTTCTCGTGGACGCCGGGCACCGCCGACGCGGGCACCACCCGGATCGTTCAGATCAACTACACGACGGCTCCGACGCCCAGCACCCGGCTGACCGGGACTTGCTACCTCACCGTGCAGGTCCCCGTGTGCGCGGGCTTCGGTACGCCGTGCACCGCTGGCGTCGGCGCGTGCCTGCGCAGCGGCATGATCGTGTGCAGCAGCCCGGGCGTCGCCGTCTGCAGCGCGATCCCCGGTACGCCCGTCGCCGAGATCTGCGACGGCATCGACAACGACTGCAACGGCGCCGTGGACAACGGCGCGAACGCGAGCTGCAACGACAGCAACCCCTGCACCACCGACGTGTGCACCTCGGGCGCCTGCACGAACCCGGGCCTGCCCGCGGGCAGCATGGGCGCGTGCGCCGCGGGCACGACGTGCTCGGGCCCGCCGACGAACGCCTGCCGCGCGGTCTGCGGTGACGGCATCGTGATCGCGCCGACCGAGACGTGCGACGACAGCAACACCACCGCGGGCGACGGCTGCAACAGCACCTGCCGGCGCGAGGTCGCCATCACCGCGCCGACTGCGGGCAGCACGGTCAACGACAACACCCCGACGATCTCGGGCACCGCGGACGCGGGCGCGATGATCGTGGTGATGGTCGGTGGCCAGACGCTCACCACCACCGCGAGCGGCACCGGCACCTGGAGCGTGACGCCCACCACGCTGACCGACGGCGCGGTGAGCGCGACGGTCACCGCGACGGATGTGCTCGGCGGTGTCTCGATGGCGGGCGTGAGCTTCACGCTCGACTCGATGACGACGGTCACCATCACCGCGCCGGCGAACGGCTCGTCGACCGCGGACAGCACGCCGGAGATCACCGGCACCGGTGAGCCCGGCGCGATGGTCCAGGTGATCGTGGACCTGGCGGTGATCGACACGGTCACCGTCGCCGCCGATGGTACGTGGTCGACCACGGTGCCGACGGCGCTGCCCGATGGCCCCCACCGCATCGACGTCATCGCCACCGACGCGGCGGGCAACGTGGCCGACTCGACCGTCCCGACGATGGGCGCGACGCCGGTCACCTTCACGGTGGACACCGCGACGACGGTCGCCATCACCGCGCCGATCGGCGACATCAACGACACCACGCCGGACGTGACCGGCACCGGTGAGCCCGGCGCCACCGTCGACATCACGCTGTCCGGTCCGCTCGGCATGATGCTGACGGGCACCGCGACGGTGCAGCCCGACGGCACCTGGTCGTTCACGGCCCCGGAGCTCATCGAGGGCGCGTGGACGACGACGGTCGTGGCGACCGACGCGCTCGGCAACACGGCGACCGACACCGAGTCGTTCACCGTCGACACCGGCACCACCGTCGCGATCACGTACCCGGCCGACATGGGCACGATCGGTGACGACACCCCGAACGTGTTCGGCACCGGCGAGCCGGGCTCGACGATCTCGGTCGACGTCGATGGCACCGTGCTCGGCACGGCCGTGGTCGACGCCGAGGGTAACTGGAC
>CAYZQM010000025.1:0-7869 GCA_964480175.1 uncultured Sandaracinaceae bacterium
GGAGCGCGACGGCCGCGTCGGCCGCGCGCTGGTAGCCGGGGAGGATCACGACATCGACGGTCTCGTGGAGGAGCTCGGCGCGGGCTTCCTCGAACACGAAGCCGGTCCCGCCGCCATCGCAGCTGAGCGCGAGCAACGAGACCAAGAGCGAAGGGACCGCGAGCGAGCGAAGAGAGCGATGCATGTCAGAGGGACTCCAGGAATCGAACCAGCGCCGCGCGTTCGCTCGCGCTCATGGTGACGAACGCCTCGCGCGCGGCTTCCGCCTCGCCGCCGTGCCAGAGGATCGCCTCGGCGAAGCCTCGCGCGCGTCCGTCGTGCAGGAGGAAGTCGTGGCGATTCACCGCGCGCAAGAGGCCGATGCCCCAGAGCGGTGGGGTGCGCCACTCGCTGCCGCTCGCCAAGAAATCGGGGCGGTGATCGGCGAGGCCCTCGCCCATGTCGTGCAGCAAGAGATCCGTGTACGGCCAGATGCGTTGATCGGCGAGCACAGCGATGTCGCTCGGCCCGGTGCGCTGCTCGGGCACGTGGCAGCTCGCGCAGCCCACGGTGCGAAAGAGCGCGCGCCCCTCGAGCACCTGCGGATCGTCCGCGTCCCTGCGACCCGGCACGCTGAGCGTGCGACCGTAGAAGACGACGAAGTCCAGGAACGCGTCCGAGAGTTCGGGCAGCCCATCTTCGCCGCCGTCGATCGCCGACATGCACTCGCTCTGCATCGGACCGCACTCGCGCATCGGGAAGATCGAGCTGGTGATCCCGATGTCGCCGAGGAACGCGCCGGCGGTCTGCTGCCGCAGGTTCGGTTGGTTGGCTTTCCATCCGAAGCGTCCGAGCACGGTCTCGCTGCGCTCCGCGTCCCAGACCCGATTCGCTCGGCCCGAGATGCCGTCGCCGTCGCGGTCGTCGGGATCGCTCCGCGCGAGGATCGCCTCCTCCGGGATCGCCTCGAGTAGCCCGAGGCCGTAGACCGGCGGCGCGACGCGCAGCGACGTCATCACGTCGTCCGCCATCGGACCGAACATCAGCTCGCGGAACGCGAGCACGGGACGACGGAGCGAGTACGGCGTCCCGTCGGCGTACGAGCCGGGCACTTCCTCCCAGCCGAGCTCCGTGCCGCCCTCGGCGGGCACACCGAGGATCGATCGCGGCTGCAGCTGCTCGCCGTACGTCGGCTCGAGGCGAGGACCCCCGTGCGCGCCCTCGCCCGGCACGCTCAGGCGCACGAGCATCGAGACCATCTCCCCCGACTCGGGCGGCTGACCGCGACCGTCTTGGAAGTGGCACGAGCCACACGACAGGGCGTTGTAGACCGGTCCGAGCCCGTCGCGCGCCGACGTGCTGCTCGGGGCCATCACCCAGTTGTCGCCGAAGAGGTTGTTGCCGACCGCGAAGTCGCCGCGCTCGTCGCGGTCCATGCCGCGCATCGAGTGGTTGTACGCGTTGCGGGTGACGTCGTAGACCGTGCCCGTGCCGGCGGCGTCGATCTCGGCCGGGTCGTAGGGCTCGATGGGCGACGGAACGGGCGCGCACGCCGCCAGGCCGAGGCCCAGGGCGTGCGCGCAGAGAGCGGTGCGAAGCGAGCGCACGGCGCCCCGACTACTCGATGGTCAGCGGGACGTCGAGCAGCTCCGCGACCTCTTCGATCGCGTCGGCGACGTCGCGCATCGCGTTGATGGCGGCGAGGATCGCGACGCGACCGGCAGCGGAGTCCGCGCCGAGGATCGCCTGATCGAAGGGACCGGGGATCGCCTCGATCGCAGCGACGCCCGCGTCGAGGCGCGCGCGCACGCTCGTGTCCAGCGCCGGATCCCGCGCAGCCACCAGGCTCGAGATGCTCGCGCCCGAGACGACCGTGTCGTCGATGCGGGTGTAGCTGCCGAGGTAGAGGTTGCGGATGCCGATCGCGTCGTGGAGGTGATCGTTGAGCGTCGTGTCGCTGAAGCAGCTGTGCTCGTCCTCCTGCTCCTGCGTGGTGTAGGCGACGTTCATGCGCTCGCCCGCGAGCTCACCGCCCGCGAGGCTGCCCATGCCCGTGAGGATCGCGCCGAGGCCCTCCTCGGGGGAGCGCGCGACGAACGCGGTGCGGTAGGTCGCGCCCGGCGCCCACGCGTCGCGCACCGCGCTCATGTCCGCGATCATCAGCGTGCTGACGGCCGCGAGGTACGCGCGACGGCGGACCTGGTTCTCGGCCGTGGCGCTGCCGTCGGTGGCGAAGTCGGTGAAGGGACGCGCGCCGGGACCATCGTCCGCGAGGTCCTGACCCCAGAGGAGGAACTCGATCGCGTGCCAGCCGGTGGAGACGTTCGCCTCGCTGTCGGCGCCGTTCAGCGCGGCGATCGCCTCGCCGGTGATCTCCGGGAGGACCGTCGAGTCGTTGATGAGCCCCGAGTCGGTGTCGCCCTCGACGTAGTCGAGGAACGCCTCGTCCATCGGCCAGCTGTTGATGAGGCCCTCGTAGCCGGTCGCCTCGTCGTCGATCGGTCCGCCGTAGAAGCGCGCGGCCTCGGTCTCCATGTAGGGCAAGCGCGCGGCGGTCCAGGCAGCGCGCGCGTCGGTGAGCGCGCCTTCGGTCGGCGTGCCGGTGGTGAGCGGCGCGAGCGCGGTGTCGAGCTCCTCGGCCGCCGTGACCGAGTCGCTGTAGTTCGCGAAGAGGATCGCGGCGTAGTTCTCGAGCACCGGCGCGACCTCTTCGGTGGTCAGCAGCGTGCCGCCTCCGGTGTCGCTCATGGAGGTGTCGGCGGGGCTCGGCGCGTCCGGGTTCACGGGGTCGGACTCGCAGCCAAGGAGGGAGAGAATGCAGAACAGGAAGGTGGTTTTGCGCATGGCGCGACGCTGATAACAGCTCTCACTGTCGTGAGCAAGTAGGAGGGGGACTGTCGGTGAGAAGCGACACTGCCCTCGAATAGACGCCACATTTTCTACGTGACGGCATGTTCGATAACGACTATCACCGGCGCTCTCGCCGCCGTGGAGTGCTCGCTGCCGTACCTCTCTACTCGCCTCCGCGCCGCGCTCCTCGTGCTCGCGTCGCTGGGCTGCGACCGGATCGAGCTCGGCGAAGACCCCTTCGAGGCGCCGGACGCCGGCGCGATGACGAGCGACGCGCCAGCACGCGACGGCGCGACGACCCCTTCGGTGCGCGGTCCACTCGACGGCGACTTCTTCTTCTGCCGGGTGCAGCCGCTCGTGATCAACGCCTCGCGCTGCGCGAGCGAGCGCGGCTGCCACGCGACCGACAGCGCGCTTCGTCTGCTGGTCGACGCCGAGACCGTCGCGCCGCCGACGTGCGAGGGCGATCACCCGACGTCTGCGGTGCCCGCGTCCTACTACACCAACTTCGCGCGCTCGCGCGCCGAGACCCGAGGCACCGCGCGCGCGAGCGACTTCTACTGGCGACCGCTCGGCAACGATCACCCAGAGCGCATGTACGCCGAGAGCTCGATGCAGGCGGCGATCGTGCGCGCGTGGATCGAAGGCACGGCGCCGTGAGGCTCGCGTGGATCGCGATCGTGATCGGGTGCGCGGGCTGCGTGACGGTGCGCCCGTACCAGCGCGAGCTGCTCGCCGATCCGTCGATGACCTTCGGCGACGATCCCCTCGAGCCGACGACCGATCACGCGCGCGCCTACCGCGAGGGCGCGGGCGGGGAAGGCGCCGTGGGCGGCGGAGGCTGCGGATGCAACTGAGCGCCCGGACGCAACGGGGCTCGCGACCGCTCGGTGGGCTCGCGCTCTCGCTGCTCATCACGTCGAGCGCCGGTGCGCAGTCCGGAGAAGCGACGGTCACGACCTCGGTCTTCCACGAGGCGCGCGGTCCGCTCAGCAGCACCATCATCGCGCCCGCGGTGAGCGCCGAGATCGCGCCCATCGACACGCTCGCGATCGACGTGGGCTGGGACGTCGACATCGTGAGCGCGGCGAGCGTGGCCGTGGTGGACGCGCCGGGCGTCGACGTCGTCTCGAGCGCGACGCTGCTCACCGACGTGCGCAACGCGGGGCATCTGGGCGCCACGCTCACGCTGGGCGACGTGACGGCGAGCGCCCAGTACGGCTATGGCTGGGAGAGCGACTACCGCGCACACGCGCTGTCGCTGGGCGGTAGCGTCGAGCTCTTCGAGCGATCGACGCGCATCGTTCTCTCGTACGCCCTCACCGCGGACGAGGTGTGCGACGTGGTCCAGCTCCCCGACGCGACGGCGCGCGATCGGGTGCGGCTGCCGAACAGCGCGGGCTGCTTCACGTCGATGCGCGCCACCCGCGAGGCGGCGTCGCACACGATCGATCTCGGGCTCGTGCAGGCGCTGCGGCCCGACTTGATCGTCCGCGTCGCGGGGATGTTCCAGCGCCTCACCGGCTTTCAGTCGAGCCCGTACCGCGAGGTGTGGATCGGGCCGTGGGCCGCGCAGGAGCACCACCCCGACGGCCGCACCCGCGGGAGCCTGTCGATCGAAGCGCGCCTCGCGATCGCCGATCTGAGCGGGACGCTGCGTGGCCGCATCCGCGGCTACCACGACGACTGGGACATGTCCGCGATCTCCGGCGAGCTCTCGTGGGAGCAACGCATGGGTCCCGAGTGGCGCCTGCGGCTGCACGGGCGCGCGTTCACCCAGAGCGCGGTCGCGTTCTTCTCGGACGACTACGCGAACGCGCCGCGCGGCGAGTACTTCACCGGCGATCGCGAGCTGTCCGCGATGAGCAGCCTCGGCGGCGGGCTGCGCCTCTCGTTCGCGCCCGCAGCGGACGAGCAGGGCCGGGTGCTCGGCGTGCTCGAGGGGCTGACGGTGTCGGCGGGCATCGAGGCGACGCGCTCGGAGTACCCGGGCTTTCACTACAGCAGCGAGGGCGTCCCCGACGGGGCGTGGATCCTCGCGAGCCTCGCGGTCCAAGGCGAGATCTGAAGGAGACGATGATGAAGCGAACATCCATGGTGATGCTGGTGGCCCTGGCGATCGGGGCGTGCGTGAGCGGCGGCGGACCGGGCACCGCGCCCGACACCGGCGCGGGCGAGACCGACACCCACGTGCCCGGATCGGATGCGCCGAGCGTGGAAGGCGACGAGGACGGCGACGGCGTCCCCGCGCCCGCGGACTGCGACGACACCAACGCCGCGATCTCACCGCTCGCCATCGAGGACTGCCTCACGCTCGAGGTCGACGAGGACTGCGACGGCTCGCCCGCGGAGACCGATCCCGACTGCGATCCCGACATCGATGAAGACGTGGATGAGGATGTCGACGAAGACGTCGATGAAGACTCCGACGAGGACGTCGACGAAGACGTGGATGAAGACTCCGACGAGCACATCGATGAGCGCGCCGACGCGGGAGCGAGCGGCAGCGACGAAGACGCCGGGTGACCTGCACACGCTCTCCTCTCGCCGCAGCGCTCGCGCTGGCGCTGCTCTTCGATCCGTCGCCTGGCCACGCGCAGAGCGCACCGGCGTGGGCCGTGCTCACCGAGGAGGCCTCGCAGCTCGGGGACGACGGGGACTTCGCGAGCAGCGCGGTGCTCCTGCGGCGCGCGAGCGCGCTGGCGGAGGCGGACGACGCGCCGACCTCCGCGCGCGCCCACATCGAGGTGACGCTCGGCGCGGCGCTCGCCGAGCAAGGGCTCGCGGACGACGCGCTCGCGGCGTTCGGTCGCGCGCTCGATCTCGACCCGAGTGCGCGGCCCACCGGCTCGCGCGCCCGCACCCAGGCGACGTTCGCGCTGGCGCTCACGCTGCGCGCGGATGCGGCGGCAGGGTCCGATGCTGCGGCTGGGTCCGATGCGGCGGCAGGGTCCGATGCGGCGGCAGGGTCCGATGCGGCGGCAGGGTCAGACGCAGCCGCAGCGTCAGACGCAGCGGCGGACGCAGACGCAGACGCAGCCACAGACGCAGCGTCAGACGCAGCGTCAGACGCAGCGTCAGCCGCAGACGCAGACGCAGCCACAGACGCGGAGGACACCGCGGCGTACGCCGACGAGGAGCGCGGCCCCCTCGAGCTCACGCTCTCGATCGGGGTCTCCGGCGGCTTCTCGTGGATTGGGCCCGGCCTGCCTGCGGACACCGCGCGGCCCGAGGGCTTCGGCGACACCTCGCCTTGGATGAACTGCGATGCGCGCGGCGAGGGCTGCGCGGTGCGCGTTCAGGGAGCCGGCTTCGGCTCGACGATCTCGGTCGTCGCGAGCGTGATGCTCTCGCCGATCGAGCGCCTCGCGCTCGGGCTCACCCTGCACGCGCAGCCAGGCGCGGGCTCGGGCTTCCTCGCGGGGTGGCTGCTCGACGCGACCGTGCGCGGTCGACCGATCGATCCCCACGACTTCCCGCTCGACCTCGAGCTGCTCTTCGCGCTCGGGCTGGGGCAGCTCCAGGTGCGTCCGTCGCAGGCCGAGACCGAGCTCGGACCCTTCGTGCAGTCGGGTCCGGGATCGGCGACGGGCGGCGCCGCGCTGGTGGTGCGCGTCGAGCGCGGCGTCGAGATCGTGCTCGACGTGCTGGGGCGCTTCGCGTTCCCCACGTTCGTGCCGACGATCGAGACCGATCTCTCGCTGCGCATCGCGCCCTGATCCGCAACCCGCGTTCTGGTGGGCGACACCACCGCGTGCGACTCCCCGGCGGGGTTCGATGTGGACGTCCGCGCGGTGCCTTCAGGCTGCCCGACGGAGTCGACGTGAGCTCGCTCGACGTCGAGTCCAGCCACGCGGCTCAGGGGCCTGGCGATGCGCAAGACGACCCATCATTCAACTGCGCCACCCGAGCGACGGCCAGCTGCCTTCGGGCAGGACTCTCAACCCCTCGCGCTGTCGCGCCGTGGTCGCACCGCCAGCCCGCTAGGTCGCCCGCCCGCGGAGCTGCATCTTCACGTCGTGCCATCCGCGTTCCCGCGTGTGGCGATTGCCGTACAGCTGGCCATCCACGTCGACGATCTTGCCGCCGGAGCCGGGCCACGCGGCGATGACTTCGAGGCGCTCCCCGGTCCAGCGAAGGAGCACGGCGTCCGCCTGCTGGTGCTGGGTCAGGGTCACGTAGCCGGTGCGTGAGCCCTGAACGAACGGCGACGTGGATCCGGCATGGAGCTCTGCGCGTCGGACGAGCCGGTCGCCGTCGATCGCGTAGATGCGCAGCCATCCATCGGCCATCGGAACGAGGACCGCGTGCTCGCTGAGCGCGCAAGGCTTCATGAGCGCCGATCCGATGACCTCGTCGATCACCTCGAGCCCCGGCACGGTCGCGTGCGTCAGCGTCATGTCTTTCGCGGTGAGCCCTTCGGTCCGAAACACCGATCCCCCGGCGACGTCGAAGCCGATGTGCGCGCCCTTGCCCAGACCCTTGCTCTTCTTCTTGCCGCCGATCCAGGCGCGGATGCCCGTCTTGTGCACCGACACTGGGCATCCGCCGACCTCGACGTACGCCTCGTGCCCACCCCCCTTCAGCGTCGCGGCCAGCTCGGGATCCGGCTCGAGGGTCTGGACGAGCGGAGGCGCCTTGCCATCGAGTGACTCGGTCTCGACTCCCACCGCGCGCTGATGCTCATCGTCGCTCGCAGCGCCGCACGCGAGGCGACCGATCCACACCGCGAGCGGCCCGTGCGACACGGCCGTCTGGCGTTCGGCATCGAGGACGTACACGCACTCGGGCTGCTCGTCGTTCCAGAGCACGACCGCGGTGAGCGCGCCGACGTCGTTTCCGATCATCGCTGCGTGCGCGAAGCGGGCGCTGACCTGCTGGCCGCCAGCCGCGTCGAGCTGCGAGCGCGCATCGCCCTCGCTGCCTACGCCGATCTCCCAGCCGCCAGCGTTGAACCATCCAGCGTCCCCGGTGCAACGCGCAACGGCGAGTAGATCAGGCGACGCCCCCTTTCCGCTCAGCCGCTCGCTACCCCGTGGC
>CAYZQM010000025.1:7879-15954 GCA_964480175.1 uncultured Sandaracinaceae bacterium
GCCCATCCCGCGCCCGTGGCGTGCCGTAGCGTGCAACGAACCAATCGAGTATCGGAGAATGCGTCATGTCAGCGACCGTACCCGGCATTGCCGAGCCAACACCAGGCGAACCGCAATCATCGATGTTGCGAGGTAGCCACCCGTGTGAGCCGATGGCGCCTTCGTCTGCCGGTGCGGTCGCTGGCGATCAGACCGTGGCGCGCCGGGTGGCGATCATCTTGAGCACCCCGCGGATCGCCAGGTGCAACACGCCGTACGCGACGAACGCGATCGCGAGCGAGAGCTCCACCCGTCCGTCGCCGAAGCGGATGTGATCGACGATGTTCCGGAACGGCGCATAGACCGGATCGGTGATCGCGTGGATGAAGCGGGTGAAGCCCGCGCCTGCGCGCGCGCCGACCAGCGAGAGAAGAAAGCGCACGCCCAGCAGGCCGTAGACCAGACAGAACACGTAGTCGACGATCTGCGCGATGCGCGCCGCGATCAGGCCAGCGCGCTGATCCCGATCGGTCCGCGCGACGTCGTCGAGCGCGTGCTCGCGGAGCCGGTCCGCGACCTTCTCGATCCGCGCAGGCTCATCGGGCGCCGCGACCGCGGCGCGCGCCGCGACGTCGGCTTCGACTTCGTCGCCTACGCGAGCGATCACCCGCTCACGGGGCTGCACGACGGGATGAACGGACTCGACTCGCTCGGTGGTAGCCATGCCCCCCTCATTGCAAGACCGTGCCCGCCAGAGATCCCGCGCCCGACGCTCGGATCTGTGGCGACACGCCGCAACCCAGCGCCCACCCGCGCGGAGACGCACCACCCCACCGCAGCTCAGCCTCGATCGCGGCGGCCGTAGCAGGACACAGCGCGAGATCGAGGCTCAGTCGGGGAACACGAAGCGGGACGTCACCGTCCACGTCGGGCCGGCCGCGTCGGGGCCGGTGACCTCGAAGCGCTCGCGGCGCAGCGTGCGGCGGACGCAGCGCGCGAAGGCGCGTACGTCGGGATCGGTGCGTACCGACGTGGTGCGTCCTCTTCGATCGAGCGTGATCTGAAGGTTCACCGAGCCCGGCGCGCCTTCGGGCCAGTGCGCTTCGCACGCGAGCGCCGCCGCCCACGACGCGTGACGAACCCGCAGGCGCCCGGGCTCCATGTCGGGCGCGTACTCGGCGCGCGCGACGCCAGCCGCAACGCCGAGCACCACGCCGAGCGCAGCGACGAGCGCGACGCCGAGCCCAACGACGAGCGCGAGCGATCGCATCGTCAGCTGCCCGCGACCTGGGCGTGCTGCTCGAGCTTGCTCGCTTCGGCCTCGCGACCGAGCGCGCGGTAGCCCGCCGCCATCGTGAAGAGCGCGACCGACTCACCGCGTCCGTCGCCGTCGGCGCGGGCCTCGGCGAGCGCGCGCAGGGCGAAGCGCACCGCGGTGGTCGCGGCGCCGGCGCGGAGCGACACCATCGCCTCGGTGAGCAACGCGCGCCGACCCACCGGCGCCTGCGGACGCAAGCTGCGCGCGCGCACCAGGCCCCGCGCTGCGCCGCTCACGTCGCCGCGCAGCAGATCGGCGAGCGCCCTCAGGCGCGCGATCTGGGACATCTCCACTCCGTCGAGCACCGCGCGTCGCGCGATCTGCTCGATGCGCTCCGCGTCGCGATCGCGGATCGCCGCCGTCACCTCGGCCACCAGATCGGTGTCCTCCATGCTCTCGGTCGTGCTGTCGCCCCGCGGACGGCGCGCGTCGATCGGATCCGCCGCGAGCGCCCCGCCCGACGTCTCCTGCAGATCGATCTCCGCGCTGCGCGCGTCGGTCTGCGCTTGCCCCAGCGCGATGCGCGGACTGCTCACGCGCTCCTCTTCCTCGGCGTCGAGCCCGCCCTCCTCGGTGAGCACCCCGCTCTCTTGGATCGCGTTGGCCCGCTCGAGCAGCGGCGCTGCGGTCACGCCGGGGCGGGCCAGCCGCGTGAGCCGCGCAGCCGCGCGACCGTAGCCCGCCGCGAGCGTGGCCTCGGCCGCGTCCAGCAGGCGCTGCGCGCCCTCCACTTCGCGGCCCGCCTCCATCAGGTGCAGACCCAGCTCCGCTTGCCCGCTCGCTCCGTCGCGGCGGAGCTCGAGCGCCTCGTACGCGAAGCGGTGCAGCTCCGCGCGGCGCGCTGGGTGGAGCGACGCGGCGAGGAGGTGCCGCACGAAGAGGTTGGCACAGCGCACGGTCGTCCCCGCCCCGCTGCTCGTGGTGCCGAGCGGCATGTCGCGCTCGATCCACCCGTCGTCGTCGAGGCGCCCGATCGCGCGGGAGACGGCGCGCGGCGCGAGACCATCGAGCGCGAGCACGGCCTCGAGCTCGGCGACGGGCATCGGCTCGCCGAGGATCGAGATCGCCTCGAGGCAATGCCGGCTCTCGTCGTCCAGCATCTCGGCGCGCTCGGCGATCAAGAGGTCGAGCGAGATCGCCGCCGCGCGACGCGGGCTGCCCTTGGCGGCGCCGGGACGGAACATGAACGTGTCGCCGTCGAGCATGAGCTCGCCGCAGGCGATGAGCGTGCGCGCGGCCTCGAGCACCCCGAGCGGCGTCTCGCCCCCGAGCACGGCGACGCGGCGGACCACGTCGTCGGGGGTGCCCTCGCCGAGGAGCGACTCGGCCACGACCCGCGCATCGCTCGTGCGCAGCGCGGGCAGCGTCAGCTCGACCGTCTCTTGATCCCGCAGCTCGGCGGGCACCGGCAGATCGAGCCCGTAGCGCGCGACCAACACCGTGCGCGGGCGCAGCGCGCGCAGCTTCGCGACCACCGCGAGGCTCGCGAGATCGATCTCGACGAGCGGCGCGAGGAAGAGCCAGCACGGATCGGGCAGCGTCGCGCCGAGCGCTTCGGCGAGCGCGTCACGCGAGGCGAGCGCGCCCTCGGACACCAGCTCGAGCACCGAGCGGTGTCCGGGCAGCGCCGACTGCACGAGATCGTACTGGCTCAAGAGACCGCGGATCGATCCGAGCGGCACCGCCGACGACGCGGTCGCGCCGATCGTGTAGAGGCGCGAGCGACCCTGCGCCGCGCGCCGCACCGCCTCGAGGATCTCCACCGCGCCCGCGCCCGGTGGGCCGCGCAGCACGACGAGCGGCGGCGTGCCCTCGCGACCGAGGAGCTCGGTCAGCGTGGGCAAGAGCGCCGCGGTGACGGGCGGCAGCACGGGCTCGCCGAGGCGCTTCATCGCGAGCGCGGACGCGTCGCGCCGCGGGTGGGTGCGATCGACGAGGTAGCCGCGCAGGCCATGCCCCGGAGAGATCTGCTTGGCGAAGAGCAAGAGGCCGCGGGCGCGCATGCGCGCCTCGCCGTCGAGCGCGATCTCGCCGGACGGCACGCGCGAGGCGAGGATCTGCGCGCGCTCCATCGCCGCGCCGTACTCCCACGACGCGCGCGCGTCGTTCTCCGGCGCCGCGCCGTGGGTGTAGAGGACGCCGAGCCCCACGCCGAGGCCGATCGCGAGCGACTGCTCGTCCGCCTCGTCGAGCAAGTCGAGGCCGACCTCGATCGCGTCGCCCAGCTCGGAGGCGTCGAAGCTCGCGATGACCGTGCCCGAGGCGTGCGCGTGCAGCTCGCCGCCCGCCGCCAAGAAGCGCCCCGCCACCGTGCGCGACCAAACGTGCATCGCGCCGAGCTCGTGCTCGTCGTCGCTCAGCGCGCGCGGCACGAAGCGGTGGCAGAGCACCAAGCGCTCGCGCATGCGCGCGACTTCGGGGGCCTCCTCGCTCACGCGCGCTCGCTCACCGACCGATCAGGCGATCGAATGGCGCCTCACCCTTCGAGCTTGCGCTTGAGCGCGGCCAGCTCGTCCTCGACGACGGCGCCGCCGGTCTTCTTCTCGAGCGCCCGGAAGCGCGCCTCGATCTCCGCGCGCTTGGGATCGTCGTCGATCACCGCGGAGGCCTCGACCTCGGCCTCAAGCTGATCGATGCGACCGGTCAGCCGATCGAGATCGGCCAGGGCCCCAGAGCCCGCCAGGCGCGAGCCGGCCGAGCTGGCCTCGCGCGCGCTGCGCACCTGCGCGATGAGCGTGGCCTTGCGGGCCTTCAGATCCTCGAGGCGCTGCTCGACGGTCTCGATCGTCGCCTCGAGCTTGCTCGCCTCCGCGGCCGCGACGTTGGCCTGGGTCTGGAGGTTGTCCGTGTTCTTCTTGGCGCTCTGCTTCATGCGCAGCGCCTCGCGCGCGAGATCTTCGTCGCCCGCCTTGAGCGCGAGCACGGCTTTGTTCTCCCAGCCGGTCACGTCCTCGCCGGCCTCGATCACCTTCTTCTGCAGGCGCTTGGCCGTGCCGAGCTGGGTGACCAGATCACCCTTGGCGCGCCGCAGCTCCCCTTCGAGATCGATCACCGTCTGCTCGATGAGCTTCGCGGGATCCTCGGCCGACTCGACCAGCGAGTTCAGGTTCGCCTTCACGGCGCGGTTCATGCGATCGAAGATGCTCATGCTGGCTCCTCGGGCCCTTTGGCTCGCCCGTGCGGGCGTGAACGCCTCGGCGTCCCGTTTGTTTCGAGCCGTAGGGTCCAACAACGGCCGGGCCCTGTAAAGGCGCGCGACACGAAGCGCGGCGTCCAGCGGCTCGAGCGAGGGCTCGCGCCGTCGAGACCCCGCGGCTCAGCTCGCCATCTTGAGGGCACCGTCGCCGCGAGCGAGCAGCGCCTCGAGGGCCGCCCTGCCCTCCGCGAGCAGCGCTGCGTCGTCGAGCTGCTCGGGGTGAAAGCCTCGCTGGTAGTAGGCGAGGTAGGCCGGCAGCACCCCCGAGAGCGCGCCGCGCGGCCCGAAGAACTTGCGCGCGGAGGCGAGACGCGCCTTTCGATCGGAGAACAACCCCTCCTCGCGGAGCAGACGGCGGTGCCGACGTGCGACCCGCGAGAGGAACGTGACCGTGACGACGGACATCATCACCGCGCGCATGCGGTACGTGCCGCCCGCTGCCGCGTAGGTGTCGAACGCCACCGACTTGTGCTCCAGCTCCTCGATCGCGTGCCAGAGCCAGAGCGGTCGCACGTCCTCGTGCATCTCCTCCAGCAGCTCGGGGTGCTCGAGCAGCGCCGCAGCGAGGATGGCGGTGAAGTGCTCGAGCGCGCAGGTCGCCGCGAGACGGCGGATCGGCGACAGCGACTCGTTCTGCTTCATGCGCTCCTCGATCTCGCGATCGAGCTCGTCGACCGGCAAGCCGAGGCTGCGCAGCCAGTCGTTGAACTCGACGTGCGCGCGGCTGTGGTTGACCTCCTGACCGATGAAGTCGCGGACCGCCTGCTTGAGCGCCGGATCGGTGACCGCGTCCTTGTGGGCTCGCACGGCCTCGATGAACATCTTCTCGCCGCGAGGGAACACGAGCGAGAGCGCGTTGAACAGCTGGGTGGAGACCCCGTCGCCGCCGAACCAGTAGCGGGGTGTCTTGCCGTCCAGGACGAGGCGAAGAGGACGCGGTACGAACGTGCTGGTCATGCATGACGGTAGCGGAGCGCGGCGGACGCGGCCGCTCGCATCGCGGAACGCGCGGTCGCATGGCCGAACGCGCGGTCGCGCCGCGTTGCCTGGGCTCGGTGCCGAGACCGTCGCCCCCCGGTGCTCGCATCCGTCGCGCGCGCCGCGCCCGAAAACTGCGCTAGCCTGCCGCGCCATGACCAAGCGGTTCACCTGCAAGAACACCTTCAACACCGACGTGGACACCTTCTGGGAGAAGGTCTTCTTCGACGACGAGTACAACCGCGGGCTCTATCTGTCCGGCCTCGGCTTCAAGTCCTTCGAGCCGCTCGAGCTCACCGAGCTGCCCGACGGCGGCAAGCGCCGCCGCTTCCGCACCGAGCCGAAGAGCGAGGCGCCGGCGGTCATCAAGAAGATGGTGGGCGACTCGCTCGCCTACGAAGAGACGGGCACGTTCGATCCCAAGACCCGCATCTGGAGCTACACGGTCGCGACCAGCAAGATGGCCGACAAGATCAAGATCGGCGGCCGCTACTGGGTGGAAGCGCGGGGCGACAAGAAGCTTGAGCGGATCTGCGAGGTCGAGATCACCGTCTCGATCCCGCTCGTGGGCGGCACCGTCGAGAGCTTCATCGAGAGCACCACGCGCGACAGCTACGAGAAGGCGACCGCGTACACCAACACGTTCCTCGCCTCGCGCGGGCTCTCGTGAGGTGCGCGCTGGCGCTGGCCCTGCTCGCGGGCTGCGCCAGCAGCGCCCCCCGCGAGACGCCACCAGCGTCGAACGCGGCGAGCGCGACGACCGCAGGCGATGAGGACGCGCCGCCCGCGTCCGCGCTCGCGGTGCAGCCGAGCGACGCGCTGCGCGACGCGACGCTGCCCAACGTGTGCGGCGACGGAACCGTCACGGTCGCGGAGGGCCTCGGCACGTACCCGAGTCCGTTGGCCGAGACCGTCGACGAAGAAGAGGGCGAGATCGCGATCGACGCCGAGCTCGAGGTGACCCCGATCGGCGCCGCGGATCTCGACGGCGACGGAACGATCGAGTGGATGGCGATCGTCGTGTGCCGCCCCGGCGGCTCGGGGACGTTCGACGCGTTGTACGCGTTCCACGCCGAGGGCGAGGGCTACGCCGTGTTCACCCAAGTGCTCGGTGGCGATCGCGCCGACGGCGGCATCGACGGCGCGCGCCTCGAAGACGGCTACCTCGTGCTCGAGCGCAACAGCGGGACCGACGAGGGCCTCTGCTGCCCCACCCACGTCTCGACGGAGCGCTGGCGCCTCGAAGGACGCGCGTTCCATCAAGTCAGCGCGACCCCTCCCCGCCCTCTCTGAGTAGAGCTGAGTCGAGTCGAGTCGAGCTGAGCTGGCGCTTCTACTCGTGGCGCACGCCGTCGGCCGGCAAGAGGCGCGCGGCCCACCAGCTCGGGACCAGCGTCGCGAGGATCGAGATCACCAGCACAATGAGGACGGTCCAGCCGAACTCGGCGGCGCTGGTGCGCACCGGCAGGTGATCGATCAAGTACACGTGGGGATCGAGCGGGAAGCGGTACGACTCCAGCCACAGGCATGCGCTGCCGCCGACCAAGAGGCCCAGCAGGGTGCCGAAGACGCCGATCGCCAGGCCCTGGATCACGAAGACCGAGAGCACGTGCCCGTCGCGCGCGCCCATCGCCTTGAGGATCGCGATCTCCCGCTTGCGCTCGAGCACGATCATGATGAGCGTCGCGATCACGTTGAACGCGGCGACCACCACGATCGAGGCGATCACCAGGCTCAGCATGATCTTCTGGATCGCGAGCGCCTCGAAGAGGTTGTGGTTCAGCTCTTCCCAGTCGGTCGTCGAGTAGGGCCCGCCGCCGAGCATGCGATCGAGGCGGCGCGCGACGGTGGGCGCGAGCTCCAGATCGTGCAGCCGGATCTCCACGCCATCGACCGAGTCACCCCGCTCGAAGAACGACTCGGCCTCGTAGAGATCGACGAAGACCAAGTGCGTGTCGTACTCGTCGAAGCCCGCCTGGAAGACCCCGATGACCCGGAACTCGCGGGAGCGCGGGGTGCGCGGCGCGGCGCGGAAGAGCGAGGTGTCGAGGCCCGCCAAGGGCGAGATCACCCGCACCCGATCGCCCATCGAGATGTCGAGGCGCCGCGCGAGCGCGTGGCCCACCACGATGCCTGGCAGGTCTTCGACGGGCGTCTCGTGCGGACCCTCTTCGGGGTGAAAGAGCGGATCGTCCTCGGGCGCGGCGCTGCCCTCCCCGCTCAGATTGAGCGCGGCGAGCGCGGCCGCGGCCTCCTCGGGCGTGGGGACGTGCACCTCGGGCAGCGGGATGATCTCGTCGCCCTCCGGCTCGAGCGGCTCGGGGTCGGGCGTGGGCGCCACCTCGGGCTCGGGCTCGGGCTCGCCGCGGTAGCGCGCGTCGATGCGGCGGAGGTACGCGTCGAGATCCTCGCCGCGCCGCTCCGTGGGCTCTTCCTCCTCGCCGTCCGTTCGCTCCGGCGGGCGCGCCCCGGGCAGGCGCATCCCCTCGAGCGAGCCCTCGATCAGCTGCGAGGGCAGATCGAGCACGCCTCCGATGCGATCGGGATCGACGCCCTTCACCAGCACGCCGCCACGGGCCGCGCGTGCGACACCCGACAGCACCG
>CAYZQM010000025.1:15964-29487 GCA_964480175.1 uncultured Sandaracinaceae bacterium
CGATGCGATCCCCGTTCGCGAGCATCATCTCGTGGATCAAGAAGGGCGCGGCGCCCGCGACCTCGGGCATGTCCATCGCGCGCGCGATGACGTCCGGGTACTCCTCGAAGTCGCCGCCGTACTTCATCACCAGCACGTGGGCGTTCACCCCGAGCACCCGATCGCGGAACTCCTCCTCGAAGCCCGCGGCGATCGACATGACCGCGAGCAGCGCGGCCACCCCGAGCGCGACGCCCGAGATGGCGACGATGCCGATCACCCTCACGGTCCGCGACTTGCGCGCGCGCAGGTAGCGCGCGCCGACCTCGAAGGCCCAGTGGTCCATGAGCGCCAAGCCGGCGGGGTCTGTCACGTCTTTCGCGCGGAGCAACGCCGAGGACGGAGACGCCGAGCGCTCCGAGGGCAGAGACGCCGAGGGCAGACGCGCCGAGGGCAGAGACGCCGAGGCGATGCCGTATGCTCGCCGGCATGATCGGACGATCCGTCGTGGCCATCGGGCTCACCTCGCTCTTGCTCGGCGCGTGCGGAGGCGGCGCGACGACCGTGGCGCGCACCCACCGCGATCCCACCGTCGGCGCGGTGGCCGGCGGATCGTCGTCGGGAACGACGATGAGCCCGGGCGGACGAAGGAGCTTCGACGGCATGGCCGGAGGCCCGATCGAAGCGATGACCTGGGACGGCTCGTGCCGCGGCTGGATCCCCCCCGAGCCCCAGATCCAGATCGACCTCATGATGCCGAGCTCGATGGTCGCGAGCGCGTACTCGGACGTGGACACGACGATGGTCGTCGCGTTCCCCGACGGCCGCTTCGCCTGCAACGACGACACGAACGGCCTCAACCCCGAAGTGCGCGGCGAGTGGCCCGCAGGCCACTACCGCATCTTCATCGGCACCTACAGCCGAGGAAACAGCGGCACCTTCCACGCCGAAGTCGGCCCACCGATGTGACGCCTCCTGCGCCGCGCGAGCCCGAGCGCGAACAGCGCGAGCACTGGCCACATCGAGAGACCGCCGCCGTGTCCGACCGAGCAGCCGCCTGAGCGGACTCGGCACACCGTGTCGGCGCCGTCGCGGACGCACGCGGTTCCTGCGGGGCAGTGGGTGGTCGCGCTGCAGCGCGCGCCGCAGACGCCGTCGAGGCAGAGGCCCGAGACGCACGCGTCGTCTGCGGTGCAGGCCTGGCCGAGGGCGCCGAGCATCGGGGCGCACACGCCCGACTCGCTGCCCGCCGCGCAGGTCGCGCCGCCGCAGTCTCCGTCGTCCATGCAGCGGGCGCCGCAGAAGCGGCCGCCCTCGAGCGCGCCGCACGCGCCGACCGCGCAGTCGTCGTCGTCGCCGCAGTGATCGCCGATGCCGCTGCGCGCGCCCGCGACGCACTGCATGTCCTCGCAGCGGAAGCCGTCCCCGCACGCGAGGTCGCTCGTGCACGTCAGACTGCAGCGTCCTTCGGTCCCGCAGAGCCCGGAGCTGCAGTCGGTGTTCGCCGAGCACGGCTCGCCGCGGCCGCGGCCCGTCGGGCGCGCGTTGCCCCCGGCGCAGATGCCGCACTGCCCCGCGTCGGCGACGCACACCTCGTCGCCCGGGCAGACGCCGGCGTCTCCCACACAGCGGCTGCTGCACACGCCGAACTCACACACCAGCGTCGCGCACTCGGTGTCGGCGCCGCACGCGCTGCCGACCTCGCCCGCGCCCGGGGTGCCTGCGACACACAGGCCGCCGCAGTCGGCGCCGCGCCGGCAGTAGAAGCCGCTGACCGCGGTGGTCTCGCCGCTGAACGGGTGCTCGATGGCCGCGCACGCAGCGAGCGGCTCGCGCGCGTCGCACGGGAGCGCGCAGACGCCCTCGACGCAGCGCGCGCCCGGCGGCAGCGCTTCTTCGCCCGCGAGCTCGGGCGCGGGAGCGAAGAACGCGCACTCCTCGTCGAGCGCGCACGCACCGCCGAGCGCGACGCACCCTTCGTCGATCGTCCCGTTGCAGTCGTCGTCGATGCCGTTGCACTGCTCCGCGGTCCCCGTCGGCACGCACTCGCCGGCGACGCGCAGCGCGCGATCGATCAGATCCATCTGCACGTCCACGCGGTTCCAGTAGTCCGCGTCCGCGGGGCACGAGCCGACCGCGCCGCTCGAGCGGAACACGCCGAACGACGCGACGCCCACCACGCTGCGCACGCCGTCGTCGGTCGCGATCAGCGGCCCGCCGGAGTCGCCCGAGCAGATCACCTCGATGCCCTCGATGAGCACGGAGGTGGTGCGGGTGACCTCCGCCTCGACCTGCATCCGCCGGCCCGAGCCGCCGACCTCGGTGTTGCCGAAGCCGACCGCGAGGAGCGTGTCGCCGACGAGATCTTCGGGACCGGTGCGGCGCACCGGGATCGGGGTGACCCCGGTGACCTCGCGGGTGAGCACCAAGAGCGCGACGTCGCTGCCGTTCGCGCTGCCCACCGGATCGAAGCCGGTCGAGATCTCGAGCGGCCCCGGCGTCGTGAGCACGCGCTCGACCGTGTAGCGAGCGCGCAGCGCGGTGAACGCCTCGCCGATCCCGACCGTGATGCGGCGCGCCTCGATGGCGCCGGGCGCGCCCTCGGGGACCACGCAGTGCTTGGCGGTGAGCACCACGCGCGGCGCGATCAGCGCGCCCGAGCAGAAGCCCGAGCCGAGCACGAACACGACGGCGTCTTCGCTCGGCGAAGCGCTGCCGCGGACGATGGGCGCGCTCGCTTCGTCGGGAGATGCGACGCAACCGAGGGAGAGCCCGAGCACGAGCGCGACCGAGAGGCGAAGCGAGGTCATGGACCGAGACGGTACCGGCGTTTGGAAGCGCCCGCGCGTGCGGCAAGTCACCCGACATCCGACCCGAAGTTTCGGTGCATGCCGAGCCGGCCGAGCCCGAGCCGGCTACCATCGCCCGCGTGCACACGCCCGCGCCAGAGACGCTCGCCGCCGGAGCGCTGCTCGCAGGTCGCTACCGGGTCGAGCGATTGCTCGGCCGCGGTGGCATGGGCGCCGTGTACCTCGCCGAGCACGTCGAGCTTCATCGCAAGGTCGCGCTGAAGGTGCTGCTGCCCGAGATCGCGCGCAGTCCGGAGATCGTCGAGCGGTTCTTCCGCGAGGCGAGAGCGGCGGCCACGATCGGCCATCCAGGGATCGTGGACGTGCTCGATCTCGGACGCGACGGTGACACGGCGTTCCTGGCGATGGAGGCGCTCGACGGCGAGGAGCTCGCTGGACGGATCGCAGGTCAGCCACCGTCCTTCCAGGAGGTCGTCGAGATCGGCGCGCTGATCTGCGACGCGATCGCGGCCGCGCACCAGCGCGGGATCGTGCACCGGGACCTGAAGCCGGCGAACGTGTTCGTGCTCCGGGGTGCCCCGCTGCGCATCAAGGTCCTCGACTTCGGTATCGCCAAGGTGAACGAGCCGGGCGTCTCGGGTCTCACCCAGACCGGGCAGGTCATGGGCACGCCCGTCTACATGTCGCCCGAAGCCTTTCGGGATGCCGCGCACGTCGATGAACGCACCGACGTGTACGCGATCGGTGCGATGCTGTTCGAGATGCTCACGGGCCAGCCCCCGTTCGTCGCCGACAGCTATCCGATGCTCGTACTGAAGGTCTGCGGCGAAGAGCGGGCGAGCGTGCGCAGCGCGCGCCCGGACGTCCCTGACGATCTCGCCGCCGTCGTCGAGCGCGCGCTCGCCAAGAACCTGGACCGGCGCACGCCCACGGTCCGGGAGTTGGGCGAGGCGCTCCGGAAGACGTCTTGTTCCGCCATCTCGACCGACGCGACGATCGCCCTGCCGCCCGATCCTTCGTTTGCGTCCTCTCGTCCCCCTGCACCTTCACCCGAGCCGCCAGGCCTACGTCTTCCCGAGACGCCATCGCCATCGGTCGCCACGCCGGCAGTGACTCCGACCTCGTGGCCCTGGCCCGCGGTCGCGGTCGCCGCTGGCGTCGTCGTGGTGGTGGCCTCGCTCGCGGCGTTCGGTGGGGGCGAGGAGAGCGCCGCGGCGATCTCTCCCCCTCCCGCCGTGACACCCTCGCTCGAGGTACCCGCGCCGGTGCCGGATGCCCCGGCCCCCGCGGCCGCGCCCGAGCACCGGCTCGAGCTCGACGTGAGCCCCGTCGGTGCGCTCGTCACCTCGGAGTCGGGCGCGACTTGCAGTGCGCCGTGCGTGCTGGTGATGCCCGAGGGGCCGACGGTTCTCACCGTGACCGCAGACGCTCACCGCAGCCAGACGATCCCCCTGTCCGTCCCGCTCCCCTCGAGGCTCGAGATCCGGCTCGAGCGATCGAGGTCACGGCCCCACGGAGCGCCACCGCCGCTGAGGTCGCCGTGACGACACGCGCACTCCTCGTCGTGCCGCTCCTCGCGGTGGGACTGCTCGGTCTCGCGTCGCTCGCGCCGCTCTCACGGGCGCGGGCCGATGACGCCTCCGAGGCTGCGCTCCACTTCGAGCTGGGGAGCGAGCTCTACGGACGCAGGCGGTACGCCGAAGCGCTCGACCATTTTCTCGCCGCGCACCGCCTCGCACCCAACGCGAGCTACGTCTTCAACATCGCGCAGACGTACGAACTGCTCGGGCGCCCTCGCGACGCCTACAACTGGTGGGAGACGCGGCTCACCGAGTTCGCGCTCTCGGAGGAAGATCACGCGGACAGCACCAGCCGACGCGACGCGCTCGGCACGCGCCTGGCCGTGATCGAGGTGCGGTCGGAGCCTGCGGGCGCGACGGTTTTCATCGACCGCCCAGAGCTCGGCAGTGTTGGTCGCGCCCCGCGACGGATCGCGCTGGAGGAGGGCGAGCACTCGGTGATCGGACGCCTCGACGACCACCACGACGCCACGGCGGTGGCCCGTGCGGTCACGGGCTCCCTGGTCCAGACGACGCTCTCGCTGGTCCGGATCGAAGGGACCCTGGTCGTCACCACGACGCCGGCCGGAGCCTCGGTATCGCTCGAAGACGGAGGTCGGCTCCTCGGCACGACCCCACTCGAGGTCCGCCTGCCGACCGGGTCCCACGTCCTTTCGATCGAGCTACCCCTGCACGTCACCGAGCGGCGGAGCGTGAACATCACCGAAGCGGCTCCTTCGTCGCTGCGGCTCGACCTCGTCTCCGACGCGCGCACCACGGCCATCCTCTCGGTCCGTAGCAGTCCGGAGGGCGCCGAAGTGACGCTGGGCGACCGCGTGCTCGGGACCACTCCCCTCACCCTCGACGGGCTCCCCGCCGGCGCGTCGCGGATCCGCTTGAGCGCCCCGGAGCACGAGCCCTGGAGCGCGGACCTCGCGCTCGAAGCCGGGGCCGCGACGCGGGTGAACGCGAGCCTCCGCTCCGCCCACGCGACGGCGGCGGACGAGCTCGTGTGGGTCGGCTACGTCGCAGGCACCCTCGTGTTGGTGGCCGCCATCACGACGGGCATCGTCGCCGGCGCGCTCGACGCAGTCGTCGACGGCGCGCCCCACGGCAACCCGACCCGTGCCGAGCGCGACGCTGCCCGGAACGCAGCCGTCGCGGCGGATGTCCTCGGGATCGCTGCAGCGCTCATCCTCGGTGGCTCGATCGCCTGGGACCTCGGCGCCGCGCCGCCGCCCGCTTCGTTCGGCACCATCGAGCTCGATCGCTGAGGCCCGCACAAAATCGCCCTCGTCAGCACCGAGGGCGCGCGGGCGAACGCGGCGCTCCCACGTGGGCGAAGGGTTCGCCGTGATCAGGGCGGACCGCAGAGGGGCTCGCCGTCGCTCGCTACGCCGCTGCAAACGAGGTGACGCGGACACGGTGCGTCTCGGCAACTGGGCGCGCAGAAGCCGAGTCCGTCGCCGCCAGCCAAGCACCGCGAGCCCACCGGGCATCCCTCGACTCCGACCTCGCAGAGCGTGATGCACCCGACGTCGGACAGACAGACGCCCGAGAGGCAAGCGCTGCCACTCTCGCAGGGGGCCAACACCCCCGCGCCCTCGGCGGCGGGGACGCCGCAGAGACCGCGATGACGGTCACAAGGGAGCTCTCCACAGTCCGCGTCCGACGTGCACCAGGCCGTGCAGAACCCATCCAAGAGATCACATCTTCGCCCGGCGCCGCACTGCCCCGCACGGGTGCAAGGGACCGCGCAGATCCCACGTCGATCCCAGCACGACGCGGCAAAGGAGCACGGCCCGCTGCGGCACCTCCGCGCGCACACGCCCCCTGGATACCCCGATTCCGACTCCGCGTAACACACCGCCCCGATCTCACACTCGGAATCGCATCGACACGGCGCTCCATCGATGGAGCCTCCTTCCGGGCCGCAGGTCGTAGCCGGAGCGTCGGCCCCCCCATCGATGGGCGTGTCCGCACCGCCATCCGCTGCGTCGGCCACGGAACATCCCGCCATCAGGCAAGCGAGCACGATGGACCTCATCGCAAACAGACCCGCTCCGTGAAACCCGGTCTGGCGTCGAGCCCGCACCGGAGTCCCTCCGCACAGTCGCTCGTGCGCTCACACCGCTCGGCGCACACTCCGACGTCCGCGATCGCGTCCCCCCAGATACACACGCTGCCTTCGGGGCAGTGGTCGCTCTCGACGCTGCACAGGCTCACGCAGAGACCGCGCTCGGGATCGCAGAACGCCGATCGGCACTCGTCGTGGCGCGTGCACGGCGCGTTGAGACCGGCCCCCTCGATCACCGCCGCCGGATCGACACATCGCGAGGCGTAGCGATCACAACGGCCCGACTCGCAGGCGCCGTCGTCGGCGCAGCGGCCGCTGCACACTCCGTCCACGCAGAGCCGCCCTCGCGGGCAGTCCGACGACGAGACGCACGAGCGGTAGCAGAGGCCCTCCCCGGTTCCGCTCCGCTCCAGGTCCAAGCAGCTCGTCCCTGGCGAACACTCGTCGCTGCGACTCAGATCGCACAAACGAAGACACACGCCGCCCGGATAGCCGAACGAAGACTCATCGACGCACAAGGCCCCCGCACGACAGTCGGCGGCGCAGGCGCAGGGCATGCCGTCCTCGGCCTCCCCTGGCTCGCCGCACACCGACGGGCCGCCGTCGCGAGCCACGACGCGAGTGTCTGGGTTCGCGGGGGCGCGCGCGCAGCCGAGCAACACCACCGCGAGCAGCATCGCCCTCATGGCAACAACGCGTCCCGCGGAAAGACCCGCGCGGCGATGCCGCTGGCGTCCGCGTCGACCCCTCCAGGCTCGATGGCCGTCCAGGCGACGAGCAGGTTCCCATCGGCGAGAATCGCGGTGGACGAGAACGTCGGAGTGACGCCCGGGCGGGAGATCTCGAGCTCGGCGCGTTCACACACCGGGGCGAAGAACTGCCGCTCACCGTCTGCGTCGAGACCCAGCAACTGCAGGGTCCGCGACTCGCTCGTACCATCGAGCGCGCGCCGAGTGAACGACAGTAGAAACCCGCCCTCATCCCGCGGGACGATCGATGCGGCGAGCGCTTCTCCTGGCGTGGTCGTCAGCACGAATGGCTCGCCCTCGGGCGACAGCGACGATCGGAGGTAGTCTCCCTCCGACGTGAGGAGCCGACCCCGCAGACTCGCGTAGCCCTCACCAGCCGAGGTGAGCGACCACGCCACGAGGATCTGACGACCATCGAAGGCGACATCGATGCTCGAGCCCGCAGCGAGCTCGCCCACCCCCGTCGAGACGACGATCGACGCGACCCGGATCTCGCCGGTCGATTCGACGATCGCGAGCTGCGCCTGCCAAGTGAGGCCATTGAGGACCATGGCCGCGAGCGCGATGCGGCCGCCTGGGAGCGCCGCGGCGGCGAGGCGAACGGGGATGCCCTCGAACGCCGCGAGCGCGATCGGCGCATCGCTCACCAACGTGCCGTCCGCCACCAAGGGCAGAAAGCGCGGCGCCGAAGCAGGCAGGAGCTGCACCGCGCGTGCGAACGGTCGGGGCGAGCGCCCATCTGCCCAGAACACCGTGAGCTCGTCCGCGCCCGTGCGCACGACCGCGGGCATGCCGATGGTGACGCCGGCCACGCGGGCACCAATCTCGACACCGACGCTCGCCGTCTCCTCGCAGCCCGTGCGCGGATCCACGGCGGCGATGCGGACTGCCCCCCCCTCGACTGCCCCCGCGATCGTGGACCAGACCACGCCGACGAGGCCCTCGTCTGCGCCGGGGGCGGAGAGGGAAATGCCAGCGATCCGCTCCGTCGGCGCAGCCCCGTCGGGGGGAAACACGGTGCGCTCGCGATCGTCCTCACACGTCGTCGCGAGCCGCGCCCCATCGAGGCCGACCCGCACGACGCGGAGCTCGTCTCCGAGATCATCCGACGCTGCGAACGCGAGCAGCGCTGGGCCCGACGTCAGCGGGGCGAGGGAGCGAGGCCCGAGAAGATCTTGTGCTCCTTCGGTGCGTTGGTTGATCGGGTGCTCGGAGGACACGACCTCCCTACACACATCATCGCCCAACGCGAGCGAACAACCGGTGACCGCGAGGGTCGAGCCGATCAGGACCCAGGGCCGAAAGCGATCCGCGAAGCCCATGAACGGGTGAAGAATAGACCAACCGCGCCCGCCGAAGCAGGGGTGGCACCAGGACGCGGACCCTCAGGGCCCGGGTATGAACGACCGGACCGGATCGGCGAGGAATGTTCGTCGCAGGCAAGGCGTCGCGACGACGCATACCGGGAGTATTCGGAGGAGCGAGAACACTGCTTCCGGCGAAGAGGCCCGGGCGTTGCCGCCCGGTTGTTCGTACCCGGGCCCTCAGCGCCTGCGAGATGCGCGATCGTCGAGCTCGGCTTCCTCGCGGCGCTCGCGGACCTTCGCCTGCTCCGCCTCCCAGGCCGCGCGGTGCTTGGCGAGCGCCTCGACCTCGGCGCGCGCCTGCGCGAGCGCGGCGCGGGCCTGCTCGACCTCGCGCGCTCGGGCCGCCTCTTGCTCGCGCAGCTCCGACAGCTCGGTGGTGAGCGCGGCGAGCTCTCGCTTGCGGCGCGCCAGGTACGCTCGCGCGGTCAGCGTCTCGGCGACGCTGCGTCCGGCGACGTCGCGGGCGGCTTCGTCGCGCTGGATCGTCTCGCTGACGCGCACGTGCTCGTCGCGTCGCTGGGCGCACTGCGCGACGGCCTCGGCGGCGCGGGCCTGTCGCTCGATCGCAGACGCGAGCGCGCGGCGCGCGGCCTCCTCCTCGTCGTCGCGGAGGCGCTGCACGGACGCGAGCGGATAGACGGCGGCCAAGGCCCGCAGTGTACGGGCCGCCGTCGCCCCGCGACGCACTTCTCACGCTCGGCGCTGCGCTGTAGCATCCCGGCCCCATGGCCAACGCCCGCGAAGTCCACGCCGTCTCTCATCCTCTGGTGCAGCACAAGCTGACGCTGATGCGCCGCAAGGAGACGAGCACCCAGCAGTTCCGCCAGCTGCTCGAGGAGATCTCGATGCTGCTCGCGTACGAGGTCACCCGCGACTTCCCGCTCGGCACGATCGAGATCGAGACGCCGCTCACCAAGATGACGGCGCCGACCATCGAGGGAAAGAAGCTCGTCGTCGTGTCCATCCTCCGCGCGGGCGACGGCATCCTCGGGGGCTTCGTCAAGATCGTCCCCTCGGCCCGCATCGGGCACATCGGCCTCTACCGCGATCCGAAGACGCTCTTGGCGGTCGAGTACTACTTCAAGATGCCGGGCGACCTCGGCGATCGCGACGTGGTCGTCGTCGATCCCATGCTCGCGACGGGCAACTCCGCGATCGCCGCCGTCGATCGCATCAAGGAGAAGGGCCCCAAGTCGATCAAGTTCGTCTGCTTGCTCGCCGCGCCCGAGGGAGTGAAGGCGCTGCACGACGCGCACCCGGACGTGCCGATCTGGTGCGCCTCGGTGGACGAGAAGCTCAACGACAAGAGCTACATCCTGCCGGGCCTCGGCGACGCAGGCGATCGCCTCTTCGGCACGAAGTAGCCCGCGTCGTTCCGCTCTCGCTGCGCGCTGCGCGACGAGGGCCGCATCAACGGCGATCCGATCGCTCCTCGGCCTTCCCTGCGGATCCCTCGGGGTGTAGGTAGCGGCGTCATGCCCCGCTTCGCTGCCATCGACGTCGGCTCGAACGCGTCGCGCCTCCTGGTCGTGGAGGCGAACGCCCCCGATCAGATGACCGAGGTCACCGCGCTCCGCGTCCCCGTGCGGATGGGCAAGGGCGTGTTCGTGACCGGCCGCCTCGACGAGGGCGCGATCCGCGACTGCGTGAAGGCGATGAAGACGTTCGCCGAGACCATGGAGAAGCTCGACGTCGTCGAGTACCGCGCCGTGGTCACCGCCTCGGCGCGCGACGCGGAGAACTCGGCGGAGCTGCTCGATCAGGTGCGCGACGCGGGCATCGAGCTGGAGACGATCGACGGAACGGAGGAGGCCCGCATCGTGAAGCTCGCGGTGCAGCAGCGGGTGGCGCTCGACGACAAGCGCGCGCTGCTCTGCGATCTCGGCGGCGGCTCGCTGGAGCTCTCCGAGGTGCACCACGACGAGGTCCGCTTCTCGACGAGTCTGCAGATCGGCACCGTGCGCTTGCTCGAGTCGTTCCTCGACGACGGAAAGCCGGTGAAGAAAGGCGCGGAGAAGGTGCTCGTCGAGTACCTCGACCGCATGCTCCAGCCCGTCGCGAGCGACTTTCTACGCCGGAGCTACGACCTCGTCTGCGGCACGGGCGGCAACTTCGACACCATCGCGGCGCTCTGCCCGCCGACCAACGGCAAGGCGCAGGGCCTGCCCGCGATCGACGTGCGCAAGGCGCAGGCGCTCCTCGGCAAGCTCGCCAAGATGAGCGCGGCGCAGCGCAGAAAGGCGTTCGATCTGCGGCCCGATCGCGCCGACACGATCGTTCCTGCGCTCTACGTCGTGCGCGCGGTCGCCGATCTGGCGCGCACCGACGTCATCGTCGCGCCGGGCGTCGGCCTGAGGGAGGGCATCGCGAGCGAGCTCGTCGCCCGCCACTTCTCGAAGGCGGATCCCAAGGAGAGCGAGCACACCGCGACCCGCTCCGCGATCCAGCTGGGGCGCCGCTACCACTTCGACGAGGCGCACGCGACGCAGGTGGATCGGCTCGCGAGCGAGCTCTTCGATCGGCTCGCGCCGCTGCACGGCCTGGGCACCGAGGATCGCTTGCTGCTCCGCGTCGCCGCGCTCTGCCACGACATCGGCGACTTCGTGCACTTCGCGGCGCACCACAAGCACACGCAGTACATCCTCGAGCACTCGGACGTGATGGGCCTGTCGCCCGAGCGGCGGATGATCGTCGGCTGCATCGCGCGCTACCACCGCCGCGCCGCGCCTTCGCCGCGGCACGCGAGCTACGGCAAGCTGCCCGAGGCCGACCGGGTGACGGTGCGCAAGCTCGCGGGCATCCTGCGCGTCGCCGACGCGCTCGACCGGGGACACCGCAGCAAGGTGCAGAAGCTCGACGTCGCGACCAAGCCCAAGGAGGTCGTCGTCCACGCGGTGGGCCGCGAGGATCTCTCGCTCGAGGTGTGGACGGCCGAGCGCAAGAGCTCGCTCTTCGAGTCCGCCTTCCGCCGCAAGGTCCGGGTGCTGGGCTCGACCTGATCCGGCTCGCCGTTCGAATCGCCCCGCGTGGTAGCGTCCCGGACCGTGAACGAGCTGGCCGGCATCCGAGCGTTCTGGGCGTGGTGGGAGACCGCGAGACATCGCGTGCTCGAGAGCATCGAGGTGACGCGACACTTCGCACCCGAGCTGATCGAGGACATCTCGGCCCACGTGGCTGCGATCGGCGGCTCCCTCGAGTGGGAGCTCGGACAGGGCACGACCTCGCGCCACGCGTTCTTCCTGTCCGGCAAAGGCGACCCCGAGCTTCGAATCATCACGGAGCGCTGGCGGAGCATGGCGCCGCCGCCGGACGCCGAGTGGTCCTACTTCCCGGCCCGACAGGCGCGCCCTGCCAGCCTCGAGCTCGAGTTCGCGGGCGTCGTGCTGAAGGCGAGCGAGCTCGAGGTGCGCTTCGAGGTGGACGAGACACACCGCAAGATCCACGGCCTCTACTGGCATCCCGGCTTCCGCGGGATGACCGAGGAGGCGCGCGGGACGGCACTCTTTCTCCTACTCGACGGCGTTCTCGGAGAAGACGGGGTCGAGCGCTGGCTCGGGGCGATCGAGGAGGCACCCTCGGGCCCGATCCAGGACGCGGCGTCCCTCGGGGAGCTGCTCCGCGCAGTCGGCGCGCTGAGTGAGCTGCCGGCGGACGACGGCTTCATCCTCTACCGAGGCGTGTCACCACGTGGGGAAGCGCTCTTCGCCACCGTGAACGCCGCGCTCAAGCGCATCGATCACCTGCTCGCCACCCACCACTTGGCCATCGTGCTCCCGATCGTGGACCGCGATCCCCAGGGAATGCCGACCAACGCGGAGGCATCGCGCCTGAACGACCTCGAAGACGCGCTGAGCCCCGTGCTGGGTGACGCGATCTACTTCGGTCGTGAGACGACGCCGGGACGCCGCACGCTGCACTACTTCGTGCGCGAGGACGCCGCCGCGATCGCCGCGGCCAAGAAGTGGGCGCTCGCCCACGGCGCGACGGCGCACGCGGTCCGCGATCCGCACTGGGAGCTCGCGCGTCGCTTCGACGCGGGCTGAGCCCAGCGACCGCGCCGACGCTGCGCAACGCCCCGAGCCTCGATCCGATGCGGCGCCCCATCGCGACCAGGTCGGTCGCCGAGATGGAGCAGGCGATGCGCAACGCGTACGAAGCAGACTTGGATCGGATCGAGGCGGCGTCACGTCGGGACGGGCTCCCTCAGGCCGTGGCCACGGCCATCACGATCCTGGGCATGGGAGCGACGATCTTCGCGACGTCGATGGGGGCCTCGTACTTGGCGATCCGCTTGATGCTGATGAGCACCCTGTTGCTCGGCCTCCTGGTGCAGATCGCCATGATGGTCCGAGCGAACGGGCGCTCGAGCGCGGCGCTGCACGCACCCCCCACTTCGCTGCGCGACGTGATCGCCGGATCGGAAGAGGACGTGGTCGTGAAGGGACGGCTCGAGATGCTGGGCGAGGATCGCGGGTGGCTGCTTCGGGATCCCGAGAGCCCCGACGTCGTCGCTTGGATCGACACGATCGAGCTCGAGGCTTGGCGCAAGAGCGCGGGGGCCCGTGGCGAAAGATGGCGAGCGACGCGCTGCCCCAGCACGCCGAGGGGATCGTGGCCGCGACCGCGGGCTCGACGGAGCACGTGCCGCAGGCGTTGCTCGCGGGGCTCGATCGGAACGGCTACCGCCAGCCGCTGCGCGTCGTCCGCCTCACCGGGGGTCGACGGGCGCCCGTGACGATCGGGGTGCTCGATCCCGTGCTCGAGCCCGTGCTCGAGCCCCCGAAGGTGCGCGTGGCGATCGATGCGTCAGAGCCCGACGCGGAACGGCGTGATGTCGATGGGGCTGCGGTGCTCGTCGGGGAGCGCGCCGAGCGCCGCCTGCAGCGCGAGTAGCTCCCGCGAGCTCGGCGCGATCTCGAGCGCGCGCTCCGTCGAGACGCGGGCGGCCGCGATGGCGCCCATCTGCGCGAAGTAGAGCGCGT
>CAYZQM010000025.1:29497-38725 GCA_964480175.1 uncultured Sandaracinaceae bacterium
GTAGTGGATCCACAAGAGCTGCGCTTGGGTCTCGTGATCGCTGAGGTTGAGACCGACGGCGCGCGTCAGCGCGGCGAGCGCGGTGTGGCGATCGGCGGCCGCGTCCGCCACGTCGCGGGTGCTCGCGCCGCCATCGACGACCTCGTAGAGCGCGGCGCCCGGCGCGAGGGTGTCGAAGAGATCGACGCCGACCATCACGTCCATCTCGACCATCACCGGCCTGCGCGCGGCGAGGCTCTGCAGCTCGGGCGCGAGCAGCTCGCCGCCCACCAACGTCGAGCGGGTGAGCGACGCGAGCTGCGGGTCACGCCGCACCAGCGCGTCCGCGACGCCCGGGTACGTGAGGAACGGACGAGGAAAGAGCGAGAGATCGGGACGCACCCGATCACTCGCGTCGATCCCCCAGTGCCGGAACACGGTCTGCGGCACGGTCAGCACCATCACCGAGCGGGTGGGCACCGATCGATGCCGCAGCTCGTCGAAGTCGTCCGTCGCGTGGAAGTGCGCGAGCGACGCGTGGGTCGCGCCGTAGCGCAGCTGCGCCGCGCCGAGCAGCACGCTCACGAGCGCGAGCGCAGCGACCGATCGCGAGACGCCCGCCGACGGACGCCCGAGCTGAGTCACCACCGCCGCGACGAACGCGACGGTCAGCGCCGCGCCTGCGCCGAGCACCGGGCCGAGGTAGCCGACGGCGTCGGGGTTGTTGGACACGAAGCCCAGCCAGCCGCGGCCGAGCACGCCGACGACGAACGTCGCGCCCCAGAGCCAGCCGATGCGACGCGCGCCCGCGGTGCGCGCGATCGCGTACCCGCCGGCGAGCGCGAGGATGAGCGGGACGACGTGCAGGTTCTCGGCGAGCTGCACCACGACGTCGATGAGGCGGATCGAGAGCGGGTCGCTCTCGATCGCGTGCGTCGACTGGTAGGCCTGAGCGCTGACGACCCAGAAGAAGCGCGACAAATCGGTGGGATGACCCAGATCGATCGGCGGCGCGGTCGAGGCGCGCACCGGCAAGTACACGTACGCGCAGAGCCCGAGGGCGACCGCGAGCGACGCGAGCATCAGCGGTCGCGTCCCCCGCGCGCGAAAGACCCGCGCCAGCGTGGGCGCGAACGCGGGCAGCACCAGCAAGCCCATGAAGTGGTGGTTGGCCAGACCGAAGCCGAAGACCAGCGACGCGACGTAGAGCGGCTTGATGTCGTGGGTGGGCCAGCTGGCCTCGAGGTGCACGACGCGCTCGATCGCGATCGCGAGCAGCATCGTCTGGAGCGCGTAGACCTCGGGGCGCACCGCCTGAAACCACAGGCCGGGCGCGCCCGCGAAGAGCCACGCGCCCGCGACGCCCAGCGCCAGCGAGATGCGTCCGTCGCGCACCCCCATCGCGCGCGCGGTGGTCTCGAACGCGGACAGGAAGAAGCCCGTCGCGATCGCGGCGCACGCCGCTTGGGTCAGCGCGACGCGAAACGCGATCGGACCGAAGGGCAGGTACCCAAAGAGCCGACCGAGCAGCGCGGCGATCGGGTGACCAGGCGGGTGGGCGATGTCGAGGTCGACCGCCGCGGCGACGAACTCGCCCCCGTCGAGCCAGTACGCGTTCGCCGAGCAGGTCGCGAGGTACGAGAAGAACGCGACCAGCGAGGTGCCCACGATCACCCGCGCGCGGAGCACGTGATCGATCTGGTCTTTGCCGAGCAGGCCCAAGGGGTCGCGATCCTACTCCCCGGAGATCGACGATGCGCGCTTCATGGCGCGAACGGCACCGGCTCCATCCCATCCGCGATCGTCATGTGGAAGTGGAAGCGGTGCAGCCGGTTGTGCTCCACCATCGCGGGGCCGACGTCGGAGACCAAGCCGCGCTCCTCGAACCACGCGAGGAACGGCGTGAGGATCTCGGGATCGTTGTAGTAGATGCGCAGGCGCCCCCCGCTGCAGGTCGCGAGGTTCCTCGCGAGATCGAGCACCCGCGCGCGCAGCATCCGCACCACCCGGGTGGGCCTGCCTGCGTACGTGTCGATGTAGTGGCCGCCCCCGATGTTCGTCTCCATCAGGGCGTTCTCCAGATAGAGGTCGACGTCGTGGCCCCGGTCGTGGGTCTGGTGGCGGGGACCCGGCGCGTCGAGATCGCCGATCGTCACGATCTCGCCCGGCCAGCGGCGCGCGTGGTCGGCGGCCACCGCGATCACCAGCGCGACGAGCGCCGGCTGGGCCCAGCGGTGCTCGGGCGTGGTGTTGCGCCAGACCCGATAGACATCGCCCGCCGCGGACGCGTCGGGGAGCATCCAGCGGCACTGGGGATAGACCGCGCCGTCCTCGCAGCCTTCCTGCGGGATGACGATCCCCGAGGGGACCTCGCACGCGTAGTCCTCGCGCGCCGGCGGCTCGAGGAAGTCTCCGTCCTCGCCCACCACCGCGACGCTGCGAGCGCGCGACGCATCGGGTCGTGCGTCCTCGCCGACGGGCTCGCGATGCGCGGTCTCGGGGGCGTCGTCGTCGCGATCGATGGACGCGTCGCTCGAAGCGCGCTCGACCTCGCCGGGAGGCGGCGCGTCCACCACCTCGGCGCGCAGCGAGGGCAACAGCGCAGCGACGCCCACGCAGACTGCGGCGAGGAAGAGGACGCCCAAGCCGGCTCTCTGGGTGCTCGACACGCGCCTCTTGTTGCGCGTGAGGCCGGAGCAATCAAGCGCGTACGCTCGGGTTTGACAGCACGCCGGCCTTCGCCATACTCCGGCCCCCTCACCCGAGGGGTGCGTGCTTCGGCGACATAGCTCAGTTGGTTAGAGCGAGCGTTTCATACGTGCTAGGTCGGTGGTTCAAGTCCACCTGTCGCCACTACGATGAGTCACTCACGGCTCCTTCCTCGCAGGGAAGAAGCCGCGCCGGCGGGGCGTCTTTCTTGGCTTTCGACCGTGCCCACGCGCAACCACACCGAGCGCGATGACCCGAGGGGATCGACCCGCCCCGGTCGTCGCGATCCGACGCCCACCGGCAGGTCGCGGCGGAGCATGCCGCCGCCAGGCGAGCGCCTGTCGCTGGGCTCGCGGGTCGCCGCGCGCGTCGGTCTCTCGGCCGTCTTCTGGGGCGTGCTCTCGGGGCTCGCGATGTCGGCGATCCTCGCGGCGCTCGGCTTTCGCGATCCCTTGATGCTCTCGATGGTGGTCGCGGCCTCGCTCGCGTCGGGCACCGCCGCGTTCATCGTGGTGCGCCGGGTGTTCTCGCGCCGGCTGAGCCGGGTGGCGACGTTCGTCGAGCAGCGGGTGCGCGGTCACGCAGGACCGCCCGACGAGTCCTCGGACGAGCTCGATCGGGTCGAGCTCGCGGTCGATCGGCTCCTCGAGAGCCTCGAGCGACGCAGCATCAGCACCCAGAGCCAGAGCATGGAGATCGAGCGGCCCGCGACCGCGGAGCAGAGCCACCGCGAGGCGATGCTCGCGCGCGATCTGACCAGCAAGACCGTCGAGCTCGCGCAGCGCCTCGAGGAGAGGAACGTGCTGTTCGAGGTGCTGCGCGAGAGCGCGGCGAGCCAGCGCCTGTCGAACGTGCTCGAGACGTTGGTGCAGCGCCTGGGTCCCGTGCTGCGCCTGCGCGAGGTCGCGGTGTTGCTCGGTCGCCCCGACGGGACGTTCGTGATCGAGGCGGCGTGGGGCTTCGCCGATCCCAAGCTCGTGCTCGGTCGCGCGGTGCGCGCGGGCGAGGGCGTGACGGGCGGCGCGACGGAGCGGAACGAGTCCGTGCTCATCCACGACGTGAAGGAAGTGCCCGAGTACCTCGCGTTCTGGGGCGAGGTGGCGCGCGAGGGATCGTTTCTGTCGGTGCCGATCCAGGCCGCGGGCAAGACGATCGGCGCGCTCACGCTCACCCGTCCTCCCGTCGATCCCCTCACGCCGAGCGAGTCGCGCTACGTCGCCGCGATCGCGGATCAGGTCGCGCTCGCCATCCACAACGCGCAGCTCTTCGCGAAGCTCGAGGAGCTCTCGACCACGGACGAGCTCACCAAGCTCCCCAACCGGCGCTACTTCAACGATCGGCTCGCGCGCGAGCTGAGCCAGGCGCGCCGCTGGGGACACCCGCTCTCGGTGCTGGTGATCGACGTCGATCACTTCAAGAAGCTGAACGACCGCGAGGGCCACGCGGCGGGCGACGAGGCGCTGATCGCGGTGGCCGGCGTGCTGCGCGGCGCGCTGCGCGAGGTCGACGTGGTCGCGCGCTGGGGCGGCGAGGAGTTCGTCGTGGTGCTCGAGCGCACGACGGAAGCGGACGCGCTGGTGGTCGGGGAGAAGCTGCGGCGCGCCGTCGAGGCCATCGCGCTGTCGAGCACCGCGGGGCAGCCGGAGGGTCACCTCACCGTGAGCATCGGCGCCGCGCAGCTGCTCGACGGAGAGGACGCGAGCGGCTTGGTGCAGCGCGCCGATCGCGCCGTGTACCAGGCGAAGAAGGCGGGGCGGAACCGGGTCTCGATCCCGCCGCCGGCCTGAGCGCCTCCGGCGGGTGCACGGTTCCGAGTGACGATCGGCGCGGCCGGGCTATCCCTGCGCGCATGGCCGCCAAGAAGCTCGCCCCCGCCACGCTCAGCGGAAAGCAGTCGCGTCACCTGCGCGCGCTGGCACATCACCTCGAGCCGGTGGTGCACCTGGGCAAGGAAGGCGCGTCGGAGGCGGTGATCGCAGCGGTCTCTCAGGCGCTCACCGATCACGAGCTCATCAAGGTGCGCCTGCCCCAGGTCGAGAAGGCCGAGCGCCACGAGCTCGCCTCGAGCTTTGCGAGCCACGCGCCCGCGCACCTGGTCGGCGAGCTGGGCCGCATCGCCGTCCTCTACCGGCGCCACCCGAGCAAGCCCAAGCTCGTCCTGCCCCGCGGGTGACCGAGCCCGCGCGTCACACCGGATCGCGCGCCACCACGAACAGGAAGTCGCTGTCCTTCAGCACGGTGGTGCGGTCGGGGTTGAGCAAGCGCTTCTCGTCGCGCTCGAGGCCGATCGGCGCGACGTCCATCTCGATCATCGCGACCGCGAGCTCGCGCCACGTCTTGCCGACGAAGCCTTCGGGCACGACGACGCGGAAGAGCTCGGAGCCGTCCTTGTTCGAGAGGAGATCTTCGACGACCTCGGTGACCCCGACGTCTTGGATGCCGCGCACCAGCAGGAGCGCTCCGAGGTGACCGAAGTCGATCACGGCGTCGCAGCCCACCTGCTTGAACTGCTCGCGGTTGTCGGAGTCGACCAGCTCCGCGCCGATCTTCATGGACTGGCTGAGGCGCCGCAGGCCCAAGATCACCAGCGCGGTGTGGTGATCGGAGCGGGGATCGGTGGGGTCGTCGGCGAAGACCATCGCGGCCGACGCGTGGGCTGCGCTCGCGCGGATGAGCACGTCGCTGCGGGTGGCGTCGCCGCGCACGAAGCGCACGGCGCCCTCCTCGAGCGGGCTCTCGGGCAGGTCCGCGACGATCGCGATGGGCATCTCGCCGTAGCGGGGATCGAGCCGGAAGTCGTCGAGGGCCGCGGCCGACTTGCTGTTCCATCCCAGCACCAAGAGGTGTTCTTTCATGTTCCAGCTCCTGAGCCCGCGGCGCGCGCGGTCCCTGAGTTCGATGAGCGCGGTCGCGAGCGTCGCCGCGAGGGTGCCCAGCACGCCGACGCCGAGCACCATCGTGAGGATCGCGATGAGCCTGCCCACGTGGGTCACCGGCGCGATGTCGCCGTAGCCCACCGTCGCCAGCGTGACGATGCTCCACCAGAGCGCGTCGTCGAAGCCGGCGATGTGCTCGTTCACCCCGCCCTCGACGGCGTACATCGCGCCCGCGGTCAGCACCCACACGACGACGACCGCCACGCCGAGGCGGCCGATCTCCGCCGGCAAGCTCACCCCGAGCCGGCGCTTCAGCGTGTGCGCGCCACGCCAGATGCGGACGATGCGCGTGAGCCGCACGATGCGCATCGCGCGCAGCGGCCCGAGCAGCGGGATCGCGCCGAGCAGCTCGATCCAGTTGCGCTTGAAGAACTCTCCGCGTCGCTCCGAGCGCGCCAAGCGGACGAAGAAGTCGATCAGGAAGCCGACGCACAGCCCGGCGTCGGCGTAGGCGAGCTCGGTCCGCAGCAACGCGAGCTCGCCCTTGGTCTCGAGGCTCCACTCGAAGGCGACGAGGAGCACCGAGATCACCGTGAGGGCGACGACGATCGTCTCCCACCAGCGGGGCATCGCGGGCTCGATGATGCGAGGGACCGGCGCGGGCCGTCGGAGCACGCCGCGAGGCTACACCGACCCGCGCGAGGTGGGCCCCACCTTCCTTCGATTCAGCTGCGCTCGGCCGCGAGCAGCGCGCGGCGTCGGCGCGCTTCAGCTCGGACTTCATCTTCCGGAACTTGCGGCGGACGTTGTAGACGAGGAGCGCGAGGCCGAGCCCCAAGAAGCCGACGGCGAAGACGACGCGAACGATGATCTCGGTGTCCATGGTCTCTCTCTTTCTGTGTCGATGGGGATGAACGGTCGCGAAGGCGCGACCGAAGAAGCCGTCAGCCGGGATGGCATGCGTCGAAGACGCCCATGCAGTCGGTCCGGGCGTTCGCAGCTGCTGAACGCCGCGACTTCGTCGAAGCACGCGCCGCCGGGCGACTGCGCGTTGGTCCAGCAGCTCGCGGGGGCGGTGCCGCTGGGACACGCCGTGTCCAGGCAGCAGCGGATGGCGCCCCGCTCCCACGCGCAGCTGTCGGGGCTCGCCACGTCGGTCACGCAGTGCATGAAGCCGTCGAACTCGCACTCCTCGCAGCCTTCGGGATCGGCGTCCGCGGCCCAGCACGCGTCGTAGTCCGCTGCGCCCACCGCCGCCTCGAGGCACGCGCGGGTGCCGGCCGAGCACGCGACCGCGGCGGGCGCGGGCGCCGTCGCCGGTCCACACGCGATGGAGCCGTCGTAGCAGTGGTCGGTGTTGCGGCACGAGGTTCGCTGCGCGCAGGTGGTGAAGGCGCGCCAGCTCGGCTCGCAGGTCGTCCCCGCGCAGGAGCGATCGGGGCAGTTGGTCTGGATGCAGCACTCGTACGCGCCGTACTCGTCGTCGCACCCATGCGCCGTCGCGCAGGCGACGACCTCACCCGCCAAGCAGGTCTCGCAGCCCCGGTGTCCCGCCGCGCAGTCCTCGCCGCCGTTGCGCTCGCACTCCGCGATGCTCGCCGCGCACACGCCGCCGACCGGCATCGCGACCGTCCGCGGGCCGCACGTCGCGCCGCCATCGCGCGGTCCCTGCCCGGCATGCCGCCGCCATCGGTGCCCGGACCGACGCCTCCGTCGCCGAGCGGCACGCCACCGCCATCGACCCCCGCCATGCACGCCGACGGACCGACGGTCGCGAAGCGCAGCACGCCCGCAGCGCAGGCGACCTGGGTGGGGGAGGAGACGCGGACGCACTCGACGCACGAGCCGCTGAAGCTGCACGCCTCGCCCGCCTCACCGAAGACGACCGCCTCCTCGCACGCGGTCCAGCCCGCGCCGACGCCGCCATCGCCGCCCGGAGCGACCGCCGGATCACACGCAGCGAGGGCCAGGGCCATGAGGGATAGAGCCGAAATCGTCAGTCGCATCGAGACCTCCATGGGCGCACATGGTGGGCGACGGCTTACTCAATACGACTCAAATCGGGGGCCCTGCCGGGCGCGGGCGCCCGGGCCTGGCGGGGCCAACCTTGCGCAACCTTGCTCAGCCCCGGCGGGACGCCTTCCGTGCCCGCGCCTTGCCGAGCGCGATCGGCTCGTCGGCCCACGCCAGGCGCAGCGTCTCGAGCAAGCGGTAGCCCCGCGCCTCGTCGAGCTCGATCGACGCGCCCAGGCCGAGCTGCCGCAGCGTGGAGATCGCCACCTGCAAGCGGTGGCGCGCGGCCTTGTCGTTCAGGCGCTCGGCGGGCCAGCCCGCCGAGACGAGGGTCGGCAGATCCACCCGCGCGCCCTCGTGCGCGAGCGTCCCCACCGCGAGCCGAAAGAGGATGCGGCGGAGCGGGGCGCGCGAGCCCAAGAGCACGGGCGGCGCGCCGGCGAGCTGGAACCACGCGCCGCGAAAGCCGACCACCAGCGTCGCGTCCGCGACGCGCGATGCGCGAGCGCGCAGCGCGCCTTCCAAGAAGCGCGCGCTCACCCGGAGCTCGCGCGGCCCCGGGGTCTCGTCGATCGAGAGCAAGCGCTCGCAAGCGCGCGCCTCGTGCCTCGTCGCGTCGGCCTCGCGCCCCTCCGCGAGCGCGTGATCGGCCTCGGCCAAGTCCAAATGACCGCGGTGGATCTCGGTGGTCGCTCGGCCATCGGGATCCGGGAGCCGATCCGCGCGATCGAGCGTGCGTCGCCCTTCCTCGATGCGGCCCTGACTGACGAGCCACACGCCGTGCCACGAGGTGAAGAGCGCAGCGAAGCGCTCCGAGCGCACCTGCTCCGCGGCCGCGATGGCCGCGAGGTACGCCGCGTCGGCCGACGGATCGTGGAGGTGATGCAGCGCGATGGCGCGGTAGCCCGAGAAGATCGCCTCCAAGATCGGCGCGGGGTGCGCGGCCGCGACGCGTGTCGACTCGCCGAAGAGCCGCGCGGCCTCGCCGATCGCCCCCTCGTCGAACGCGACGATGCCCAAGAAGCCCGTAGCAGAGGCTTCGTTGCTCGAGTCGTGGAAGCGGATCGCGATCGCGCGGGCGCGCTCGAAGCCGCGGCGCGCCGAAGCGAGCTTGCCGTTCCGCATGTCGACCTGGGCGCGCAGGCTGTGGAGCAAGAGCTCGGGGAACGCGTCGCGCGCGGCGCTCGCGACGGCGAGGCCGGTCTCGATCTCCTTCACGCACAGATCCATCGTGCCGGAGCGCGCGTGCAGCCACGCGCGCTGGCAGTGGGTGAGCGCCTCGAAGCGAGGGTTCTTGCCGCCGCGCACCAGCGCGAGCCCGCGGTCGTACGCAGCGACCGCCTCCTCGAGGCGCGATGCGGCCACGAGCGCGAAGCCGCGATAGAAGTGCAGCTCCACGAGGAGGCCCGGATCGACCGAGTGGAGATCACCGAGCTCGATCGCGCGATCGAGGGCCTCGAGGACCGTGGGCGTCGGGCCGAGCGCCTCGACCAGCCGCCCGAGCGCGCGCGCCAGATCGACCGCGCGGCGCGCGGCGTGGGGACGATCCGCGCGCCCCGAGAACCAGTGGAGCGCCTGCACGAAGGGCTCCTCGAAGCGCTGGATGCGGCGGATCGCCGACGACGATCGATCGCCGGCCCACGCCGCGGCG
>CAYZQM010000025.1:38735-40334 GCA_964480175.1 uncultured Sandaracinaceae bacterium
CCTCGAGCTCCGCGGGCGTCGCCGAGGAGAGCGCCGCGTCGCGCACCGCCGCGTGCACGTCGTAGCCCAGCTCCGCTGCGCTCGATCGCGGGCGCGCGGTGATCATCGAGTGATCGAGCAAGAGCTCGAGGCCCGCGCTGGCGTCGCCTCGCAGCAGCCGCTCGAGCTCACTCAGCTCGAAGCCCGAAGGGAGCCTCGCGGCGGCGGTCAGCGTGGTGCGCGCCACGGGCGGCAGACGCGCGACCGCGTCGCGGAGCGTCGCGCTGAGCGCGCGATCCGATCCCGCCCCGAGGGCATCGAGCGATCCCTCGAGCTCGCGGCGCACCCGCGCGAGCCCCACCGTGGCGGCGCGCGACGCGGCGAGCTCGAGCGCGAGCGGCAGCCCCTCGAGCCGGCGAGCGATCGCGACGAGCTCCGCGCGCGCGGCGTCGTCGATCGAGCGCAGCGCGCCGCGACGCTGCGCGTGCGCGACCATGAGCGCGACCGCCGGGCTCGCGAGCGGATCGGCGGCGCGCTCCTCGGGGACGGCGAGCGGCTCGAGGCGCATCACGTGCTCGCTCGCCAGGCGCGGACGCACCCGGCTCGTCGCCACGACCTGGCTGACCGCGCCGAGCCGCTCGATCAGCGCGAGCGCAGGAGGCGGGAGGTTCTCGATCTCGTCGAGCGCCAGCAGCGGATGCCGCGCGACGGCGGCCACGAGGCCGTCCTGTTGCGCTTGGGTCGTGGAGGTGCGGACGACCTCGCCGCACGCCGCCGCGATCACGTGCGCTGCGTCTTGCTCGGAGCGCGCAGCGCCGAGCGCAGCGCGCGGGATGGCGCGGCCCGCGATCCACGCGTCGAGCAACGACGACTTGCCGACCCCCGCGGGGCCCAGCACCACGACGACGCGGGCGCCGCCTTCCACGAGCGCGCGGAGCCGCGCGAGGTCGTCGGCTCGACCGAGCAGCTCGGGAGCGGACCGGGGCGCCTCGTTCGCAGGGGGCGACGTCGCTGCTTCGGCCGACGGGCGTCCCGCGAGCGCGCGCACCTCGGCTTCGTCGTAGACCCGGTAGTTGTTCGCCGGGTGGCGCCGCGCCGAGAGCACCCCCGCGCGATCCCAGCGGCGAAGGGTCTGCGCGGTGACGCCGAGGATCGCGGCCGCGTCGCGCACCCGGAGCAGGGAGCTCGTGGGCTGGGCCACGGAGCGCTTGGGTCGAGCCACGGGCGCAGGGTAGTCGCTCTCGCTCCGGTTCGGGGCGCCGACGCGCGCGCGATCGCCAGTGCGTTTGCTCTCCGGAGGCGCGGAGAGATCGCGGCGTGCGCCTCGTACCCTCCGCGCCATGCGCTTCTCCACCTTCGCCCTCTTCGCCCTGTTCGCCTCTCTCGCGCTCCGACGTGGAGGTGCGCGCGGCCACGAGCGACGCGCTCGGCTCCGGCACGAACGTCTCGCGCGTCGAGCTCACGGTGCGGGGCACGCTGGTCGCGAACGGGACTCCGTCGTCACCGATCACGTTCCGATCGACGACCGGCACCGCGGCCGGGAGCTGGGTCGGCATCATCGTCGAGAGCGGCGCGGTGAGCGCGACGATCTCGAACGCAGTGATCGAGCACGCGACCAAC
>CAYZQM010000026.1:0-5190 GCA_964480175.1 uncultured Sandaracinaceae bacterium
TGTTCCCCCAAATCGTCGCTTCGCTCCTCAGGGGGAACGCGTCGCGAAGATCGGCCCGCGCGTCGTCGTGCACTGCGGGGTCGTGCGATCTGCAATGAGTGAAGCACGAACACCGGTGGTGCTCCTCGCGGGCAATCCGAACGCGGGCAAGACCACGCTCTTCAACGCGCTCACGAGGGCGCGGGCGCGCACCGGCAACTACCCAAAAGTCACCATCGAGCGCCGCGTCGGGCCGTGGACGGCGGCGGGCCATCGCGTCGAGCTGGTGGACCTGCCGGGTAGCTACTCGCTCACGCCGCGCTCGCGCGAAGAGGCCGTGGCGATCGAGGCGATCCTCCCCGAAGCGCAGGCGAGCGCGCCCAGCGCGATCGTCGTGGTGGCCGACAGCAGCACGCTCGAGCGCCACCTCTACTTCGCGCTCCAGGTGATCGAGGTTGGGCTGCCGACCGTGCTCGCGCTCAACCTCGCCGACGAGGCGGAGAGCGCGGGGATACGGATCGACACCAGCGCGCTGTCCGGGCGCCTCGGCTGCCCGGTGGTGAGTGTCTCTGCCCGCACCGGCAAGAACGTGGATGCGCTCGGCGACGCGCTCGCGAAGGTGCTGAAGGGCGACGCGCTGCCGCGACCTACGACGGTCGCGCTCGACGAGGCGATCGAGGGGTGTGTGACTGAGCTGGAGCGGGTGATCGATCCCGATGGCAAGCGCGCGCCGCAGCATCGGCGGGTGCTCGCGCTCCTCGCGATCTTGGGCACCCCCGAAGAGGACGACGAGGACGCACCGGCATCGCCTGCCGTGCGCGCTGCGGTGAGCCTCGCGCGCGAGCGCTGTCCTTCGATCGAGCAAGCGATCGTCGCGGCGCGCTACGCGAACGTCGATGCGCTGCTCGAGGGGGCCGTCACCCGAGCCGCGCGCGAGGGACCTTCGCCGACCGAGCGGATCGACGCCGCGCTGACCCACCCGGTGCTGGGGCTGACGGTGTTCTTCGCCGTGATGGCCGTCCTCTTCCAGGCGCTCTTCGCGTGGTCCGAGCCGCTGGTGGGATTCGTCGAGGACGCGGTCGCGAGCCTCCAGGACCTCACGCGCGCGCTCTTGCCCGAGGGGCCGCTCGCCGATCTGTTGGTCGAAGGGGTCATCGCAGGCGCAGGCAACGTCGTGGTGTTCGTGCCGCAGATCGCGATCCTCTCGCTCTTCCTGATCGTGCTCGAGGACACCGGGTATCTGGCGCGGGTCGCGCTGGTGATCGATCGCTTGATGGGATCGGTGGGCCTGCACGGGCGCGCGTTCGTTCCGCTCCTGTCGGGCTTCGCGTGCGCGGTGCCCGCGGTGATCGCGACGCGCACCATCGAGAACCGACGCGATCGTCTGCTGACGATGCTCGCGCTGCCGCTGATGTCGTGCAGCGCGCGCCTGCCGGTCTACATCCTCGTGGTCGCGGTCGCGTTCCCCGCGGGCGGCACGGCGCTCGGGCTCTCGACGGGCGCGCTGGCGCTGCTCTCGATGTACGCGCTCTCGGTCATCGCGACGCTGGGCGCCGCTGCGCTCATGCGGCGCACGGTGCTGAAGGGGCCGCGGCCCACGATGATCCTCGAGCTGCCGCCGTATCGGCTGCCGGTGCTGCGGAACCTCTTGCGCGCCACGTGGGATCGCACCTGGCAGTTCTTGGTGAACGCCGGGACGGTGATCGTCGCGATCACCATCGTGCTGTGGGCACTGTTGAACTTCCCCGCGAGCCCCGACGCCGTCGCGGCGCACGAGACTGCGATCGCAGAGGCCGAGGCGACGCTCGAGGGCGACGCGCTCGAGGAGCGTCGCGCCGAGCTCGACGCCCAGCTCGCCGAGACCGAGATGGAGCAGAGCATCGGCGGCACCATCGGGCGCTTCATGGAGCCCGCGATCGCGCCTTTGGGCTTCGACTGGAAGATCGGCGTCGGCCTGCTCGCGTCGTTCGCGGCGCGTGAGGTCTTGGTCTCGACGCTGGGCATCGTCTACGGCGTGGGCGACGAGGCGGACGAGGAGAGCGAGCCGCTCCGCGACCGGCTGCGCGCCGCGCGTCACCCGGGAGGCGCGCCGGTCTTCACGCCCTTGGTGGGTGTGTCGCTGATGGTGTTCTTCGTGCTGGCCGCGCAGTGCATGAGCACGCTCGCCATCGTTCGCCGCGAGTCGGGCTCGTGGAAGTGGGCGCTCTTCATGCTCGTGTACATGAACACGCTCGCCTACGTCGCCTCGCTGATCGTGTACCAAGGCGGCCTGCTCCTGGGCTTGGGCTGACACCGGGCCCGATGCCGATCACGAGTCGTGGGTCGTGACTGCGTGGTCGTACGCGGTCGTGGTCGTGGTGATGAACGTGGTCGTGGTCGTGAACGTGGTCGTGGTCGTGGTCGTGAACGGTCGTGATCGGGGGTGGGTGATCTCCGATTTCGTTCACGTTCACGACCACGTTCACGTTCACGTTCACGTTTGCGGGGGCGCTCTCTTCACTTGGCGTCGTGGTCGGGTGGGGCACGCGTTGCGCCCCAGGGCTCGGCGCGTATAACGGCGCACCCTTTCTTGGCTGATGTCCGCCTCTTTGCCCACTGACCCTGCGACGCCGCAGCCCAAGCCCGCCGGCCGGAACATCTTGCCGCGCCTCGTGCTCTCGCTCGTGCTCGGTGGGCTCTTCGCGTGGCTCGCGTCGCGCGGCGGCGTGCCGCTCGTGCCGAGCGGTGAGGCCTTCTCGCGGGTGTCTTGGCCGCTCGTCGCCGCGTACGTCGGCGTGCTCGCGGTCACCCACTTCTTCCGCGCGAGCCGCTGGCGCTTTCTGATCGAGCCGGTGAAGAAGGTGCCGTTCTGGGAGGGCGTGCTGCTCAACTGGATCGGGTTCTTCGCGATCTTCGCGCTGCCCCTGCGGCTCGGGGAGTTCGCTCGCCCCGCGCTCTGCAAGATGCGCCACGGGATCTCGGTCTCGGCGGGCTTGGGCACCGTCGCCGTCGAGCGGGTGTTCGATGGCCTCCTCACCGCGTGCTGCGTGGTGTGGGCGCTCGCGGCGCTGCCGCACCGCGAGACCGACGACGCGCTCGCGAACAACCTGCCGTACTACGGCTGGCTCGCGGTCACCGTGTTCGGCGCGGCGTTCGCAGGGCTCACGCTCTTTCTCTGGCAGCGCGCGCTCGCGGTGAAGCTCATCGAGCTGACGTTCGGTCTCGTCAGCAAGAGCCTCGCGGGCAAGGTCGCCGAGAAGGTGGGCGCGGTCGCCGAGGGCGTCCGCTCGATCGCCGTGCCGAGGCTCGCCGCCGGGTTCGTGCTCGAGTCGCTCGCGTACTGGGGGCTCAACGCGTTCGGCATGTGGGTGCTGACGCGCGCGGTCGGCCTGGATCTCTCGTTGGGCCATGCGGTCGCGCTGATGGGCATCCTGGCGATCGGCGTGCTCTTGCCGGCCGGCCCCGGGATGTTCGGCAACTTCCAGCTCGCGGTGTCGGTGGGCCTCCGGCTCTTCGTGGCCGATGAGATCGTGGGCGACGCGGGCGCGGTCTACGTGTTCCTTCTCTACGTCGCGCAGGCGCTCTTGATCTGCGCCGCGGGCATCGTGCCGCTCTACGCGGTGCTACTGCCACCACTTTCTTGCCTTTCGGCGCGACCGTCGATCACGGTCCCGGCATGCGCGCGCTCTCGCTCCTCTTGCTGCTCTTGCCCCTCGTCCCTTCCACGGCGAGCGCGCGGGTGCAGGAGGATCTGCCCTGGACCTACACCCAGGTCTTTCAGTCCTCGATCCGCCTCGTGCGTGTCGATCTGGGCTGCACGATCACCGAGCGCGATCCCGACGCGGGCTTTCTGCTCTTCGACTACGAGTCGAGCGGGCGGGTGCACCACGGGAGCATCGAGCTCTCGGTGACCAACAGCGGCGATGGACGCGAGACGATCCGCGTCGTCGTGCAGATCCCCACGCTGCCGACGTACGTCGAGCGGATGATCGTGAGCCGCCTCGAGCGCAAGCTGCGCGACGAAGTAGGACCGCCCCCGCGCCTCGAGCGCCGTCGCCCCACCGCGCCCGTCGAAGAGCCGCCGGCCGAAGACGACGCCGAGGCTGCTCCCGCGGAATGACGTGGCGCATCGCGAACTGGGATCCGGTCCGTGCTGAGGGCACCATCGTCAGCACCGAGATCGCTCCACTTCGATTCGACGCCGCCGTAGCCCTGACCGACCACTTCGAGATCGGTGAAGAGGTGGACGTGCGGCTGGTGCGACAGGGGGAGTCGTATCGGGTGGTCGAGATCGCGCCGGTCGCGTGGCAGAGGCCGCGCAGCGAGCCCGCCACCCCGCAGCCTTCCTCGATGCAGGACTTCGACCGAGCCCTCGACGATCGCGGGTTCGATCTGCGCATCGAAGACGGGCGCATGACGCTGAGCCTCGAGCTTCGCCCGCACGAAGCTGCCGAGTCCATCGAGCTCGTGGGTGTGTCCTTCGTACAGATGCCGCTCGAGGGCCGCTTCGCCCGCGTGACGCAGCACCCGCGCGCCACGTTCCAGGCGAGCGCCGCGGTCGCCGCGTCGTGGCCGGCCAGCACGGCCGCGTGGGTGTTCCGCTTCGAGCCCGAGCATTTCGGAGAGCCGGCGGGCTACGTCGTCGCGAACGGCATTCGGCTCGTGACTGGCGGTTGACGCGTCGCGTCTTGCTCGTACCATCGCCGCCCTGTGCAGCTCCTCGTCCAGAAATACGGCGGAACCAGCGTCGGTAGCATCGAGCGCATCCGCGCGGTCGCGGAGCGGGAGAAGAAGGCCCGCGCCGCGGGGAACGACGTCGTCGTCGTGGCGTCCGCGATGTCGGGTGAGACCAACCGGCTGCTCAAGCTGAGCGACGAGCTCAGCGCGCGCCCGCTCCCTCGCGAGGTCGACGCGCTCGTCGCGACGGGCGAGCAGGTGTCCGTCGCGCTCCTCGCGATCGCGCTCAACGAGATCGGCGTGCCCGCGCGCTCGTTCCTCGGACATCAAGTGCGCCTCAGGACCGACAGCGCGTTCACCAAGGCGCGCATCCGCGGCATCGATCAAGAGGTGCTGCTCAGCACGCTGCGCGACGGCAAGGTCGCCGTGGTCGCTGGCTTCCAGGGCATCGACGACGAGGGGAACGTCACCACGCTCGGTCGCGGCGGATCGGACACGACGGCGGTGGCGATCGCCGCGGCGCTGCGCGAGGTCGGCGGCAAGCCCGTGCCTTGC
>CAYZQM010000026.1:5200-14847 GCA_964480175.1 uncultured Sandaracinaceae bacterium
GTCGATGGCGTCTACACCGCCGATCCGAACGTGTGCCCCGGCGCGCGCAAGGTCGGAAGGATCAGCTACGAGGAGATGCTCGAGCTCGCGTCGCTCGGCGCGAAGGTGCTGCAGATCCGCTCCGTCGAGCTGGCGATGAAGTACGCCGTGCCGCTCTGCGTGCGCACGAGTTTCTCGGATGCAGAAGGGACGTGGGTCGTGAACGAAGACGAGTCGCTCGAGTCGGTCGTGGTCGCCGGGGTCACCTCGGACAAGAACGAAGCGAAGGTCACCCTGCGTGGTCTCCCGTCGGCGCCCGGCAAGACGGCGACGCTCTTCCGCGCGCTCGCGGACAACAAGATCTCGGTCGACATGATCGTGCAGAACGCGCCGGGCGAAGGCCTCCTCGACCTCACGTTCACCGTGACCAAGGGCGATCTCGATCGGGCCGCCGAGCTCACGAGGCAGACGTTCGAGGAGCTGCCGATCGAGGTGAACCGCGACGTCGTGAAGGTCTCGATCGTCGGCCTCGGCATGCGCTCCCACGCGGGCGTCGCGGCCACGATGTTCGAGCTGCTCGCCAAGGAAGGCGTCACCATCGAGGCGGTGAGCACGAGCGAGATCAAGGTCTCGTGCCTCATCCCGAGCCGCTACCACGAGCTCGCCGTGCGCACCCTGCACGATGGTTTCGGGCTTCGCGACTGAGGCTTCGGTCTTCGCGCTTCGGTCTGTACGATGGCGTCGGTCTGCACGACGGCTTCGGTCTTCGCGACGGAGGCCTCGGCTTCGCGACTGAGCCCGTGGCGCGCGTTCGTCGCAGGCCCACTCAAGGAAAGCGGAGGTAGGCCTGCGCTTCGATGTCGTCGACACCGAACAGGGCCTGGAACGCAAGGACGTCGCTTCGATGTCGTCGAGGGTGACGACCTCGCGCTCGCCCGTCCCGTCGTTGAGCGAGGTGCGGCGCTGCTGCATCGCGACCGTCGCCGAGTCACACAGCACCGCGCGCCCCCGGAAGCCAGACAGCGCGCTCTCGGCGCGCTTGATCTCGGTGAGCACCGTCGCGCTGTCCGGACCGATCGGCGCGACCCCTCGCATGTCCAAGAGGACCTTGAAGGGCTCACCCGCGGTCGCGGCCAGCGCCTCGACGTGCTTGCGCTGGAGGATCCGCAAGCTCGCAGCCGACACCAGCTGCGCGACCCGGATGGTCAGCGCGCGGGTCTTCGGGTCGAACTCGATGCACCACATGGTCTTGGCTTCGCGATACGGACCATCCCGCCCCGCGTTGCCGCTACCCGGACATCGTCAGTGTGCTGCACGGTTCGGTCGAGTGACAGCTGCGTGCCGCCACTCGAGCGGACCGATCAGTACGAAGGCATCATGAAGAAGGAGAGCGCCCACCAGCCGCCGGAGCACAGGCAGCTCAGGAGGATGAGCACGCCGCACCCGATGCCGATGTATTTGAGCGTGTTGTTGCCACCGTCGGCCGCTGCCATCGCGGCGGCCGCGGGCGGCGGGCCACCCATCGACGCGCCAGCTGCGGGCGGTCCGAACCCACCGGGCGCGGCGCCGCCAGGGGGCGCGCCGAACCCACCGGGCGCGGGGGCGCCGAAGCCGCCCGGCGCCGTGGGGCCTTGGCCCGGAGGAGGCGTACCAAAGCCTCCACCCGGAGGCGGCGCGCCGAAGCCACCTTGCGCGGGCGCGGGCGACGGCTGACCGAACCCACCGGGGGAGGACGGCGGAGGTGCACCGAACCCACCGGGCGCTTGGCCACCGGGCGCGGGCGTGGGCGATCCGAAGCCACCAGGCGAGGAGGGCGGAGGCGCGCCGAAGCCGCCTTGTGCGCTCGGGGGCGGCGCCCCGAAGCCTGCGGGCTGCGAAGGCGGCGGCGTCCCGAAGCCACCGGGTGCGCTAGGCGGCGGAGCACCGAAGCCGCCGGCCGCAGGCGCGCTCGGCGGGGGGGCACCGAAGCCACCACCGGGCGGGGCGCTGGGAGGGGGAGCGCCGAAACCGCCACCGGGCGGCCCACCCGGAGGCGGCGCGCCGAAGCCCGCGGGCTGACCCGCACCAGGCGGCGGGGCGCCGAAGCCACCGCCGGGCGGTGCACCAGGAGGCGGCGTCTGTCCTGCGCCGGGAGCAGGACCGGGGGGCGGCGACATCGGACCGAGCATGGTCGCCTGGAAGGCCATGTTCTGCTTCGGCGCTGCCGGCTCGGGAGCGGGCGCGGGGGGCGCGGCTTGCGGCGGTCCGGCAGGGGGCGGGCCGCCAGGCGGCGCTCCCGGCATGCCGGGCTTCGCGCCCGCGCCGACGCCGGTCATCATCATGGTGCCCTTGAACTTCGAGCCCGCGGTCTTGGGCTTCAGCGGCGTGTTGCAGGCGACGCACTGGGTCGCGGTATCGGTGTTCGGCTTGCCGCAGTTGGGACAGAAGATCGTCACGGGTGCCCTCCAGATCACGGCGAGCGTCGATCGATCGCCGGCGTCGTGACCGAGTCCGGTCTACGCGCGGCCGGAGACTACCCGTTCGTGCGTCGCATGGAAAGAGTGAATCACGGGGAACGGGCGCGGCGCGCGAGGCCATGCTCGCGCCTGCGTCGTGGCCCGCGGTCAGTCTTGACAGCTGAAGCGGTGCAGCCTAGCGTCCGGCCGCCCGAGCGCCCCCTAGGGGCCCGCTCGCTTGTTTGCTCCGAGCGTCTTCAGTGGGTGATCCGTGTGGATCTCGACGAATGCGCCCGGTGCCCCGAACCACCTCGCCGCCCTCGATTCGTCGGCGGCCGCGAACCGAGTGACGATGGCGTTCACGCTGAGCCCCGAGCGAGAGAAGAAGGTCGACGAGATCCTCTCGCGCTATCCCACCAAGCGCGCTGCCTGCATCCCCTTGCTCCACCTGTGTCAGGAGCAAGAAGGGTGGGCCAGCCCCGAGATCATCGCGTTCGTCGCCTCACGCTTGGGCATCTCGACGAGCGAAGTGCAGGGCGTGGTGACGTTCTACACGATGTACCACCAGACCAAGCCCGCCCCGCACGTGGTGTGGGTGTGTCGCACGCTCTCGTGTGATCTGATGGGCGGCAAGGCGATCCAGGAGCACCTCGAAGAGCGCTTCGGATGCCACGCGGGGGAGACCAGCAAGGACGGGCAGTTCACGCTGAAGAAGGCCGAGTGCCTCGCCGCGTGTGGCTACGCCCCGATGGTGCAGGTCGACGACGCCTTCTACGAGAACCTCACGCCCAAGAAGCTGGATGCGATCTTGGACGCGGTCGCCAAGGGGCAGACGCCGCCGCAGGAAGAGACCGCGTGGTACCAGGACCCGAGCAAGGGCGCGCCGATCCCGCCCAAGCCTTCGGTCCCTCCCGCCGCTGCGCCGGCGTCCGGTGCACCTCCCGCGGGCGCGCCGCCTGCCGCCGCGCCCCCCGCGGCCAAGAGCTGAGGAACGACGATGGCGAACTACCCGATCCTCCTCTCCAATCGCTACACCTCGCCCGAGGCGTACAAGCTCGCCGTGGCCGAGAAGGCCGGCGCGTACAAGGCGGCCCGCAAGGCGCTCGTCTCGATGACGCCGGACACGCTGAAGAACGAAGTGAAGGCCGCCAACATCCGCGGTCGCGGTGGCGCAGGCTTCCCCGCAGGGATGAAGTGGGGCTTCCTCGCTGCGCCCAAGCCCGGTCAGGAAGCGTACCTGGTGATCAACGCCGACGAGGGCGAGCCGGGCACCTTCAAGGACCGCACCTTGATGGAGAAGGATCCGCACCGCCTGATCGAGGGCTGCATCATCTCGATGTACGCGATCGGCGCGCACAAGTGCTGGATCTACGTGCGCTGCGAGCTGGTGCTCTCGATCCAGCGCCTCGAGGCGGCGATCAAGGAGTGCCACGCGAAGGGCTACTTGGGGAAGCGTCCCTTCGGCAAGGATCACGAGCTGCAGATCTACGTGCACCCCGGCGCGGGCGCGTACATCTGCGGCGAGGAGACGTCGCTCCTCAACTCGCTCGAAGGACAGCGCGGCGAGCCGCGGCTCAAGCCGCCGTTCCCCGCGGTGAAGGGCGCGTTCGGGATGCCCACCATCGTCAACAACGTCGAGACGATCGCGTCGGTGCCCGACGTGGTCGAGCTCGGCGGCGAGCGCTGGAGCAACCTCTCGCTGCTGCCTCCGGAGATGAAGGACGGCGGCACGCGCCTCTACGGGATCAGCGGACACGTGAAGCGCCCCGGCGTGTACGAGGCGCCCGTCGGCATCACGCTGCGCGAGCTCGTCTACGACTTCGGCGAGGGCATGCTGCACCCCGATCGCCCCTTGAAGGGCGTGATCCCGGGCGGCAGCTCGACTCCGGTGCTGCGCCCCGAGGACAAGGTGCACGCGCCCGATCCCAAGAGCCCGCTGCACAAGTGGCACGGCAAGTCGCACCTGGATGTGCCCATGGCCGTCGACACGATGCGCGGGATCGGGACGATGCTCGGCACCTGCTGCGCGATCGTGATGGACAGCTCGGTCTCGATGGTCGAGGCGGCGCGCAACCTGATGCACTTCTACTCGCACGAGTCGTGCGGTCAGTGCACCCCGTGCCGCGAGGGCACCGGCTGGCTGCACAACGTGCTGACCTCGCTCTGCGAGGGGCGCGGCAAGGCGAGCGACGTCGATCTGTTGGTCGACATCTCGAACAACATGATGGGCAACACCATCTGCGCGCTCGCGGATGGCACGGCGATGCCGATGCTCGCGTTCGTCCGCAAGTACCGCAGCGAGTTCCTCGCGGCCGCGGAGAACGGCTTGCCCGAGGAGGCGCGCTTGGACGCGGCGATCCGCGGCGCGCTGCTCGAGATGGGAGGTGCCGCGTGAGCACCAGTGGTGAGCTCCTCGTTCTGATCTGCGGCGTGTTCGCCCTGATCTCCGCGATCGGCACCGTCGCCCTGCGCAGCCCGCTGCGCTGCGCGATGTCGCTGCTCGCGCACATCATCTCGCTCGCGGGCCTCTACCTGACGCTGAACGCGCACTTGCTCGCAGCGGTGCAGCTCCTGGTCTACGCCGGCGCGGTCGTCGTCCTCTTCGTCTTCGTCATCATGCTGATCGGCCCGAGCGCGCTCGGGGAGAAGCCGGATCAGCGGGGCCTGGTGGTCAAGACCATGGGCGCCGCGGTGTTGATGATGACGATGGGCTCGATCGCGTTTTCGGTGGGCGCGGCCGGCAACGAGATCACGCGGCCCGACATCCCGCTCTGCGAGGGCGGCGTCGCCGAGTGCCAGCAGTTCGGTGGGGTCGATGCCTTGGCGCAGGCCATCTACGTCGACGGGATGATCCCCTTCGAGCTCGTCTCGATGCTGCTCTTGGTCGCGATCATCGCGGCGATCACCGTCGCGCGCGGACAGGACTCGGTCAGCAAGCCCGTCATCGATCCGGCGGCGCTCCCCATCCGGCCCAAGGTCGTCGACGAGCCCGACCCGACGGCCGATCCCTCTCGAGAAGGAGCGGCGCAAGCCGCGGAGTGACGACGATGGGTATTGGCCTCGGAACGTACTTGGCGCTCGCCTCGATCCTCTTCGGGATCGGCGCGGTGGGCTTCCTGACCCGCCGCAACCTCCTGCTCCAGCTCATGTCGATCGAGATCATGTTGAACTCGGTCAACCTGCTCTTGGTGTCCTTCAACCGGTACCGTCCGGAGGGGCACTCGGGCCAGGTGCTCGCGTTCTTCGTCATCGCGGTGGCGGCGGCCGAAGCCGCGGTCGGCCTCGCGATCCTGATCGGCCTCTTCAAGCTCAAGAAGTCGGTCGAGAGCGACCGCGCCGATCTGCTTCGGCACTGAGCCCTTTGTCTCCCCTGGTTGTCTCCTTCGAGTAGGCGGACTACGTGACCGAATTCCTGAACGAGTATTTCAGCACCGCGGGCCTCGCGTCGAAGGTGCTGCCGTGGATCGTGCTCCTGCCCCTGCTCGGCGCGGGCATCAACGGCCTCCTCGGCAAGAACGCGCCGAAGAGCACGGTGACGGGCATCGCGATCGGCAGCGTGTTCATGGCGTTCTTGAGCGCGTTGATCGCGTTCGGTGATCTGCTCGGGGCGGGCGAAGACGGTCCGCACGAGGTCGTCTCCACGGTCTACGAGTGGTTCACGATCACGATCCCCGGGACGGCGGGCAGCTACCACGTCCCGATCCACGTCCGCTTCGTCATGGATCACCTCTCGGGGATCATGACGGTGATGGTGTCGGGCATCGCGACGCTCATCCACGTCTACAGCGCCTCGTACATGGGCGAGGACCCCGGCTACCGCCGGTTCATGACGTACCTGAACCTCTTCACCGCCTCGATGCTGATCCTGGTGCTCGCGTCGAACATCCCCCTGATGTTCGTGGGCTGGGAGGGCGTCGGCCTCTGCTCGTACCTCTTGATCGGCTTCTGGTGGGAGACGCCCGCGTATGCCGCGGCCGGCCGCAAGGCGTTCGTGGTGAACCGCATCGGCGACTTCGGCGTGCTGCTCGGCACGTTCCTGATCGTCGCGAGCGCGCACACCTTCGAGTTCAGCGAGATCAACGCGGCCGCCGAAGACCTCGCGTACGCGCCCGTCGAGATCGGCGGGCTGAGCGTCGGCATGATGGTCGCCACCGCCGCGACGCTCTTCATCTTCCTCGGCTGCACCGGCAAGAGCGCGCAGCTGCCCCTCTACGTGTGGCTGCCCGACGCGATGGCGGGCCCGACGCCGGTCTCGGCGCTCATCCACGCGGCCACGATGGTGACCGCGGGCGTGTACCTGTGCGCGCGTCTGTCGCCGCTCTTCATCCACGCCGAGACCACCATGACGGTGATCGCGGTGATCGGATCGCTGACCGCGCTGCTCGCGGCGTCGATCGCGCTGGTGCAGACGCAGCTCAAGAAGATCCTGGCGTACTCCACGGTCTCGCAGCTCGGCTTCATGTTCGCGGCGGTGGGCTGCGGCGCCTTCGGCGGCGCGATGTTCCACGTCTTCACCCACGCGTTCTTCAAGGCGTGCCTCTTCCTCGGCGCGGGCTCGGTGATGCACGCGGTGCACGCGCACGGCGACGCCGACATCCGGTATCTGGGTGGCCTCAAGAAGTACATGCCGCGCACGCGGTGGACGTTCTTCCTGTCGTGCCTCGCGATCGCCGGCATCCCGGTCACCAGCGGCTTCTTCTCCAAGGACGAGCTGCTCTTCGGCGCGCTCGAGGCGGCGGAGCACCTGGGCTGGGTGGGCTACGCGGTCTTCGGGGTGCTCGCGTTCTCGGCGTTCCTCACCGCCTTCTACATGTTCCGGCTCTACTACCGGACCTTCGAGGGCGAGTTCAAGGGCGGCCACGAGCCGAGTCACGAGGACGGGCACGACGATCACGGCGACGAGCACGGGGAGCATCACGCCGAGCCGCACGAGTCGGACGACTGGATCACCACGCCGCTCATGATCCTCGCGGGCTTCGCGATGGTGGTCGGCTTCCTCGGCCTGCCGCACTGGATGCCGGGCGTGGGCGACTTCAGCTGGTGGGGCCACTGGCTCAGCGGTCACGACGGTACCGAGGGACCGGTCGCCACCTGGGCGCTCCGCGCGCACGGCGAGGCGGATCACGGGGCGATGCTCACCACCGGCATCATCGCGATGAGCGTCGGTACGGTCGTCGGATTTGGTGGTTGGGGCGTCGCGTACCTCTGGTACGGCCAGGGTCAGGCGCAGGACGCGCGCGAGAAGGTGCTCGCGCTGGTCGTCGCGACGCTGTACCGCGTGCTCGTCATCGGCCTCGCGGGTGCGGGCATCTACTTCAGCGGCATGAGCGCGGTGAACGACGGGGCGGGCTTCGCCTCGATCAGCTGCATCGTGCTCTGCGTGCTCTTGCTCGCGGTGTTCGTGTTGGGCGCCGTGCGCGGCTCCACCCCGGACGCGGCGCGCGACACGCTCTTCGAGAAGTGGCGGGTCGACGAGGCCTACCGCGCGATTTTCGTCGGTCCCCTCGAGTCGTTCGCCGTCGTCAGCGCGAACCTCGATCGGATCTTCGTGGATGGCCTGCTCACCAAGCTGCCGGCCGAGCTGGCGCGCGCGGTGGGCTGGGTGTTCACCCGGGCGCAGAACGGCGTCATCTACGCGTACGCGACCCTCTTCGCGGTGGGCACGGCGGGCCTCGTGTGGTGGTTCGTGTCGCCGCACTCGCAGCTCACGGGGGAGGTCGACGGCGACGAGGTGCACTGGGTGGCCGACGTCGGCGCCGGCTACACCTACCGCTGGGACTTCGACTCGGACGGCCATCCCGAGACGGATTGGATCACCGAGGCCGAGCAGGATCGGCACTACGAGACCGACGGCATCATCGCGCTCGTCGCGGTGCTCGAGCCCGCGCGCGCGGCCGGTGGCGACAGCGACCTCCGCTCGGAGATCGAGATCGACACCAGCGCGAGCGCGCTGCCGGTCGACGAGGAGGGCGGCGACTGGACCCGTCGCCCGACCGGAGACGACGACGTGGTGGGCCAGACGCTGCCCACGGTCGAGCTCCACGGCACCCGCACCGAGGTCGATGGCCACACCGTGCGCGGCGCGGTGGTCTGGGTGCGCGCCAACTCGGCGAGCGTTCGCGGGGGTCGTGAGGTCCCTCCGGAAGAAGCGAACGGCGAAGAAGGGGTGCGCGAGCTGCACCTCGGGGACTCGGTGAGCATCGGGCCCTGGCGCATGCGCGTCGCGGCGCGGGTGCAGGCGACGGTCGAGGTTCGTAGCGCCTTCGGCGCGGTGACCCGTGAGCACGAGGCGGTGGTCGTCGACATGTCGGCGCCGAGCCTCGAGCTGGCGATGGGAGTGGATCGATGAGCGCGGCGACGGAGACCGCGGGTACCGAGCACGGCGGGCACGACGCGCCGCTCACCGACCCGCCCTGGTACACCACCAACTACCTGCTCGCGATCTTGGTCGCGGGCCTCTTCATCGCGCTGCCCGAGGTGGCGCCCATCGCGCCGGCGAACCTCCTGGCGCTGCTCATGGGCGTGCCCTTCTTCGGGGCCATCGCGGTGCTCTTCATCCCGCGCCAGTGGGCGAACGCGATCCGGGGCTTCTCGCTCGGGATCATGCTGATCGAGATGATGCTCAGCTCGTGGCTGATCTTCGGCGACTACTCGACGTCGGCGATGCAGTTCACGGAGAACGCCGAGTGGATCCCGGCGTTCGGGATCGGCTGGCGGGTCGGCGTCGACGGCATCTCGTACCTGCTGGTGCTGCTCACCACCGTCCTCACGCCCGTCGCGCTCTACGTCTCGTGGGGCACCGTCGACACCAAGATCAAGGAGTTCGCCTTCTCGTTCTTGCTGCTCGAGGTCGGGATGATCGGCGCGTTCGTGTCGCTCGATCTCTTCCTCTTCTACGTGTTCTGGGAGCTGATGCTGGTGCCGATGTACCTGCTCATCGGCATCTGGGGCGGCGCCAATCGCCTCTACGCCACCGTGAAGTTCTTCATCTACACGATGGTCGGCAGCCTCCTGATGCTGGTCGGCATCATCTACCTCTACATCCTGGCCGACCACAGCTTCGACTACGCCCGCATCCTGGCGCTGGACCTGGATCCGACCCAGCAGCTCTGGCTCTTCTCCGCCTTCGGCCTCGCCTTCGCCATCAAGGTGCCCGTCTTCCCATTCCACACGTGGCTCCCCGACGCGCACACCGAGGCCCCGACCGCCGGCTCGATGATGCTGGCCGGCGTG
>CAYZQM010000026.1:14857-28120 GCA_964480175.1 uncultured Sandaracinaceae bacterium
CGCCATCCTGTACGTGGCGAGCACCTATCACTCGCTGGCCGGCGAGTGGTCGTTCGCGCTGGCGGACTGGGAGCGCCTGACCTTCACCCACGGCGAGCAGGTGTGGCTCTTCCTGGCGTTCGCGATCGCGTTCGCCATCAAGGTCCCGATGTTCCCGTTCCACACCTGGCTGCCCGACGCGCACGTGCAGGCGCCCACCGGCGGCTCGGTGATCCTGGCGGCCGTGCTCCTGAAGCTCGGCGGCTACGGCTTCTTGCGCTTCGTCCTGCCGCTCTTCCCGCACGCCTGGCACTTCGGGGTCGACTCGCGCTCGTTCGCGTCGGTGCTCGCGGTGCTCGCGGTCATCGGCATCCTCTACGGCGCCTTCTGCGCGTGGGTGCAGCGCGACGTGAAGAAGCTGGTCGCGTACAGCTCGGTGAGCCACTTGGGCTTCGTGATGCTCGGCATCGCCTCGGCGACCGAGAGCGGCATGTCGGGCGCCATCCTGCAGATGGTCAGCCACGGCATCTCGACCGGCGCGCTCTTCGTGCTCGTCGGCGTCATCTACGATCGGCGCCACACCCGGGACTTGGCGGACTTCGGTGGCCTCGCGAAGGTGATGCCCATCTACACGACCATCTTCGTGATCGTGACGATGAGCTCGATCGGCCTGCCGGGCACCAACGGGTTCGTGGGCGAGTTCATGATCCTGAGCGGCACGTTCGTCTCGGAGAACCTCGGCGGCTACCAGTCGATCTTCGTGTTCTTCGCGGCGCTCGGCGTGCTCTTCGGCGCCGTCTACATGCTGCACGCGGTGCTCAAGATCTTCTGGGGCCCCGTGACCCGCAAGGAGAACGAGAACCTCGCGGACCTCAACCACCGCGAGATCATCGCGCTCGCGCCGCTCGTCTTCCTGATCTTCTACATCGGTCTGTTCCCGGGCAGCCTGATCGCCAACATGCAGCCGTCCGTGGCGCACCTCGTGTCCCGCTACAACGCGGGGCACGTGGCGGCCGAGGGTCTCGAGGAGACCACGCTGGCGCCCGATCCCAACGCAGCAGCCGAGCCTGCCGACGAAGCAGCGCCGGAAGGTGACGAATGAACGATCTCCTCGGAGTCTTCGCTCCGCTCTCGCCCATCCTCTGGGTGGCCGCAGCGGGTCTCGTGATGATGCTGGTCGACGCGTTCGTGAAGGAGCGCGCCGAGCTCGCGCTCACCACGGCCGTGATCCTCGTGGCGGCCGGTGGCCTCTCGCTGGCGTTGTGGGACAGCGCGGCGACCGACGCGGGCGCGCTCGCGCCGTGGCTCGCCACCGATCGCCTCGCGATCTTCATCGACGTCACCGTGTGCGCGGGCGCGTCGCTCGCGGCGCTGCTCGCGGGCGGCTACCTGCGCGAGCACGGCCTGGAGCGCGGCGAGTTCTTCGTGCTGCTGTTGTTCAGCGCGTTCGGGGCGATGACGCTCGGTCGGGCGACCGATCTGCTGACGCTCTTCATCGCGCTCGAGGTGCTCTCGCTCGGGGTGTACGGCCTGGTGGCGTTCCGACGCTTCAGCCCGCGCGCGCTCGAAGGCGCGATGAAGTACTTCCTCCTCGGCTCGTTCGCCGCGGCGGTCCTGCTGTTCGGCGGCGCGCTGCTCTATGGCGCGACGGGCCACACGGATCTCGCGGGCATCGGCGCGTCCATCGCGTCGGGCGAGGCGGATCTGAGGCTGGTGCTCCTCGGCCTCGCGCTCGTGCTCGTCGGCTTGGGCTTCAAGGTGAGCGCGGTGCCGTTCCACACCTGGACCCCCGACGCGTACGAGGGCGCGGCGACGCCCGCGACGACGTTCATGGCGGTCGTGGTGAAGGCGGCGGTCTTCGCGGTGCTGCTGCGGGTGCTCTACACCGCGGTGGGCCACGAGAGCCTGACGAACGCGGCCACGGGCTGGCCGCCGGTGCTCGCGGTCCTCGCGGCGATCACGATGATCGTCGGGAACCTCGCGGCCATCGTGCAGAAGAGCGTCAAGCGGATGCTCGCGTACTCCTCGATCGCGCACGGCGGCTTCATCCTCGTCGGCGTCGTCGCGGCGGTCCAGGTCGGGCAGAGCGCGATCACGGCGGTGCTCTTCTACCTGCTCGCGTACACGGTCTCGAACGTGCTCGCGTTCGGCGCGCTCATCGCCGCCGGCAGCAACGGCAAGGAGGCGGTGAGCTACGAGGACCTCGCGGGCCTCGGGCGCCGCAACCCGCTGGTCGCCGTGCCATTCGTGATCGGCATCCTCTCGCTCATGGGCTTCCCGCCCACCGCGGGCTTCTTCGCGAAGTACTACGTGCTCATGGCGGCGGTGCAGGCGGGCGGCGCGATGCTCTGGCTCGCGATCCTCGCGGTCATCACCTCGGCGATCGGCGCGTACTACTACCTGCGCGTCTTGGTCTTCCTCTTCATGAAGCAGCCCGAGGCGGGCGCGCCCATCGCGGTGCCGATGCGCAGCTGGTACATCGCGGCGGCCATCGTGGTCTCCGCGTACTTCGTGATCCAGATGGGTCTGTCGCCCGCGAGCTACCTCGAGCTCGCGGCGGGCGCGGCGGGCTGAGCCGCACCTCCTCCGTCCCCGCCTGGTCGACTCGAGCGGCGGCTGTGGAAACGTCGGCGCGCGCTGACGACCCACGATGGCCTCGCCGCTCGGTGCGTGGCAGACCGAGGCCCTCGATGCGCGCTCCTCTCCGAACTTTGTCGCTCGCGTTCCTGCTGGCCGGCTGCTCGTGCGGCGCCGACGACGACGAAGCGCCGATATCCAGCGACGAGACCACCGACGGACCGTCGATGGGCACCGTCGAGGGGGTCATCCGGCTCGCTGCGGACAGCGAGCTGCCGCGCTACGCAGTCAATCCGATGGGCGCGACGGAGGGCGGCACGCCGATCCCCGACGACTGCTCGCCGATGAGCGACCGCGACGCGTCGCCGCTCTCGATGGCCGACGACCGCGGGCTCAGCCTGGTGCCCGTGATGGCGCTCGGCGACAGCAGCCACTGGCCCGAGCGCGGCGAGCCCCGCGCGATCGACGTGCACATCCGCGACTGCCGGCTCGATCCCGCCGTGGTGATGGCCACCGCGGGCGACACGCTGCGGGTGCACAACGACCTGGTGTACCCGTTCTTTCCCACGCTGGGCGGCGGCGGGTTCTTTCAGGCGGTGCTGCCGGGGGAGGCGCGGGAGTTCGAGCTCGATCTGCCGCGCCCGACGACGCTCCAGTGCTCGGTGACCTCGCCTTGTGGTCGCACCGAGGTGCTGGTGCTCGGAACACCGGTCCACACGCTGAGCGCCGAGGGCGGCCACTTCACGCTCGAGGTCCCCGCAGACCAAGACATCGAGCTCGTCGCGTGGCACCCGCTGATCGCCGAGGCCGCCACCCACACCACGGTGGGCGCGGGCGAGACGGTGCGCGTCGAGATCGAGGTGCGCGCGGTGGTGGTCGAGCCGCCTGCGCCTGCGCTGCCGATCCCGGAAGGGGACCGCCCCGAGGATCACCCCGAGCTCGGCCCCTTCTGATCGCGAGCGCGATCGATCAGTCGTCGGTGGCGCCGATGCGCTTGGGCACCGCGACCCGATCGCCGTCCCGCACCGCGACGACCTCACCGTCGAAGACGCTGCGCGCCTCTTCGACGAAGGGCTTGGTCGATCCGTAGCGCTGCGAGAAGTGGGTGAGGACCAGCTTCCGGACCCCCGCGTCGCGCGCGACGATGCCGGCCTCGCGCGCGGTCATGTGCCCGTGATCGTGGGCCTCGCGCGACTCGGACGAGAGATACGTCGACTCGCACACCAACAGATCGGCGCCCTCGGCGAGCGCGACCGCGTTGTCGCAGATGCGGGTGTCCATCACGAACGCGAACGTCTGGCCCGCCTTGAAGAGGCTCACGTCGTCGAGCAGCACCGTCTTGCCGTCGACCACGAACGAGCCGTTCTTGATGAGCTCCTTGATCTGCGGACCGACCACGCCTGCGGCGGCGAGCTTCTCGGGCAGCATCGTGCGGCCGTCGTGCTCGCGGAGGCGGTAGCCGTAGGTCTCGACCGCATGATCCAGGCGACGCGCCGAGATCTCGAGCTTCTTGCTCTTGTGGATCACGCCCTCACCGCGGATGGGCTTGGCCGCGACCTTGCCGACGTCGTGGTAGATCGACGCGTGCCGCAGGCGCTCGAAGAAGAGCTGCCCCGACGCGGGATAGTGGACCTCGATCTCGTGCGGCACGCGGTCGAGGCTGATGCGCTGCGAGAGGCCCGCGAGGCCCAAGCAGTGATCGCCGTGGAAGTGCGAGATGAGGATCTTGGTGACCTGGGTGACGGTCACCTCGGCGTAGATCATCTGGCGCTGCGAGCCCTCGCCCGGATCGAAGAGCAGGCCCTCCTCGTCCCAGCGCAGCAGGTAGCCGTTGTGGTTCCTGTAGCGGGTGGGGACCTGGCTGGAGGTGCCCAGCACGATGAGCTCGCGAGCAGACATGAGCGGGGGCGAGCCGTGACAGACCGATCCCGCGCGCGCAAGGCCGAACCCGCTCCCGCTGCCGTAGCATTCGCGGTCTCGGTCTCGGTCTCGGTCTCGGTCGCGGTCTCGGTCTCGGTCTCGGTCTCGGTAGCGGTAGCGGTAGCGGTAGCGGTAGCGGTAGCGGTAGCGGTCGCGGTCTCGGTCTCGGTCTCGGTCTCGGTCGCGGTCACCGCGTCCGCTTCTGTTGCCGCCGCCGCGTCCGCTTCTGTTGCCGCCGCCGCGTCCGCTTCTGTTGCCGTTGCGTCGCCGCGGACGCCGAGACGCTTCCAGATCTCCGCGAGCGCCGCGCCCGTGCCCGCGCCCGTGCCCGTGCCCGCTCTGATCAGGTCGTCGCGAAAACGCCGCGACGCGACCCGATCTCCGCGAGCGCGGTGCCCACGAACGCCCCGATCAGAGATCGATCAGGTACGACACACGCGCGGTGATCGTCAGGTAGAGCGGGTCAGTCTCGATCGACACGGGCAGCAGGATGGGCCGCACCACCAGGCCTACGGTCCAGTCGCGATCGAGCAGGACGTCGACTCCGACGACCGCGTGCACATCCAGGTCGGGGCGGACGTCGAGGGGATCCGCGCTCAAGAAGAAGCCGACGCCCAGGCCGAGGAAGGGCACGACGGTGAGGATGTCGATGACGTAGAGCAGCTCCGCCGAGGCGCGGGCGCGGTGCAGATCGTCGGGGTGGTAGCTGTAGGCCGCATCCACCCGGAGCTCCCAGATGTCCGAGAGGCCGAAGCCCACGGACAGGCCGCCCACCACGCCGTGCTGCGGCAGCATCGCGTCGCTCGCGACCAGGCCGTAGCCCGCCTCCAAGCTGAGCGACGCGCGATCCTCGTAGGCCTGCGCTCGCTCTGGCGCGCCCAGCCCGAACGCGGCGCACGCGAGGAGCGCGATGCAGAGCGGGGCAGACGCGCGGGGACCGAGCACGCGCGGCGTATGCCATGCCGGGCCCGGACGCGCGACGGCGGCGACCCCCGTTTGTTGCGAAAGGGCAGGGGCGCGAGCACGCTCCGTCGACCATGGCGACCGACTCGGAAGCGGCAGGACGCAGCAGCCAGACGCGCTCTGGCGCGCTGCGCGACGGCGCCGCGGAGAGCGCGCGCGCGGAGGCGGGTGAGCCTTCGGCCGTTCAGGCCAAGCGGCCCCCAGCGAACGCGACGGTCCAAGGGCTCGGCACGCCCACGCCGCGCGCGCTGGACGTGAGCGTGGGCTCGAGCCCGGGCGAGGTGCCGAGCCCGGACGAGGCGACGAGCTCGGCGGCGACGCGCTCGGTGGCGACGATCGATCTCTCTGGGCTGCTCGCGACCTCACCGGGCGCGGTGCGGCGACGCCTCTTGGGCCCCTGGGCCGAGGGCCTGCGCCAGTACCTGGCCCTGCGGACGGGCGACCTCGAGCTGGCTGCGCGCCAGTTCTCCACGCTCAAGAAGCAGGTCGATGCGGAGCCGCTCGAGGCGATGGTGCGGCCCCCCGGGGCGCGGGCGCGGATCTACCGGATGGCGCACGCGCTGGCGCGGGGCGCCGAGCGACCCAAGCGCGCGGGGCTCGCGTTCCGCGCGCCGCTGAAGCCGAAGCCTGGGTACGGCGAAGCGCTGGTGCGCCTGCGCGAGGGGCTCGACGCGGACGACGCCGAGCTGCTCGAGCTGCGCTGGGCCCGCGAGCTCTCGGTCGACGAGATCGCGTACGTCTTGGACGAGCCCGCCGCCGACGTGCAGGTCGCGCTGGGTCGTGCGGTGAGCCGGGCGCGCGAGCTCTTGCAGGAGCACGGGCGGCGCACGAGCGCGCACGACTCGATCGCCGTCGCCGTGGTCGACGCGTTCGCGCTCGCGAAGAACCCCGCCGCGAGCGAGGGGGCGCGCGCGTCGCTCGAGGTCGGTCTCGCGCCGGGCACCGTGATCGGCGGTCGCTATCGCATCGCCAAGCAGGTCGGCGCGGGCGCGTTCGGCGAGGTCTATTACGCCGAGGATCGCGACGTACCCGGGCACGTCGTGGCGCTCAAGATCCTCCGCGAGCCCGCGCTCTCGGAGATGGTTCGCGAACATCACCTGCGCGAGCTCAAGCTGATCGCCGCGGTCTTTCATCCCTCGGTGGTGCACTTCAAGGATCACGGCTGGTTCGAGGATCGCCTCTGGTTCGTGATGCCTTGGTACGAGGGCGACACGCTCGAGAAGCGCATGCGCAAGGTCGACGGCATCGAGCGCGCGGAGGCGCGGCGCCTCTTCGAGCCCGTCGCGCGCGCGCTCGCCACGCTGCACGGCAGCGGGATTCGCCACCAGGACATCAAGCCCGACAACATCTTCCTCGCTCGCATCCACGGCGCGGGCGACGACGACGGAACGCTGCCGGTGCTGCTCGACCTCGGGGTCGCGGCGACGGAGCACGAGGCGCTGATCGGGGGCACGCCGGTCTACTTCGCGCCCGAGGTCGCCGCGCACTACGCGATGCAGCCCGATGCGCCCGAGGTGGGGCCGCCCGCCGACGTGTTCGCGCTCGCGCTCACGCTGCGCAACGCGCTCGAGGCGTTCATCGAGAAGCGCTCGCGGACGGCGCCGCCCGCGCTGACCCGGAGCGACCTGCTCTACCTGCGTCCCCACTTCGATCGGTGGCTCTCGCTCGATCCCGCGCAGCGCCCCACCGCCGAGCAGTTCGCGCACGAGCTCACCATCCTCACCGAGCCCGAGGAGAAGGCCGAGCGGCGGCGCCGGATGCTGTCCATCGTGCTCCCGATCGTCGCGATCGCGCTGACCGTCGTCGGCGCGCTCGGCTACGTCTACGTGCGCGAGGTGGAGATCAGCCAGCGCGAGATCCGCGCGGCGCGCAACGAGGCCGCGCGGGCGCGTGACGACGTCGAGCGGGTGAGCTCCGATCTGGTCATCGAGGAGGCGCGGCGCGAGGCGGTCGAGATGGATCACGCGGCGCTGCGCCGTCGCTACGACGAGGAGCGGCTGACCCGCGACGACCTCAGCGCGCGCTTGGCGACCGCCGAAGGCGAGATCAGCATCCTCCGGGATCGGGTCACCACGATCCTCGAGGAGCGCGACGCCGCGAACGCCGAGCTCGCGAGCACGCGCAGCGCGCTGGGTACGGCGCGCGCGGAGCAGGCGAACGTGCGACGCGAGCTCGAGCGGACCAACGCCGATCTCGCGAGCGTGCGCGCGCAGCTCGCGACCGAGTCGCTGCGGGCCGAGGGGCTCGAGGATCGGATGGCGGAGGCCGAGCGCCGGGCCGCGGCCGAGCTGGAGACGGCGCGCGGTCGCAGCCGCGAGCTCGAGGCGTCGCTCGCCGAGAGCCGCGCGACCATCGAGTCGCTCAACCGACGGATCACCGAGGCCGAGGCGCGGGTGAGCGAGGCGAACGCCGCGCGGACGCGCGCCGAGGAAGCGCGCGACGCCGCCGAGCGCACCCGCGATCGGGCCAACGACTCGCTCGCGGAAGCGGAGCGTACGGTCGCGCTCTTGCGCCGGCGGCTCGCGGCGCGCGAAGAAGGCGCGGATCCCACGACCGAGCCCACCCCGCCCTGAAGGATCTCTCGTGGTCCTGTCTGCGGTCGAGCGATCTCGAGCGATCGAGAGATCGAGAGATCGAGAGATCGAGAGATTGAGAGATCGAGAGATCGAGAGATTCGAATCCGTGGATGCCCCCATCCGCCCGGTCCTCGCGCTACGCGCTGCGGGCGGGCTGTTCCCCCAAATCGTCGCTTCGCTCCTCAGGGGGAACACCGGCCGAAGATCTGCCCGCACGCCGTCGTGCACGGAGCGAGATCGAGATCGTGGCTTCGGTCCTGGCGCTCTTCACGGATCGGGGAAGAAGCCTCTTCGACCCATCCGCTGCACCCGCGATCGCAGCGCGAGCAGATCCATCCCCGCGCGCGTCATGCCTTGCGGTCCGAGCTTGCTGCCGGCGACCTCGGCCCAGCGTCGGAGCGGCACCTCGAGCAGATCCGTCTGCGAGAGCGGCGGGGCTTGGGCGGTGCCCGTCGTGAGCCGGCCGAGCAGCTCGACGTCGAACGCCCAGCGTGAGGAGAACGGGTGGCTCAGCGCGACGCGCAGCGCGCGGGTGTCGCGGAAGAGCTTGGCGCCGCACTGCGAGTCGTAGATCGGGATCCCGAGCACGGACGACGCCGTCGCCGCGAACGCGCGGCCCAGCACCCGTCTGCGCATGTTGCGCTGCAGATCGGCGCCGAGGCGCACCACCCGCGAGCCGAGCACCGCCTTGGCGTCGCTGTTCTCCAGCGCATCGAGCAGGTAGTGCAGCTCCTCGGGCGGCGTCGCGAAGTCCGCGTCGAGGTAGCCCACCACCTCCGCGTTCGCGGCGAGCGCGACGTTCATCCCCTGACGAACGGCCTCGGCCTTGCCGGCGTTCTGCGCCAAGGCATGCACCCGAACCCGCTCGGGGTGCCGCTGGGCGATGGCGTCCAAGCGCGCCTTCGTTCCGTCTTTCGATCCGTCGTCGACGAACACCACGTCGATGCGGGGATCGCTCAGCAATCGCTCGACCTTCTCGTCGTCGAGCCGGGCTTCTTCGTTGAAGCAGGGGATGGTCAGGAGCACGGGGCGGCGAGTATGGCACAGGGGTTCGGCCGCGCTCTCTTGCGCCCGACCCAGGGCGGCAACACGCTCGCGCCATGTCGAGCGACGACGACTGGCAGGACGATCCCAACCCCGAGGCCGCCCACGGCGCGCTGCCCAAGCAGGGCCTCGACAAGGACGCCGAGGCGCGGTGGGACGCGGCCCAAGAGGGCGCCGAGCTCCTGCGCGAGGGCGAGGTCGAGGCGGCGATCGCGGAGCTCGAGCGCGTGGTGACGGACGATCCCGACAACGAGCACGCGCTCTATTTCCTCGGCGCGGCCCACTTCGAGCGCGGGCGCTTCGACAAGGCGGCCAAGGCGTACGTGGAGGCGCTGCGGGTCGCGCCGCAGTTCTCCGGCGCGCTCGTCGGCTTGGGCCACGCGATGCGCATGCAGGGGCGCCCCACCGAGGCGCTCAAGATCGGACGGGAGCTGCTCGACCGCGACGAGAAGGACTCCGACGGCCTCTACCTCGTCGGGCTCTCGCACTACGCGCGCGGCGAGGCGGCCGCCGCGGAGCGCTTCCTCTTGCGCTTCCTCGACAGCCAGCCCGAGGCCGAGGTGGCCAACGAGGCCCGCGGGCTCATCCACGTCTTGAACGAGCGCAAGAACCCGAGCTCGAACGACCTCAATTGAGGTGACGTCGAGAGCTCAGAACTTGCCGGCGTAGCGGGCGCTCTGGCCCAGCTCTTCTTCGATGCGCAGGAGCTGGTTGTACTTCGCGATGCGATCGCTGCGTGAGGCCGAGCCCGTCTTGATCTGACCGGCGCTGGTGGCGACCGCGAGATCCGCGATGAACGTGTCCTCGGTCTCGCCGCTGCGGTGCGACACGATCGAGCGGTAGCCGTTCCGCGCGCCGAGCGCGATGGCGTCGAGCGTCTCGGTGATCGTCCCGATCTGGTTCACCTTGATGAGGATCGCGTTCGCGATGTCCTGCTCGATGCCGCGCTGGAAGATCTCGACGTTGGTCACGAAGAGATCGTCGCCGACGAGCTGCGTCGTCGCGCCAAGCGCTTTGGTCAGCTGCGCCCAGCCATCCCAGTCGTCCTCGGCGCAGCCGTCCTCGATCGAGATGATCGGGTACTTCTTCGTGAGCTCCGCGTAGATGCCCACGAGCCCCGCGGCGTCGACCGGCTTCTTGTCGAAGGTGTAGGTCTTGGTCTTGGCGTCGTAGAACTCGCTCGCCGCGCAGTCGAGCGCGAGCGAGATCTGCTTGCCCGGCTCGTAGCCCGCCTTGCCGATCGCCTCGAGGGTCACTGCGAGCGCGGCCTCGTTCGAGTCCAGGCGCGGCGCGAACCCGCCTTCGTCGCCCACGCTGGTGGCCAGGCCCTTCTTCTTCAGGATCGACTTGAGGTGGTGGAAGACCTCCGCGCCCGCGCGCAGCGCGTCGCGGAAGGTGGTGAAGCCGTGCGGCACCACCATGAACTCCTGGATCTCGAGGCCGTTGTCCGCGTGCGCGCCGCCGTTGAGGATGTTCATGAGCGGCAGCGGCAACACGCGCGCCTGCGCGCCGCCGAGGTAGCGGTAGAGCGGGATGCCCAGCGCGTTGGCCGCGGCGCGCGCGGTCGCCATCGAGACGCCGAGCATCGCGTTCGCGCCGAGGTTCGACTTCGCCTTGGTCCCGTCGAGCTCGATCAGCGCCGCGTCGAGCCCCGCCTGATCGAAGCCGTCGCCCCCGAGGATCTCGGGCGCGATCTTCTCCATCACGTTCTCGACCGCCTTCTGCACGCCCTTGCCGAGGTAGCGCGCAGCGTCGCCGTCGCGCAGCTCGAGGGCCTCGTGCGATCCGGTCGATGCGCCGGAGGGCACGGCGGCCCGGCCGACGACGCTCTCGTCGAGCTCGACCTCGACCTCGACCGTGGGATTGCCGCGCGAATCGAGGATCTCGCGGGCGATGACCGATGTGATCTCCAGCATGAGGCGCTCGTATCCCAGGTGGCGTTGCCCAACAAGGGCCTCGGCCTTTCAACGCCGCGGGCCGGTGCTGCGACCCATGCCGACATGCGACGATCCGCCCCGACCCTCACCGTATTCCTTACCGTTTCTCTTGGCGCGCTCGGCCTCGGAGGCTGCAGCTGCTCGACCGATCCCGACCTCGACACGGGCGGCGCGGACGGAGGAGGCCTGGACGCCGAGGGGATCGACGCGCCGGGCGGGGCGATGGATGCCCCGCTGGCCGACGGCGAGGTCCGGGCCGACGGGGGCGTGGTGATCACCGAGGACGGCGGGACGACGTGGACCTGCATCGTCACCGCGTGCGCGGGCCACGTGCTCGAGTGTGGTGACTGCACCGACGACGACGGCGATGGTCAGGTGGACTCCCACGATCCCGAGTGCCTCGGTCCCTGCGACAACACGGAAGGCCCCGGCTTGAACGGGGGCATCGGCGGCGAGACCGGTGGGCCGTGCGCTGCGGACTGCTACTTCGACTTCGGCAACGGTCCGGGCAACGACGACTGCCACTGGGATCACCGCTGCGATCCGCTCGCGGTCGCGCCGGACTTCCCGCCCGAGGGCCCGGGCTGCGCGTTCAACGAGGCGCGCGTCGGCACGCGCGACTGCCCCGATGTGCAGTCCGACATGTGCCACGAGTTCTGCTCGCCGCTCACCCCGAACGGCTGCGACTGCTTCGGCTGCTGCACGTTCGACGCGCTCCGGGGCACGGGGCCCGGAGGCAGCGACGGCTTCGTGTGGATCGGCGCGCTCGGATCGGACGGCGAGGGCACCTGCACGTTCGAGGACATCGACGATCCGGCCGCGTGTCCGCCGTGCACGCCGGTGGCCGACTGCTTCAACGACTGCGGTCGGTGCGAGCTCTGCGTGGGCCGCGAGACGCTGCCGCCCGACTGCTTCCCGCCGGACGCCGGCATGACGGACGTGCCGAACTACGACGGCGGCATGCCGGACCTTCGTTGCCGCTTCGGGGAGCAGCCGTGTGGTCTGCCCGGTGATGCCGAGTGCGGGCCCGACTACTACTGCATCACGGGTTGCTGTCAGTCGATCTTGATGTGATCGCGATCCCCCTTCGGCGCGCCGAGCGGTTGCGGCGACAGAGGGGGAGTGACCGCGCTCGCAACCACCGAAGCAGGCTCGCGTGACTGGACCGGTCATGCGGGCCTGTGTCGTTCGTTGCGCGTACAGTCGCGCGCCGTGACGGACTCCAGCGCTCTCGTGAAGCGGGCCCAGGCGGGCGAGCCCGCCGCGCTCGAAGCGCTCGCGCGCGAGGAGCTCCCCAAGGTCGAGCGCCTGCTCGGACGCCTCCTCGGCCCGCGCAAGGATCTCGAAGACCTGGTGCAGGTCGTCTTCGTCGAGCTCATGCGCTCGCTCTCGCGCTTCCGCGGCGAGAGCCAGTTCTCCACCTTCGTCGGGGGCATCACCGTGCAGGTCGCGCGACGCGCGATGCGTCGCTCGGCGTGGGACCGGCGCAAGATGCCGATGCCCGAGCTCGAGCCGCCCGCCCTCGAGCCCGGCGTGGAGGGGCTCGCGCACCAGCGCGCGCAGGTCGCCGCGCTCCGTCGCGCGCTCGAGGCGCTGAGCGAGGACCATCGGGTCGCGCTGCTCCTCTGGGCGCTCGAGGGCATGGAGCCCGCGGCGATAGCGGAGCTCACCGGCGCGTCGGTCTCCGCGACGCGCTCGCGCATCTGGTGGGCGCAGAAGCACTTGAAGCGGCACGCCGCCGCCGACCCCTTGCTCGCCGAGTTGGTGGAGGAGCCATGACGGATCGCGAAGCGCTCGACGAACGGATGCGGTCGAAGCTGAGGGCGCTGGCAGACGCCGAGCCCCACGTGTCGCTCGACGACACCGCGCGTGCGCGCGTGATCGAGGGCGCGCGGCAAAAGCTCGCGCGGCGGGCGCGCATGCGGGTGATCGGGGTCGTCACCGCCGGGCTCGCAGCCGCGGCGGCGCTGTGGCTCGTGGCGTCGCCGCAGGCCGCGTCGTGGATCTTCGGCGCGCCGTCCGAGGGAGAGGACGCTTCGATCGCCGGCGTCGATCCCGCGCCCGCGCGCTGCGCCGCGTGGGACCCCGTGGCCAGCGACGCCCTCGAGGGGGAAGGGCCCTGGTCGCTCGGCGCGCGCGGCGTCGTGCGCGCGGACGGGGCCCGCGTTCGCTTGGGCGAGCGCGCGCCCTGCCGCACCGAGCTCTCGCTGGAGGAGGGGACCGTGGTGGTGCGCGCCGACGACCTCGGCGACGGAGAGCTGATCGTC
>CAYZQM010000026.1:28170-39655 GCA_964480175.1 uncultured Sandaracinaceae bacterium
TGCGGGTCACGGGGACGTTGTTCTCGGTGACCCGGGGGGACGAGGAAGAGGTCTCGGTGCGGGTCGCGGAGGGTCACGTCGAGCTGCACACGGTCGGGTCGCCCGGCGCGCCGATCGCGATCGACGGCGGCGAGGTGGCGACTGCGCGCGCGGACCGGGTGACCGTGGAGCGCGCCGACGAGGCCGCGCTGCAGGCGCTGCGCGCCGCGTTCGAGGAGCCGACGATCGTCGAGGCGATCGATGACCCGAGCGGCGATGGCGCGAGCGACGGCGCGAGCGATGGGGCGATCGACGGCGCGGATCGCGGCGCGGTGCACGAGGGGTCCGAAGAGACCGCGCCTGCGGAGCGCGTCGATCCGGTCGCGCTCGCGATCGCGGCCGAGCGCCTGTACCGGAGCGGCGAGCTCGAGGCGGCGCGCGCGGCGTTCCGGCGTGCAGGCACCTCGAGTGAGTCGGCTGCGCTGCGGTGGGCGCGCCTCGAGCTGGACGCGGGCGCACTCGATGCTGCGCGGACGGCGCTGGCGCTGCACGCGCGGCGTCATCGCCGGGGCGCGCTCGGCGCGGAGGCTGCGTTCCTCGGGCTCGAGCTCGCTGAAGCGCGGGGGGACACCGCGGGCGCTCGGGCGGCGGCGACCGCGATCATCGAGCGCTATCCGGGCACGCCGCAGGCGCGCGCCGCCGAGCGCAGGCTCGCGCACTGACGCGCGGCGCACGTCGCTCTCGGTGATCACCCGCTCGCCGATCTCCCGGTAGGTGATCGGCTCCGGGACGCCGATCACCTCGCCGCGCAGCCCGAGCCCCAGCGGACCCACCAGCGGGATGCGGAGCGCGACGACCGCGCCGAGGGTCGCGCCGACGTCCAGCCGGTGCGCGCGCGCCACGTCGTCGTCTCGCGCCGTGACGTCGCGAACCGTCGCGCCGCCGCTGAATCGCAGCGAGAGGGTGATCGCATCGAGCGCGAGCGCCGCGCCGATCTCGAGCGCGACGTCGTGACGCTCGTAGCGCACGGCGAGGTCGGGCTGCTCGGCCGTGCGCGAGAACACCCCGAAGCCGCTCGCTTGCACGCCGAGCACGAGGTGCGCGACGCCGCCGCGCACCAGACCGAGATCGAGCTGCAGCGCGGGTCGCAGCATCCACGGTCCGTCGGGGTCCGCGTCGAAGCGCACCCCCGCCATCAGCGCGACCGTGGTCGTCGGCGCCGCGGCCTGCGGGGGAGGTGCACGTTCGGGCGGCGGCGCAGGGGGCGGCGCGCTCGGCGTGTCGTGTGCGGCTCCCGTGCAAGCGGCGGCCCGCGCCGCGTTCAGGAGCTCGATCGTCGCGAGCGCGCGATCGTAGGCGTTGCTCTCGGGGGCGAGGGTGCGCGCGAAGCGCTCCCCGCTCGCGGTGTGTCGCGCGATCACCCGGGGACCCACCAGATCCACCTCCCACGCGCGCACTCCGCTCGGCGCCGTGGCGAGCAGCAGCGCGATCGCGTCGGCCGTCGGTCGATCGCCTTCGTCCTCGACGCTCACGCGCACCGCGCCGTCGTCCCGGCACGCGTCCTGCGCCGCGACCGGTGAGGTGGCGAGCAGCGTCGCCCAGCACGCGGCATGGAGCGGACCTCGGAGAGAGCGCACGCCGGGTCATAGCGCGGGACGCGGGCCGCGCCGCCGCTCGTCTGCCATCCTCGGCCCGTGCGCGCTTGCTTGCTCGGTTGTGTCCTCTTGTGCTCGGCGTGTGGACGCCTCGACGTCGAGCTGCTCGACGCGCAGCGCATCGACGTGAGCTCGAACGCGTGCCGAGGGCGGGCCTGCGCTTGCGAGGACGGAATCGACAACGACGGGGACGGAACGATCGACGGCCTCGACACGGGCTGCACGTCCGCGCTCGACGACGACGAGGCCGGGCTCGGCATGGGCCCGCTGCGCGCCGACGTCTGCATCGACTGTTTCTTCGACGCGAACGAGGGCGCCGACGAGGGCTGCCGCTATCCCGCGTCGTGCCGGGCCGACGGCGTCCCGGCGAGCTGCGGCACGTGTGATGCGCAGAACGAGTGCGCGGACGCGTGTCGTCCGCTGGTGCCCAACGGCTGCGACTGCTTCGGCTGCTGTCTCGTCGAGCGCGGGGATCTCACGCGCTCGGTGGTGCTCGCCGAGGGATGCACGCTCGCGGCGCTCGACGACGAAGGCGCGTGTCCGCCGTGCGTGCAGGCGAGCTGGTGCCTGAACGACTGCGAGCGATGCGAGTGGTGCCCGGGTCGCGTCGCGCTGCCCGACGACTGCACCACATCCTGTGGTGATGGCGAGCCGACCTGTCGCACGAGCGCCGAGTGCAGCGCGAGCGAGGCGTGCGTGCTGGGCTGCTGCATCGCGCGCCCTTGAGGCTGCGAGTCGCGCGGTAGGTCACGCGCGGCGGTCCGCAGCACTTGTTCACCGGAGCGCACGCCTCGGTCACGCGCCCGCCGCTATCCTCGGCGCCCATGATCGATACACCGCTCACGCTCGCTTCGGGCGTCGTCCTGAAGAACCGCATCGCCAAGGCCGCCATGACCGAGGCGATGTGTCCCGAGGGGGATCCGACCGACGCCCTGGTGTCGCTCTACGGCGCGTGGGCGAGGGGTGGGCCGGGTCTGCTCCTGACCGGCAACGTGATGGTCGATCGCCGCTACCTCGAGCGGATCGGCAACGTCGTCTTCGACGCGCGCACCGACGTCGCTTCCGTGAAGCGCCTCGCCGAAGCGAGCCACGCGGGCGGCGCGGCGCTCTACGCGCAGCTCAGCCACCCGGGGAGGCAGACCAACCTCTTCGTGCACCCGAAGCCCGTCGCGCCGTCGGCGGTCGCCGCGGTGAAGGTGATGCATGCGTTCGGCAAGCCGCGCGCGCTCACCGAGCCCGAGATCGAAGACATCCTCGCGCGCATGGTCGGCGCCGCGGCGCTGGCCCAGCGCGCGGGGCTCGACGGCGTGCAGATCCACGGCGCGCACGGCTACTTGATCTCGCAGTTCCTCTCGCCGCTCACCAACCAGAGGACGGATGGATGGGGCGGAGATCTCCCTGCGCGTGCGCGCTTTCTGCTCGAGGCGATCCGGCGGGTGCGCGCGAAGGTGGGGTCGCGCTTCGGGATCGCGGTGAAGCTCAACTCCGCCGACTTCCAGCGCGGAGGCTTCGACAACGACGACGCGCTCGCCGTGATCCGGCTGCTCGAGCGCGAGGGGATCGATCTGCTGGAGATCTCGGGCGGCAACTACGAGAGCGTCGCGCTCTTGGGCTACGACGAGGACGGCGCGCCGAGGCGGAGCGCGCGGGAGGCGTACTTCCTGGACTTCGCCAAGCTCGCGCGCGGGGTCACCTCGCTCCCGCTGATGCTCACGGGGGGCCTTCGCTCGCGACCCGCGATGGACGAGGCGCTGGCGAGCGGCGCGGTCGACGTGATCGGGATCGCGCGCCCGTTCTGCGTGCAGCCGGACGTCGCCAACGCGCTGCTCGCGAGCCCGACGGCCGCCGCCCGACCGTTTGAGATCCCCAAGCTGGGGATCGCGGCGATGGAGGGGCAGGGCGAGACCGACTGGTGCAACGTGCAGATGCGCCGCATCGCGCGGGGCGAGGCGCCGGATCTGTCGCAGGGGGTGCGCCTGAACACGCTGGGCGTGATGAGCGGCGACGTGTTCCGGGGCTTCACCCGGCGGTGGGGAGGCCGGAACGAGGCGGGGCCGGCCTGAGGGGTGGCCCCGGGTGGAGGTCGCGGGCCCTGCTTTCGTTCACGTTCACGTTCACGACCACGACCACGACCACGTTCACGATGGGGAACGGAGGCTGGGGGGCCTTGCCCGGCGGCGTTGCCCTACGGCGCCTGTGCGTGCTAACCCGCCGTCCCGGCAAGGCTCTTCTCCGTGAGGAGGGCGACGGCGCGCCTGCATGTTCGAGACACTCACCAAAGGCTTTCGAGCCGCCCGCAACCGCCTCAACGGCCTGACCGAGCTCTCCGAGGAGAACCTCGAGCCCGCGCTCCGCGACGTCCGGCTCTCGCTCCTCGAGGCCGACGTCGAGCTGGGCGTGGTCAAACGCTTCCTCGGGCGGGTGAAGGAGAAGGTGGTCGGCGAGACCATCCAGAACGAGGTCGAGAGCAAGGGCAAGAAGCTGCGCGTCGGCCCGGCCGAGCGCTTCATCAAGGCGTGTCAGGACGAGCTCGTGGGGATGATGTCGCAGGAGAGCGACGGCCCCTTCGTCACCTACGCGCCCAAGCCCGCGCCCACCGGGATCATGATGGTGGGCCTTCAGGGCTCGGGTAAGACGACCACGTCCGGCAAGCTCGCGCGCCTGCTCGAGAGCAAGGGCAAGAAGCCCCTCTTGGTCGCCGCCGACGTGCAGCGTCCCGGCGCGATCGAGCAGCTCCAGGTCCTCGGCGAGCGCCTCTCGATCCCCGTCTACGCAGAGCCCGGCGGCAACCCGGTCACGATCTGCAAGAACGCGATCGACTACGCCAAGAAGCTCAAGCGCGACACGATCCTCTTCGACACCGCAGGTCGTCTTGCGATCGACGAGCCGCTCATGGCGGAGCTGAGCGAGATCAAGTCGCTCACCAAGGCCGAGAACGTCTTCATGGTGGTCGACGCCATGATCGGTCAGGACGCGGTGAAGACCGCGGCCGCGTTCCACCAGCGCCTCGGCCTGACCGGCTTCGTGATGACGAAGCTCGATGGCGACGCCCGCGGCGGCGCGGCGCTCTCCATCCGCGAGGTCACGGGCGCGCCGATCAAGTTCGTCGGCACCGGCGAGGGGCTCGACAAGCTCGAGGAGTTCCGGGCCGACGGCATGGCCAGTCGGATCCTGGGCTTCGGCGACATCGTCGGCCTGATGAAGGACTTCGAGGGGGTCGTCGACGAGAAGAAGGCGGAGGAAGACGCCGCGCGGATGCTGCAGGGGAACTTCACCCTGCACGACTTCATGGAGCAGATCCGCACGCTCCAGTCGATGGGCCCGCTGCAGTCGATCTTCGAGAAGCTGCCGTTTTTCCAGGACAGCGTCCCCGAGGGCTTCCAGGTCGACGACAAGGAGCTCAAGCGCGCCGAGGCCATCGTGTCCTCGATGACCAAGCGCGAGCGCTTGCTGCCGGATCTCTTCGCGAAGGAGCCCAAGCGCATCGTCCGCGTCGCCAAGGGCTGCGGTCGCACGGAGAAGGAGGTCGTCGATCTCCTCCAGCGCTTCGCCTTCATGAAGCAGATGATGGGCGACATCGGCCAGCAGGCGGGCCTGCTCTCGCGCATCCCCGGGATGAAGCAGATGGCGATGGCCTCCAAGCTCAAGGACGCGGTGCGCACCAGCGGCCTCGAGCAGAACCCGATGATGGCCTCGCTCGCCGATCAGCTGCTCGAGGCGGCGGTCGCGGGCGACGGCAAGGGCAAGGGCAAGGGGATCCCCGGTCTGCCGCCCGGCATGATGGAGCAGCTGCAGCAGATGCAGGGCATGGGCGGCATGCCCGGCATGGCCGGCATGCAGAACATGATGCAGGGGATGATGGGGGGCAGGCCTTCCGCGGCACCGACCAAGGGTCGGGTCGTCGACAAGAAGGCCAAGAAGCAGCAGCGCAAGAACGAGAAAAAAGCGCGCAAGAAGTCGCGCAAGTAGGCCCGCAGAGGATCACGTCGATGACCCACCTTGATGATCGCTTCCGTCCCTCACTCGCCCTCGTGTGGGCCGCGCTCCTCGTCCTGCCGGCCGTCGCGTGCGTCGACGACGCGCCCGAGCTCTCGCCCGACGAGCGCCGCGAGCTGTCCGAGTTCCTCCTCGACGAAGCGCCCACGCCCGATCACCCGCTCGACATCCAGTTCGGCGATCGCATCCGCCTGATCGGCTACGACACCTCGGCGGACGAGATCACGCCGGGCGAGCCCTTCACCATCACCTGGTACTGGCAGCCCCAGCGCTCGGTGGGCGGCGGCTGGCTCCTCTTCACGCACATCGACGACGACGGCGAGGGCGAGAGCGTCCGCAACGCCGACGGCGTCGGCGAGACCGTGACCAACGCGCCGATTCGCTCGGGCTACCCGGCCAATCGCTGGCGCGGCGGCGAGTGGATCGCCGATCGCCAGGTGCTCGAGCTGCCCGCCGACTGGGCCACCGATCGCGCGTACTTCTTCCTCGGCTTCTGGCGCGAGGGCGAGGAGAGCCGGATGGAGGTCGTGAGCGGACCGTCGGACGGCGAGAACCGCGCCGAGGCCGCGACGATCCCGGTGCGCCGGCTCGCGGGCGCCGAGGCCCCTGGCGCTGCAGCGCCTCCGACGGTGGCGATCCCCGCGATGCGCGCGCCGCACACGACCGGGGCGATCACGCTCGACGGGACGCTGGACGAGGCGGACTGGAACACCGCCACACCGGCGGCCTTCGTGAACACGATGGACGGCTCGGCCTCGGGCCTGAACGCCGCCGCGCGCCTGCTCTGGGACGAGCGCGGGATGTACGTCGGCTTCGAGGTCGCGGACACCACGCTCCGCGCGACCTCGACCGCGCACGACGATCACCTCTGGGAGCAGGACTGCATCGAGCTGATGATCGACCCCGACGGCAACGGCGAGGACTACTTCGAGATCCAGGTCGCGCCGAACGGCCTCGTCTTCGACACGCACTACGACAGCCGCCGCGTGCCCGCGCCCATCGGCAACGCCGACTGGGACGCGCAGATCGGCAGCCCTGGCGTCGCGCTCGTCGGCACGCTGAACGACGACACCGCGGACACCCGCTACACGGTCGAGATGCTGATCCCGTGGGCCGCGTTCAGCCACGGCGACATGGCGCCCGCGAGCGCGCCCGCCGCCGGCTCCACCTGGCGCATGAACCTCTACGTCATGGACCTGATGGGTGCGGGCAGCCGCAGCGCCGGTTGGTCGGCGACCATGGAGGGCGACTTCCACGTTCCTGCGCGCTTCGGTCGGGTGACCTTCGAGGCGCCGCCCGCGCCCCCGGAGCCCGCGCCCGAGGCGGCCGTCGCGCCCACGCCCGGAGGCCCCGTCCCCGGCCGCGCGCTCGAGGTGCCCCCGGCGGTGCGCGATCGCATCCGCCCCCGCACCTTGCCCGGCCTGCCCTCGGCCCCGAGCATGGAAGGCGCGGTCCACTGATCCATCCCGAGTCACTGTTCCGTCCAGCGCTCGCGACCGCGTGAACGTGAACGTGAACCTGAACGTGGTCGTGAACGTTCGTGAACGTGGACGTGGACGGCTTTGTCAGCCGCGCTGATCGACCGATTCGTCACGACCACGACCACGATCACGATCACGTTCACGTCTCTGAGCGTACGAGAGTTCAGTCGCCGAAGATCGCGCGCCAGGTCGATGCGCGTTCGTCGCCGCCTCGCGCGACGCTGCGTAGCGAGCGCACCAGCAGTTCATCGTGCGCGGGCGCCAGGTTCGGGTTCGGGCTGAAGAGCAGCACCCGCCCGTCCCCGTAGCGCGCGTCGAGCACCGCGGGTGCGCCCATCATCTCGCCAGGGTGGGTGTCGTGCTCGGGGAGCGCGAAGTCGGTGCCGTATCGCGCGAGCACCACCGGAGGAGCGAGCGAAGGCACGCGCTCCGGCGCCATGAGCGGGCCGTTGGCGTAGTGCAGGGTGACGGGCGCACTGCCGTCCTCGGGGACGACGGAGGCGGGACCGATGCCGCGCATCCACGCATCGCCCGTCGCGTGGCGGGCCGCGACGATGGCGAGCTTGTGGAAGGCCTCCTCGCCCTGCATCGCGAGGAACGATCCGCCGCAGATGCCCACGTAGCCGACGCCGGAGCGCACGGCGGTGCGTACGGCCTCGCGACCCACCGCACCGAGCGCGCGTCCTTGCAGCGAGCCGCGACCGCCGGTGAAGAGCATCGCGTCGAACGCGCTCGCAGCGCCTGCGGCGAACGCGTCGGGCGCCATCGGGTGCGCCTGCATGCCCGCGGCTTCGATCGACCGCGTGGCGGCAGCGAGCGCCTCGGCGCCGATCCCGGGGCCGTCGAAGAGCGCGATGCGCAGCGCGCTCTGCGCACGCGCGGGCCTCGCGATCATCGCCGCCGCGAGCCCCGCCGCGAACGCGCGGCGTCTCATCCCAGGCCGAAGCGCTTGAGCCGCTCGTTCAGCGTGGTGCGCGAGATCGCGAGCTCCTTGGCCAGGCGCGTGCGGTTGCCGGCGGTGCGCTCGAGCCCCTGGAGCAGGAGGCTGCGCTCCAGCTCTTCGATCGCTTGGGCCAGGCTGCCGCGCCCCTCGGCCGCCTCTTGCGCGGCCTCGCCCTCGGCGGTGTTGAAGCCACCGGCCTCGCGGATCGCAGGCGAGAGATGCTCGGGCCGCACCTCGGTGGCGTCGCTCGCGATCACGCCCCAGCGCTGCACCTCCGCGCGCAGCTCGCGCACGTTGCCGGGCCACTCGTAGCGCGAGAGACAGCGCCACGCGGCCTCGCCGATCTTGGCGGGCGCGTGCGCGGTCTCCGCGAGGAAGCGCTCGGTGAGCAGCCGCAAGTCCGAGGTGCGCTCGCGCAGCGGCGGCAGCGGGATCCCGATCACGTGCAGGCGATAGAAGAGGTCCTGGCGGAACGCGCCCTCCTTCACCATCGCGCTCAGATCGCGGTGGGTCGCGGTCACGATGCGGACGTCGGAGACCTTCGTCGTGGTGGCGCCCACGGGCATGTAGTGCCCGTCGCTCAGCACGCGCAGCAGCTTGGTCTGCATGGCGGGCGACATCTCGGCGACCTCGTCCAAGAAGAGCGTGCCCTTGTGCGCCGCGCCGAAGAGACCGTCGTTGCCGCGCACCGCGCCGCTGAACGCGCCCTTCACGTGGCCGAAGAGCGTCGCCTCGAGCGTGCCCTCGTCGAGCGCGGCGCAGCTCTGCGCCACGAAGGGCCCGGCCTTGCGCGGGCCGTTGTCGTGGATCGCGCGCGCGAAGAGCTCCTTGCCGGTGCCGCTCTCGCCGCTGATCAGCACGGGCGCCTCGGAGCGCACCACGCGTCGCAAGAGCTCGAACGTCTCGAGCATCTTCGGCGACGTGCCCAGGATCCCGTAGAGGCCGCTCGCCGCGCCGGTGACGGCGTCTTGGCGGCGGAGGCGTTCGTCGAGCGCGACCGCGATCTCGGTCGCCGCGGCGACGAGCAGGTGGCGCACGGTCTCGACCCGATCGCCGCGGATCACCGGCAGGCTCCGCACCGGCTCCTGCGCGTCGGCCATCGAGGGATCGAGCGCCAAGAGCGCGCTCGCGAGGCGCGGCGGATCCACCGGCACGCAGCCCGGCAGGTGCGTCGCGGAGAAGCCGGACGCGACGACCCGCAGGCCCAGCGGCTCGTCGGTGGGCACCGGCACGCTCAGCGCGGCGAGCCCGAGGTGACACGGCGCTGCGCCCGTCGGCGGCGGATCGGCGCACACGCTGCGGTAGAACGCGTCGCAGCGTCGAAAGCCGTCGCGAGAGAAGAGCACCGAGCGGCACACCTCGCTCGATCCCGTCATCACGCCGCCGCGCATGTGCGCCGACGGACCTTCGGGGCCGATCAGCGCGAGCTCGAGCCCGAACGCGTTGCGAAGGACGGTGCGCGCCACGTCCACGCCGCGCAGCTCCTCGACGTGCTCGAGCAGCTGCGGTGGGATGGACCTGCGCGCCTCGCCCTCGCTCAAGGCGTCGTGCTCCGCGCGGTGGGCTGCGGGGTGATCGGCGCGCCGAGCGCGCGCAGTCGAAGCGGCGGCCCGTAGAGCACGAGGACGTCGCCCGCGGCGAGCACCGCGCTGCGCTCGGGGGCCTCGTTGGCGCGGCCGCGTCGGATCAACGAGAGCACCCGGACGCCGTCGGGGATCACGTCGCCGATCCGCTTGCCGGAGAGCTTGTCGCCGATGCTCAGCTCGCCGAGCAAGAGACCGTGCGAGACGACCGCGCGCTCGCTCAGGACGGGGCCGACCGCGCCTTCGTCGACGACGGTCTCGAGGTGCCGGATCATCGCGGACGCCACGTCGATCTGGCTCGCGCCTTCGATGCCCTCGAGGCCGGGCGAGGAGTTCACCTCCATCACCTGCGGGCCGTCCTTGCCCTCGAGCATGTCCACGCCCGCGACCTCGAGGCCCATGATCTCCGCGGCGCGCAGCGCGACCGTCTCGTACGAGGACGAGAGCGCGATGCCCTCGGCGCGGGCGCCGCGGTGCACGTTGCTCCGGAACTCGTCGCCCAGCGCGGTGCGGCGCATCGCGGCGACCACCCGGCCGCCCACCACGAACGCGCGCACGTCGCGGCCGCGGCTCTCCTCGACGAACTTCTGGATGAGGACGTTCTTCTGCACGGTGGAGAGCGTCTCGACGATCGCCTGCGCCACCTTGCTGGTCTCCGCGAGGATGACCCCGACGCCCTGCGTGCCCTCGACGAGCTTCACGATCACGGGCGCGCCGCCGACGCGCTCGACCGCGGTGAGCACCTCGTCGCCGCCGCGCACGAACACGGTGGCGGGGAAGGGCACCTGGTGTCGCGAGAGCAGCTGCAGCGCGCGCAGCTTGTCGCGCGCGACGTTGATCGCGTGCGACGTGTTGAGGACGAAGACCCCCATGTGCTCGAGCTGCCGCACCACGGCGGTGCCGTAGAACGTGATCGAGGCGCCGATGCGGGGGATGACCGCGTCGAAGCCGACGAAGGGGCGGTTGTGGTAGAGCAGGCTCGAGCGCCCCTCCTCGACCACGACGGAGAACATCAGCGTGTCGAGGACCTCGCACGAGTGCCCGCGGGCGCGGCACGCCTCCATCAGGCGCTTCGTGGAGAAGCTCGCCTGACCTCGACTCAGTATTCCGATGCGCATGGGTTGGGGCTGCCTTCCGACGAAGGCGCTCGGCTCACTCCGGGAGGTGCTCGCGGACGGCGTCGTTGACGTGGCCGAAGGCGACGCGGTAGTCGAACCAGCCGCGCACCACGGCGGTGAGGAGGCCATCGGCCTCGGGATCTTCCGCGTCGAAGTGCATGTCGGGGCGATCGAGGTACTCGAGGAACGCGTCCCACGCCGTCCGCAGCGCCGTCAGCGCGGCGCTGAGCTCGGCGATCGGCGCGGCGAGCTCGGGCGGCGCGATGAGCGCGTTGAGCGGCGCGCGGTGCTCGTCGAGGTGCACCAAGCACTCGGTGCGGATGATCCGGCTGTAGCCCGCGTTCGCCGCGAAGCGACCGATGGCGGCCTTGAGCTCGGCCGCGGTGTCGATGTCGCGGACGTCCTCGCGGGGCAGCGCGCACGACCAGAACATGTCGAAGTGGCCGCTGCGCATCCCGTTGATCTGCTGGCCCACCTGGGCGTACTCGTTCTCGCCGCCGGTGCTCATGTACCAGCCCAGCGCCCCGAGGGAGGCGAGCACCGCGAACGCGCCGGCCGCGAGCGCGCGGCGGCGGCCGCTCTTCATCGCGCGCTCTTCTTCTTCGAGGCTGGGACCACCGACGGGGGTGAGCGGGGCGAAACCACCAGGTTGATCGGTCATGGGAGCCTCCTTGCGCGGCGCGGCGCGCCGGACGCTAGGGATACCACGACCGCTCGGCTTTCGGCGTGC
>CAYZQM010000027.1:0-10562 GCA_964480175.1 uncultured Sandaracinaceae bacterium
TCCGCAACTCGTTTGGCTGGTACTGGGTCGGCACCGACGTCACCAACCCCGCCAACCTCTTCACCATCTTCGGATGCCGCACCACCGCGACGTGCGCGTGCCCCTGCGCCACCACGCGTACGGTGAACGTCGACTTCGAGACGATGCCCGGCTTCACGCCCGGCCGGCCCATCGGCTTCTGGCTCCGCACCCCCGAGCGCCTCGACGCCACGCGCGAGGACGGAGCGTTCAACGGGTCGGCGCCGTACTGCACGGCGAACGTCGGCTGCAACCCGACGACCGCGAACCTCAACGACAGCTGCGGCGGGCGCCTCGACACCGGCAACCGGATCTACTTCACCTCCGCCGCGCTCAACGACGACGGCGACTTCGTGCACTTCTTGGTCTACGAGAGCGTCACGTTCGCGGACACGTACTACTTCGGCTTCGAGGACCTCTTCCGCGGCGGAGACAACGACTACGAAGACATGCTGGTGCGCGGCACCGGCCTCGTGCCGCTCTGCGATCCTCGCCCCGAGACCTGCGACGGCGACGACGACGACTGCGACGGACGCGTCGACGAGCTGCTCACGATGGCGTGCTCGACCGCGTGCGGCGCGGGCACCCGCACCTGCACCGCGGGCAGCTTCGGCGCGTGCAGCGCGCGCACGCCGAGCGCCGAGACCTGCAACAACGTCGACGACAACTGCAACGGCAGCACCGACGAGGGCCTCTCGCGGGCGTGCAGCAACAGCTGCGGCAGCGGCACGGAGATCTGCATCGCGGGCACCTTCGCGGGCTGCAGCGCGCCGACGCCGACGATCGAGGCGTGCGATGGCGACGACGACGACTGCGACGGGCGCGTCGACGAGCTCTTGACCCGCACCTGCGCGACGGCGTGCGGCGCGGGCACCCAGACGTGCACCGCCGGCAGCTACGGCGCGTGCAGCGCGCGCCTGCCGACCACCGAGACCTGCGACGGCACCGATCAGGACTGCGACACCCGCATCGACGAGGGCCTGGTCCGCGACTGCAGCAACAGCTGCGGCTCGGGCTTCGAGGTCTGCCGCGCCGGCGCCTACGGCGAGTGCAGCGCGCCTGCCGCAGGCGTCGAGGCGTGCAACGGCCTCGACGACGACTGCGACGGCATGGTCGACGAAGGGATCACCCGCGCGTGCTCCACCGCGTGCGGCGTCGGCACCGAGCGCTGCGAGGCCGGCTCGTTCGTGGGCTGCGACGCGCCGCTTCCTTCGGTCGAGGTCTGCAACAACCGCGACGACGACTGCGACGGCGTGATCGACGACGGCAACCCCGGCGGCGGCGCGGCGTGTCTGCCCTTCGCGGACGGCGGCTTCGGTCCGGGCTCGGGCCTCGACGCGGGCGTCCCGAACGACGGCAGCGTGGTGTGCGGCAACGGCAACGTGCGGTGCATCGCGGGCGCGCTCGTGTGCCAGGGCGCGACCACGACCTCGCGCGAGATCTGCAACTGCCTGGACGACGACTGCGACGGCAACGTCGACGAGGAAGCCGACGGCGCGCTCTGCCCCGGCGGCGCGTGCATCGCGAGCGAGTGCGCGTGCCGCGAGGCCTGCATGGACACGGAGTTCCCCTGCCCCATCGGGACGCTTTGCGACACCAGCCTCGCCGAGCCGCCGGACGTGGTGGGCTACTGCGTCGAAGGGCCGTGCAACGGCGTCGTGTGCGCGTCGGATGAGGAGGTCTGCGACCCGGACACCGGCGCCTGCACCAACCTGTGCGACGACATCACCTGCACGCCCGGCTTCGTCTGCATCCGCGGCGGCTGCACCGAGGACAACTGCTTCGGTCGCGGGTGCCCCACGCCGGGCGATCGCTGCGTGCTCAGCGCGGGCGGCACCCCGCAGTGCGAGGCCAACCCCTGCACCGGCGTCACGTGCGGTGAGGGCGAGTTCTGCCGCGACGGCGACTGCGAGCGCGCATGCACCTCGCCCTGCCCGAACGGCACGGCGTGCGAGGACGGGGCGTGCGTCGAGGACGCGTGCGGACCCTGCCCGTTCGCCCACAGCTGCGTCGACGGTGCGTGCGTGCTGGATGCGTGCTCGCCGCGCTGCGGGCGCGGCCGCATCTGCGTCGGCGACAGCTGCGTCAGCGATCCCTGCACCGGGGTGAGCTGCCCCAGCGGGACGAGCTGCAGCCGCGGCGCGTGCAGCGCCGGGACCGCGATGGAGCCCGCGCGGCGCGGCTTGGCGACGGGCGGTGCGTGCTCGTGCAGCGCGGTCGGCAGCGGCCGAGCGAGCAGCCCGCTGCTCTTGCTGGGCGCGCTCGCGCTGCTCCTCGGGCTCTCGCGACGTCGCATCGCGCTGCGTGCCGCCCGGGCGGTGCCGGTCGCGATGGGCGCCGTAGCGCTGGGCGCGGCGACGCTCTCGGGCTGCGCGGTCGAGCCCTACTGCTTCGAGAACTGCGGCGACGACATGCTCGTCGACGGCGGCGGCGTCGACGCGGATCGCGACGCCCCGCGGAGCAACACGGACGGCTGCGTGCCCAGCGGCGAAGAGCGCTGCGACGCGGTCGACAACGACTGCGACGGGCTGACGGACGAGGACTTCGATCTCGAGGGCGACCCGCGCAACTGCGGCAGCTGCGCCAACGAGTGCAACGTCCCGAACTCGTATCCCGGCTGCACCCTCGGCGAGTGCGACATCGAGCGCTGCGCGATCGGCTACGTCGACCGCGACGGCGTCGTGAGCAACGGGTGCGAGTACCGGTGTCTGTCGACGGGCGACGAGGCCTGCGACTCCGTCGACAACGACTGCGACGGCACCGTGGACGAGGGCTTCGACCTGAACGCCGACGTGGGCCACTGCGGGCGGTGCGGCAACGTGTGCGCGATTCCCAACGCCGACAGCACCTGCACCGGCGGCGTGTGCACCGCCTCGGGGTGCCGCGCCGGCTACGTCGATCTCAACGGATCGCCCGACGACGGCTGCGAGTACAACTGCACCCGCACCGGCACCGAGTCGTGCAACGGCGTCGACGACGACTGCGACCGCAACATCGACGAGGGCTTCGATCTGAGCTCGAACGTCGCGCACTGCGGCGCGTGCGGCGTCGCCTGCGCCTTCGCCCACGCCGTCCCCCGCTGCGGCAGCGGCGTGTGCACGTTCGATCCCGCGACCGACTGCGAGCCCGGCTTCGTCGACGCCGATCGCGATCCCCGCACCGGCTGCGAGTACGCCTGCGTGCCGACGGGCGGCATCGACGACTGCGACCGCATCGACGACGACTGCGACGGGCGGGTCGACGAGGCCGATCCGATGGCAGGCACCGCGTGCGGCGTCTCCACGGGCTCGTGCGAGCCTGGCGTCCGCGCGTGCGTCGTCGGGGTGCTCACCTGCCTCGGCGGCACGAGCCCGCTGACCGAGCTCTGCAACGGCGACGACGACGACTGCGACGGACGCACCGACGAGACGCCGCTGCCCGGCGTGGGAGATCGCTGTGGGGCATCGAACGTCGGCCGCTGCGCGTACGGCAGCACGGTGTGCAGCGCCGGCGCGATCAGCTGCAGCGGCGCCGTCGGTCCGATCGCCGAGACCTGCAACGGCGTCGACGACAACTGCAACGGCGCGATCGACGACGGAGTACCCGTGCCCTCGGCCGCGTCGGTGCCGTCGTGCGCCGAGACCCGTGGCGTGTGCGCCTCAAGGACGCCGACGTGCCGCGGCGCGATGGGCTTCCGCTGCGATCTGCCGGCGACCTACCAGGCGACCGAGACCCGCTGCGACGGGCTCGACAACGACTGCGACGGGACCGCGGACGAGGGGTGTCTGATCCCGCGCGGCACGACCGATCTCCGTATCGACACGGGAGACACCGCGACCTCGGCCAACTCGCTCGATCCGTTCGTCCTCGGCGACGGCGGCACCCGGGTGTGGGTCAGCTGGACCGACCTCCGACCCGTGACGACGCCGGTGCGCGCGCAGGTCTTCTTCAACCGCTCGACCAACACGGGCGCGAGCTTCCTCGCGAGCGCCGTGCGGCTCAACCGCACGAACGGCGGCACGTTCCCCTCGCGCATGGCGTTCTCGAACACCGACGACGTCGTCGCCCTCTACCCCGACTTCCGCGGCGGCAGCGGCTACCGCGAGATCTATGGCGCCTACTCGTCCGACTACGGGGCGACCTTCGCGAGCGACGTGAAGGTGAACGCGAGCGGCGGGAGCGCGACCACGGACTCGTACAACGTCGAGGTCGCGTCGTCGGGCAGCAACGTCTACGTGGTGTGGGAGGCGTTCCTCAGCAGCACGTCGCGGGTGCGTCACGCGTGGTTCGCGCGCTCCACCAACGGCGGCTCGACCTGGAGCGCGCCGGTGCAGCTCTCGAACGAGTCCGGCTCGGGGGTCTTCGTGGCCAGCACGCCGCGCATCGCCGCGTCGGGCTCGAACGTGTACGTGCTGTGGCGCGACAACCGCGCGGGCTCGCTCGATCTCTACCTCCGGCGCTCCACCAACAGCGGCGCCAGCTTCGCGACGGAGACGCGGATCGACGTGGGCGACGGCGCCGGCACCCACTCGAGCTTCTCGCCCGATCTGGCTTGCGAGGGCAACAACGTGTACGTCGCGTGGGTCGACGACCGGGTGGGCGGCGCGTTCGACATCCACTTCAACGACTCGAACGACGCGGGCGCGACCTGGCGCAGCAGCGCCATCTCGCTCGATGGCGACGCGTTCGCGCACGACTCGATCGAGCCCCAGGTCACGACCGCGGGCGCGGGCGTCGTGCTCGTCTCGTGGCTCGACTACCGCTCGGGCTTCCCCGATCCGTTCGTGATCCGCTCCACCAACTCGGGCAGCAGCTTCGGCGCGCCCGAGCGCCTCGACACCTCGACCACGCCCGGCGCGTCGGGCAGCTACGACTTGGCGTTCGGGAGCAACGGCAGCCTGGTGGCGGCCGCGTGGGCCGACGACCGCAACGGGTTGCTCGACATCTACGCCAACTTCTCGCTGGACGGAGGGGTGACGTGGCAACCCACCGACTACCGACTGGACACGTCGAGCGCGGGCACCAGCGACAGCCAGCGCCCCAGCCTCTACGTCGGTACGAGCGCGGTCCACGTCGTGTGGGAAGACCACCGGCGAGGGAGCGGCTGCGCCACGGGCGTGAGCACCGATCCCGAGTGCCCCGCGGCCGACATCTACTACCGCGTCGTGCGCTGATCGGCGCCGTCCTCGTGCTGCGCGCGCTCGTTCGTCCACGCGCGTTGCCGCGGGGGCGTCTGCTGCGATGATGGCCGGGTGACGACGCCCTTCTGGAGCCTCGCGGCCGAGCTCGCGGCGCTGCCCGAGTTCACCGCCACCGCGGCCGAGCAGGGCGAGGGCGCCATCACCTTGCTGATGCGCCACACCAGCAGCGGACGCACGGTGCGGGCGACGCTCCGTGAGGGTCCGCCCCGGCGCGGAGAGCTGGCCCTCGGCGACGTCGCGCTCGCCTACGACCTCGGCGGGCTGCCGGTGGACGAAGCGAAGGCCCTCGGGCTCGTCGGCTGGCTGGAGCGCCTGGCGCGCTCGCACGTGCGGTGGCGCTCGCTCCAGACGGCCGAGCCCGATCTGGGCGCCGCGCTGCGCAGGCTCGAAGGCGTGGCGGGCCCCGGGCCGCTCGAGGGCTTTCGTCTCGCGCCCACGGCATCGAGCGACGCTCGCGTGTCGCTCGACTTCGGGGAGCCGCGCACCGAGCGTCGCGTGCTGCTGGAGGTGGCGCGCTCGAGCGAAGGGGAGCGGCAGGTGCGCGCGCGGCATCGAACGCCCGCGCCGCTGGCGCTGCAGCACGCGATCCGCGTCGCGAGCGCCGTCGCGCTGAGCGCGCGCAGCCACGACGCGGGCACCAGCGCGTCGAGCGCCAAGCGCTCGCTCGAGGTGGTCACTGCGCGCGACGCACCGCAGGGCGAGGAGGTGCGCTTGATCTTGAACGGCCCGTGCGAGCAGCACTGCGCGTTCTGCTCCATCCCGGACACGTTTCCTCCGTCGGACGAAGGCGACGCCGAGCTCGAGGGTCATCGCGCGGTGCTGGACGCGCGCTTCGCGACGGGCGCGCGCATCCTTCGACTCACCGGGGTGGATCCGCTGGCGTCGTCATTCATCGTGCCGCTGCTCGAGCACGCGCGGGCCCTCGGATACGAGGAGGTGATGATCAACTCGCCGTGCACCCGCCTGAGCGACCGCGCGTTCGCCGAGGCGGTCACACGCGCGCTGCCTCCTCGACGGGGCGTGATGGTGCCGCTCTATGGCGCCGACGCGGAGGCGCACGACGAGGTCGTGGGCCGTCCAGGCGCGCACGCCCGCGTGATGCAGGCGCTCGATCACCTGCAGGCGCTGCTCGGGCCGAGCGACGTGCAGCTCTCGACCGTGCTGGTGCCGCGGGTGCTCGAGAACGTCGAGGCGCTGGTCGCGCTCGCGCGGCGTCGCGCGCTGCCGCTCAACGTCTACCTGCCCTTCCCCGACGCGGACTCGCCGTTCGATAGATTCACGGCGGTGAGCCTGCCCCAGCGCTCGATCGCAGAGCGCCTGGTCGCCAGCGGAGCGCTGCGCCCGCGCGAGCTGCTCGCGGTGCGCGGGCTCGCGCCCTGCGTCGTGCTCCGCGCGCTCGAGGAGAGCGGTGCGCAGGAGCTCGCCGCGGCCCAGCTGGAGCTGCGCTCGATGCGCGACACTCTGTACGACGGCGCGCGCACCCCGCACCAGCCGTGCGCCCATCGCGCCCGGTGCTCGCTCACGCCGCCCTGCACCGGCGAGCTGCTCACCGCGTACGTGCGCCGGCACGGCGAGCAGGAGTTCGCGCCGCCCTCGTCGCCCCGGTGACGCGTCGTCCGACGCGACGCGCTCGTCGTCAGAGCCCGAGGTCCATCCCGCCGGCTTCGAGCTTCTTGCGGGCGGCCGCGGCGCGCTTGACGGGCCCGACGGAGAGCGTGGACGCGAGCGCGGCGCCCCACGCAAAGAGCAGCCCGAAGACCTGCATGCACGAGAACACCGCGAACGAGACGTTCGCGACCACCCATCCGGTGACGAAGAGCGCGGCGAAGAAGCCGAGGGCCACGGCGACGACGCCGTAGGGCTCGCGCATCCGAACCAGCTGCGCGCCCACGTAGATCTGGGCGACCCCGAGGACGACGAGCGCCCAGTTCAGGTACTGCATGAAGGCGAGCTCGCCGAAGAAGCGGAGCGTGATGAGGATCTGCACCGCGGCGAGCACGAGGTAGAGCCCAGAGACCGCGTGAAGACCGGCGGCGAGGCGCACGGTGATCGATGGCGCCAGATCGGCGTAGCCGCCCTCTTCCTCGTCGCTCATGGCGGCAACGCTACGAGAGCGAAGGGACGAGGACAAGACGCGCGAAAACGGGAAGCAGTCAACCCGCAGCCCCCCGCGCCCCCGCCCGCGCCCGTGCCCGAGCCCGCTCTCAGAACCGGTAGCAGACACAGCGACCGAACCAGACACAGCGACAGAACCAGACCCAGACTCAGCGCCAGCCCCGAGCGTCATGCTCGCGCGATCGCTGCTATCCTCGCGGGCCATGAGCCTCACCCAGCTTCGCTACTTCGTCGCCGTCGCCGAGGAGGGTCACGCGGGGCGGGCCGCGCGCAAGCTCCACGTGAGCCAGCCGCCGCTGAGCCGGCAGATCCGCGCGCTCGAGGACGAGCTCGGGGTCGCGCTCTTCGATCGCACCGCCAAGGGCATGAGCCTCCGACCCGATGGCGCGGCGCTCCTGCCGCGCGCTAAGCAGATCCTCTCCGACGTCGCGGCGCTCGCCGAGCACCTACCGTCGGTGGCGCCCCCGACCCCGAAACGGTCTTGACCCCCGGGGCGCGGCGCCTTTAGGCTGCTCGCCGTTTCTCTCGGAGAAAGTACGACATGCGGCGCACCCTCTCGGCACTGGTCCTTCTGCTCGGCATCCCCGTGCTCGCTTCGTGCGAGGACCCGGCCGAGGCGCCGCTCGACATCTACGATCTGAACCCCCGCAGCGGCTCCATCGCGGGCGAGCAGCCGGTGCAGATCCGCGGCATCGGCTTCCGCAACGACGTCGGCTACACCATGTACTTCGGCGCCGAGCGCGCCACCCAGGTCACCATCCTGGACGCGAATACGCTGTTGGTCGCGACGCCCGCACACGACAGCGGTCGGGTCAACGTGGTGATCGCGTCGGACAACGGGCCCGCGTACCGCGTGGTCGACGGCTTCGAGTTCGTCGACACCAGCGGCAACGTGTACGAGCACATGGGCGAGAGCGGCGGGAGCGCCGGCGAGCGCTTCTGAGCCCGTGAGCTGGCGCGTCAGTCCCGGACGCGCCCGCGCGTCCTAGTCTCGATGCCGATGCGGAGCCTGGCGGAGCACGTGGGAGGGGCCCGGGCGTTCTTGGACGCCAGCGAGGGCGGCGCGCCGCTGTGGGTGGTGGCGAACACCAAGAGCGCAGCGCGCGCGCTGATCCGCGACGAGGCCCAGCGCGATCGGGAGCGCCCGCTGTCGGGCGCGCGCGCGCTCTCGCTGACCGAGTGCGCCGAGGCCCTCGCCCTGCCCACGCTCGATCGCGAAGGCCTGAGCTACGCCGACCCGCTCGTCGTCGAGGGCATCGTGATCGAGCTCTTGGACAGCACGCCCGATCTGGGCCGCTACGCAGCGAGCCGGCAGGGGCCCGGCCTGGTGCGCGCGCTCACCCGCACGCTGGGCGAGCTCGCCGAGGCCGACATCGCCCCGAGCGCGCTGCGCTCGATGCCCGAGCCCGACGTCGTCCTCGCGGCGCTGTACGCCGGCCTGCGGCGCGAGCTCGGCCTTCGCAAGCTGCTCGATCGCGCGGCGCTCTACGAGCACGCGATCGCAGCCCTCGCCTCCACGGCGCCGCCGCGGGTGCTCCTGCTCGAGGTCGCCGTCCGCACCGCGCTCGAGGCCGCGCTCGTCCGAGCCCTGGTTCGCGCCGCGCCCGAGGCGCTCGTCGTCTGCCCCGCGTGGGACGCCCGCACCCGCGAGGCGATCGGGGACGACGTGGAGCTCGTCCCGTGCGCTCCGGCGCCGCTGCGGGCGCTCGCGGCCGAGCTCTTTTCGCCCGAGGTGCGCGCGCATCCGGGTGCGGTCGAGCGCTTCTCTGCCCGTAGCGAGCGCCAGGAGTGCGCGGAGATCGCCTCGCGCATCCTGCGCCGCGCGGCCGAGGGCACGGCGTACCGAGACGTCGCGATCGTCCTCGGCGATCCCGCGGCGTACCGCGCGCCCCTGCGCGACGCGCTCGAGCGCGCCGGCATCCCCTCCAGCGCGCTGGACTCGACCTCGCGGCCCAGCCCCTCGGGGCGCGCGCTCTTGGCGCTCCTCGACTGCGCGCTCGAGGGCCTCTCGGCGCGCGCGTTCGCGGAGTACCTCTCGTTCGACGTGCTGCCGCCGTCCGAGGGCGCGCCGCCCGAGGCGTGGCCGGCCGCGCAGCGCACCACGGACGACGACGACGACGAGCCTGCGCCGTCGGGATCCACGCGTTCGCTGCGCACCCCCTACCGCTTCGAGCGGGTGCTCGTGGACGCGGCGGTGGTCGGCGGCGGCTCCGCGCGCTGGAGCAAGCGCGTCTCGGGCTTGGCGCAGCGACTCGATCACGCCATCGCCGAAGCCGACGACGACGTCGCCGAGTCGCTGATGCGCCAGCGCGACGCGCTGGCCGACTTCGAGTCCTTCGCGCTGCCCTTGGTGCGCGATCTCGAGGGGCTCGATCGCCCGCGCCCGCTCGCCGAGCATCTCGACGCGATCGAAGCGCTCGCCACCCGGGCGCTCGCTCGCCCGCGCCGGGTGCTCGCGGTGCTCAACGGCCTGCGTCGCCTGCGCGATCCCAGCCCGCTTCGTCTGCGTGACGTGCGCGCGCTGCTCGATCGCCCGCTGCGCGACGTGCCGGAGCGAGAGCGCGGCAGCGGGGCGCGCGGGGTCGAGGTGCTCTCGCTCGACGCGATCGCCGGTCGCTCGTTCGATCACGTGTTCTTGCCCGGGATGTCGGAGCGCGTGTTTCCCCGCGCGCAGCGGGAAGATCCGATCCTCCCGGACGCGGCACGACGCGCGCTCGAGCCGCCGGACGCGAGCGATCGACGAGCAAGCGTGCTCGCCACCCGCCACGACGCGATCCGCTTCGAGCGCGACGCGCTGCGCGCGGCCGTCGGCGCGGCGCGGCGTTCGGTCACCGCGAGCCACGCGCGGGTCGATGGCGCACGGGGCCGCGCGCAGCTCCCCTCGCTCTACTTGCTCGAGCTCGCGCGTGCGGCCGAGGGAAGGCTGCCGACGATCGAGCAAGCCGCGCCGCCCGCCGCGCGCAGCGTGCTGGGCGCGCCCGACGATCCGGCGGCTGCGATCGACGGGATCGAGCACGGGCTCGCGCACCTGCACGCGTCGCTGGCTGAGCCGGCCGCCGCGAAGGGGCGCCTCCGCTACCTGTTCGCGATCCATCCGACGCTGCACCGCGCGGTGCGCCAGCGCTACGCGCGCGAGCAAGGCGATCGGGAGTACTCCGTCGATGGCCTCGTCGCCTCCGATGGCGCGAGCAAGACGCTGCTCGCGCGCCACGCCCTGAGCGCGCGCGCGTACTCCGCGACCGCCCTCGA
>CAYZQM010000027.1:10572-22750 GCA_964480175.1 uncultured Sandaracinaceae bacterium
ACCGCTTCTACCTGAAGGCCGTGCTCCGCCTGACGCCGCGCGAGGTGCTCGAGCCGCTGCTCGAGCTCGATCCGCTGCTGCGTGGCTCGCTGGTCCACTCGCTCCAGTACCGCGTGCTCACCCGCCTGCGGGAGCAGGGAATCGCGCTGAGCCCCGACGCGCTGCCCGCGGCCCTCGCGAGCGTGGACGAGGTGTTCGCTGCGCTGCGCGAGGCGCTGCACGAGCAGCATCTCTTGCCGGTCCCCGGCGCGATCGAGAGCGACCTGACGGTCATGCACGCCGACGCGCGCAGGTGGATCGAGGAGCTCGCGGGCTCGGGCTGGACGCCGCTCGCCACCGAGCTGGCGTTCGGTCTCTCGGGCCACGTGGATTCGGACGAGCGGGATCCGCGCAGCCAAGCCGACCCGGTGCCGCTCGCGTCGGGCATTCGGCTGCGCGGCGCGATCGATCTGGTCGAGGCCAAAGAAGGCGTCCTGCGCGCGACCGATCACAAGACCGGGCGGGTGCGCGCGAGCCCCGGGCAGCGCATCGCGGGCGGCAAGTCGCTGCAGCCCGCGCTCTACGCCGAGGCGCTGGAGGCGATGCCCATCGCAACGGGCGCGAGCATCGCGGGCGGGCGCCTCTCGTACTGCACCACCAAGGGCGGCTTCACGTCGGTCGACGTGCCGCTCGACGACGGAACGCGCGCGGCGCTCGGCGTCCTGCGCGGCGCGATCGACGAAGAGCTCGCGCGGGGGCGCCTCTTGCGTCGCCCCGCCACCGGCGAGTGCACGTACTGCGACTACGCCGCGATCTGCGGGCCCGACGAGGCGCGCCGCGCCGCGGGCAAGAAGGTCCCGGACGCGCTGGTGCGCTTGAGGAAGACGCCATGAAGCCGCTGGCCGACGCGGACGCGCGCTTGCGGATCGAGCGGGAGCTCGCGACGAGCTTCATCGTCGAGGCCGCGGCCGGCAGTGGCAAGACCACGCTCCTCGTCCGCCGCCTGCTGGCGCTGGTGATCGATCGCGGGGTGCCGCTGCGACGGATCGTCGCCACCACCTTCACGGAGCGCGCCGCCGGAGAGATCACCCTGCGCCTACGCGCGGCGCTCGAAGAGCAGCGGCAGGCCGAGGACGCGACGCGGCGCGCGGCGGCCGAGCGTGCGCTCCTCGAGCTGGAGGAAGCGCGCATCGGGACGCTGCACGGGATCGCGAGCGAGCTCTTGCGCGAGATCCCGCTTGAGGCCGGGATCGATCCCGAGTTCGAGGTCTTGGGGCAGGACGAGGCCCGCGATCTCCGCGAGCGCGTCGTGCGCGCGCACCTCGAAGAGCAGCTGCGAGCGCCGCCGGAAGGGCTGCGGCGCTGGCTCCGGCGCGGACCCTCGCAGCGAGATCAGACCCCGATCGATCAGCTCGCCGCCGCGCTCGAGCGGCTCTCCGAGCAGCGGGACCTGACGACGCCGTGGCAACGACCGGAGGGATTCTCGCGGGACGCGCGCCTCGATGCGTGGATCGTCTCGCTCGCCGATCTGTCGCGCGCGATCGACGCGGCGAGCCTGCCGAGACCGGAGAAGCGCGATGGTCTCGAGCAGGCGCTGACGGCGCTCCATCGAATGCACGACGAGATCGAGCGCGCCGAGCGGACCTCGGTGCGCGATCACGACGCGATCGAGGCGCGCCTCGCCAAGCTCACGTACAAGGAGCGCGACGTCCTGAGCAAGGCAGGCCGGGTGTCGAGCTGGTCGGACAAGAGCGCGTTCGCTGCGCTCAAGGCCCAGCGCGACGCCCTGCTCGGGGCGCTCGAGGCGTTGCTGCGCGACGCGAACGCGGAGCTCGCCGCGCTCTTGCGCGCGGAGCTGTGGCCCGCGCTCGCCAAGTACGAGGACGCCAAGCGCAAGCAGGGCGCGCTCGACTTCCACGATCTGCTCTCGGTGCTGCGCGCGACGCTGATCCGATCGGCCGCCGTGCGACGCGCGCTGGCCGCGCGCATCGATCACGTCGTCGTCGACGAAGTGCAGGACACCGATCCCATGCAGCTGGATGTCGTCGCGCTGCTGGCCGCGGCGGATCCCGAGGTGAGCGACCCGGAGCAAGCGGCGCCGGGGCCGGGCAAGCTCTTCATCGTCGGCGATCCGAAGCAGTCGATCTACGCGTTCCGTCGCTCCAGCGTCGATGGCTACCTCCGCTTCGCGCAGCGCATGCTCGACGCGGGCGCGGTGCGCCTCGAGCTCACCTCCACGTTCCGCTGCGCGCCGTCGATCGCCGAGGTCGTCGATCGCGCCGCGCGCGCGTCGTTCGAGCCGGGCCCGTTTCAGCCCGAGTACGCGGGCCTGTCGCCCGTGCGGCCCGAGCCCACGACCCGCCCCAGCGTGATCGCGCTGCCGCTGCCGCGCCCCTACGGCTACCGCGGCGACATCTACAAGAAGCAGGTCGAGCAAGACCTCCCCGATCTGGTCGCGTCGATGGTGCACTTCTTGGTGCGCGAGAGCGGATGGCGCATCGCGGACCCGATCACCGGTCGCGAGGTCGCGCTCGCGCCCCGTCACATCGCGCTCCTGGCGCGCAGCTTCTCGAGCTGGGGTAGCGATCGCATCGGGCCCTTCGCGCGCGCGCTCGAGCGGCGCGGCGTGCCGCACGCGCACATCGGCGGCAAGGGCTTCCACCAGCAGGAGGAGATCGTCGCGCTGCGGATGATCGCCCGAGCGATCGAGTTTCCCGACGACGCGCTCGCGGTCTACGCGGCGCTGCGCAGCCCGATCTTCGCCTTGCTCGACGCGGACCTCTTCGCGTACCGCGGCACGCTCGGCGAGCTGCACCCGCTGCGGGTACCGGACGACATCACGGGTCTGGCGCCCCAGCAGCAGCCCGTCGCCCAGGCGCTCCAGCTCTTGCGCGAGCTGCACCGCCGGCGCGCGCGGCGCTCGATCGAGGAGACGCTGGGCCACCTGCTCCGCGCCACGGCCGCGCCGCTCTCGCTCGCCTCCGCGGGCGATGGCGATCTCTTGCTCGCGCGGGTGCAGCGCTTCGTCGAGCTCGCCGCCGATCGGGACGCGCGCGGCGCGCTCTCGTTCCGCCGCTTCGTCGAGGCGCTCGACGACGCGCACGAGCGCGGCGACGAGGTGACGGTCGCGGCGCCCGATGGCCTCGACGCGGTGCGCTTCTCGACGGTGCACACCGCCAAGGGCCTCGAGTGGCCGGTGGTGATCCTCATCGATCCCACCACGCCGCCCGAGCGCGCGGCCAAGGTGATCGACGCCGAGCGCGGGCTCTACGTCGAGAAGCTCCTGGGCCTCGAGCCCCTCGAGAGCGCGACGTACGCGGACGAGGCCGAGGCGCGGGGCCAGGCGGAGGGCGCGCGGCTGCTCTACGTCGCCGCGACGCGCGCGCGCGATCTGTTGGTGGTGCCCACGACCGGCGATGGCCCGATCGGAGGTTGGCTCACGCCGCTCGAGACCGCGCTGCGTCCCGACGCGCCCCGCGCCGCGGCGCCGTCGCCGGGCTGCCCCGCGTTCGGTCCGCGGACCGTGCTGATGCGGGGCGACGTGCCGGAGATCGACGCGCCCCCTGCGAACGAGGTCGCGCCCGGTCGGCACGCGCTCGAGCGCGGCGCGTCGGTGACGTTCTGGGATCCCGAGCTCTTGTCCCGCGGCGCCGCGCCCGTCGTGCACGTGCGAGGGCAGTCGCTCTTCGCGGAGATGCAGGGCGGCGGCGGGGGCGAAGCGCACCGCGCGTTCGAGCAGGCGCGCGCGGCGCTCGATGCGACGGCGCACGCGAGCGCGCTCGAGGTCGTGCCGCTCACGTCGATCGGCGCGATGGACGCAGCCGACGTCGAGGCGCGACCCGTCGCCCCCCTCGCGCTGGGCATCGAGGAGATCCCGAGCCGTCGCCTCCAGCGCCTGGTGGACGCGGTGCTCGACGGACCGATCCTCATCGATCCCGTGCGACGCGCGGCGCGGCTGGCGAGGAGAGCGCGCGAGCTCGGCGCCGACGACGGCGAGCGCATGGCCGCCGAGCGGATCGCCGAAGCGATCCTCGCGCACCCCGATCTGGGTCCGATCAGCAGCACGCTGCGCCGCGCACCGCTCACCGGCATCGTCTCGTCGCGCAAGCTGATCGAGGGCGAGGTGCTCGTCAGTGACTTCCACGACGCGCTGGAGGCGGTGCTCGCGATCGGGGTGCACGCGGGCGACGAGGACCGAGGCGACGTGGAGGTTCGCCTCCAGCTCGCGTCGAGCTTGCACGAGCGCGCGATCGGTCGCCCGGTGATGCCCGTGCTGCTCACCCTCGAGGTCGGCGCGCCGTGAGGCCGGTCGAGCTCGAGACCGGCCCTGGGAGCGCAGGCTCGCCGCTGCGCACGCTCGGCGTGCTCGGCGACATCCACGTCGAGGACGAGCGGCTCGAGACCGGCATCCGCTGGCTCGAGGCGCGCGGGGTCGATCGCATCGTGCACGTGGGCGACGTCTGCGACGGCCGCGGCTCGTTGCCCCGCACCCTCGCGCTGCTCGACGCGCACGACGTGATCGGCATCGGCGGCAACCACGAGCGCTGGTTTCTGGCGCGCGCGATGCGCGAGCTGCGCTTGGCCCACCCCGTCGAGGCGCTCACGCCCGACGTCGAACGATCCCTTCGCGCGCTGCCCGCACAGCGCCTCCTTCACACGGTCGCGGGTCCCCTCTTGGTCTGTCACGGCGTAGGCGAGGACGACATGCTGGTGCTCCGACCCGACACCACGCTCGGCTCGATCGCACAGAGCCCCGCGCTCCAACGGCTGCTCGCCTGGGATGCGCTGCGCTTCGTCGTGGCGGGACACACCCACGTGCACGCGGTGCAGGCCGTCGGGCACCTGACGTGGATCAACGCAGGCACGCTCAAGTACGACGACGTGCCCGTGGTCACCCGCATCGATTTGGACCGATGCGAAGTGGAGTTCGCGCCCCTCGCCGATCCCGGGCGCGTCGGCGACGTCGATCGCCGCCCCCTTCGGTGAGCGAGCCCCGTGGGGGCCCCAGCATCATCGCGCCGTGACCAGCGGCGCTCGGCTCCGCTACGCTCCGCGCAATGGCTTCGCTCCTTCGCGGCACGCTCAAGCTGGCGCTCTTTCTCTTGGTCCCGCTCGCCGTCGCCGCGCTGATCCTCAAGCTCGTCTACGTCGACATCGTCACGGTGTCGCACAACGGGATGGCGCCCACGGTGTTCGCGGGCGACGACGTGCTGATGTGGCGAGGGGCGCGGGTCGATCGCGGCGACATCGTCGTGTGCCGTCACCCCCGCGAGCCAGGACGCTTCGTGATGGCGCGGGTGATCGGCGTGCCGCCGGCGAGCATCGGGATGGAGCGCGGCGGCCTGCTCGTCGGGGGCGATGCGCCGTCGATGGATCGCCAAGGGGAAGTGTCGTTCGAAGACACGACCCTCGACTCGAGGCGCACGCTCACGTGGAGCATCGAAGAGCTCGGCTACGATCGCCACTTCGTCTTCGAGGACGCCCGCCGACCCCTGCGGGTGCGCCCGATCGAAGAGCTCGACGGGCTCTTCTTGCTCGGCGATCACCGGGGCTACGCGGGCGAGGACAGCCGCACGTTCGGCGTGGTGCAAGCGAGCGAGTGCATCGGCGAGGTGTTCATGCTGCTGCGCCCGGGCCCCGTCTCCCTCGAGGCGTTCCCCCGCGGGTGGTTCAGCCTGCTCGGCCCCTGACGCGTCCTGCCGTCGAGCGGCGCGCGAGGCTCACTCGGCGAAGCGAATCGTGACGCCCACGTCCACGCGGGCCGCCAGCTCCGGCGGCCCTGCGGGCAGCGCGACGCGGGTCAGCGCCTCGGCGATGCAGGCGTTCTCCGCGTCGTCACCCAAGTTCGAGAGCTCGACGCGCGCCGCGCTCACGCGGCCGCTGCGGGCATCGATGGCCATGCGCACCCGGGCGATCCCCACGCCGGTCGCTCCGCGCGCCACGCCCTCGCGGTGACAGAGCGAGAGCGCCGCCGTGACGTCGCTCGCCTCGAGCCCGCGCTGCCAGGCCTCGGGCGCGCGCACACCGGGCGCGACGTTCGCGCTGCCCACCGCGGCGCGCGGTCCGCTGCCCGGGATCGCGTCGCGCGCGCGGTCGTCGCTCCAGCTGGTGAATCGATCCGTGTCCTCGCGTGCGAGCACGGTTCCGTCGGGCTGCACGAGCTCGAGGAAAGCGACGTCGACACGCATCGTCGTGACGCCGTGGCTGCCGCGCACCAAGCACGCGCTGCGCGCCGGCTCGTCGAAGCCCAAGAAGAAACCGAGGCGGATCGAGGCGCCCGCGGCGCGCGCGGCTTCGAGCTCGAGCGCGCGCTCTTCGGAGGCGATGAAGCCGATGGTCTCGAGACCCGCGGGCAGCGCCTCGACGCGGCCGCGGAGCGCGCGGAGGTTGCGTCGCGTGTCGACGGCGAGGAACGCGCTCACGACGCTTCCGTCCTCGCCCAGCTCGGTGTCGACTCCCCCGAAGCGCCAGCCCGGATCGAGGAGGATCGAGTAGAGGTGATCGTGCTCTCCGTCTCGCGCGACCTCGCACGCCTCGTGCGCGGCTTGCAGCGAGAGGAGCGCCTCGTCTTGCGCCGCCGCAGGGAGCGCGTGAGCGAGGCCGAGCAGGGCGGCGATGACGAGGAGCGTGGTGCGCATGATGGGACCAGTGTGACGGGGGTTTCGGGGCGCGCCCAGAGACGCGGCGCGCGCGCTCGGGCTTCAACCGCCGAGGATCACTCGGGGTAGCGCTTCACCACGTCGCGCTCGGGGCGCGCGACGTCGAGCACGGGGCTCGTCACCAGATCGCGGCCCTCGGCGGCGAAGAAGAGCGACTCGCCCACCTCCGGCGTGCCGTCGTTCGCGGTGATGCCCCCAGAGCGGGTGAAGCGGATCCCGCCGTGCACCTTCTGGCGCAGCGCGAGGTGCGCGCGCAGCCACTCGCCGCTGCGTCGATCCTTGACGGCGACGCACACGTCGCGGCGGACGTGGTACTCGGTGTTGCGGGTCACGAAGATCTTGTGGATGCGGCGCTCGGCGCCGGTGAACGTGCGGGGCATGGCGTGGTCCTTCCGCCTTCGACCCTACCGTTCCAACTTTTTCGGTCCAAATAATCGGCCTCATGGTGGCGCTCCCGATCCTCAAGCTGCGCGGTGACAACTTCACCGCGCCGCAGCGCACCCCCTGGGGCGGCGAGCGACTCGCTGGGTGGAAGCGCGCGCTCGGCATCGAGGCCGAGGCGCCGCTCGGGGAGTCGTGGGAGGTCTCGTTCGGTCCCGAGCTGCCGAGCTACCTGCATGATGCCGACGTGACCCTCGCGGATCGGGTACGGGACGACCTCACCGGCTACCTCGGCGAGGAGGCCCCGCTCGGCGCATCGTCGCTCCTCGTGAAGCTGCTCGACACCCGCGCGCCGCTCTCGGTGCAGATCCATCCGGCGAGCGACGATCCCCACCTCGGTGACGACGAGTCCGGCAAGCCCGAGTGCTGGTACGTCGCCGACGCGGACGAGGGTGCGGAGATCCTCTTCGGATTGAGCGACGCCGCGACCTTCGAGCGCATGTCGGAGCGGCTCGCGGCGGGCGACGACCTCACCGCGATGCTGACCCGCGTGCCCGCGCGCGCGGGCGACTTCTTCGTCGTGCCCCCCGGCACGCCGCACGCGATCGGCGCGGGCATCACCGTCGTCGAGCCGCAGCGCGTGAGCGCCAAGCGCCGCGGCGTCACGTACCGCTACTGGGATCACGGCCGGCGCTACGACGCGCGAGGTCGCCTCGATCCAGGAGGATCCCCGCGCGCGCTGCACACGGCCGAGGCCCTGCGGGTGACGGATTGGGAGGCGGGCCGTGCGTCGGTGCTTCGCCACACCGCCTACCGCGCCGCGCGCGCGCCGCGCGACGGCCACCTCGCGCTCGAGGTGCTCGCCGGCGAAGGCGGGCTGGCCTCGCCCATCGACGTGTCGCTCTTGCGTGGCACCGGCCGCTACCCGCTCGCGCCCGCGCCCGTGGGGCGCGCGCTCACCGTCGTGCAGGGCACGCTGGGGGCCGCTGGTATCGCGGTATCGCGCGCGGAGTCGCTGTACCTGCCTGCGGCGCGGGAGCTCGTCCTCGAAGGTCGCGACCTGATCGCAGTGCTCGCGTCGACGCCCGCCTGATCTGCGATCGAGGGCAGCACCGTGCTCCTCTCGGTAGCACGCATGCGCTAGCCCACTGGGTTCATTGAGCTTTGTCCTGGCCCGCGCGCTGCTCAGGGGAGCCCGCCGCCGCGCATCGCGACGGCAGGAGGACCCATGGACATCCCGCGCTCGCTCCGTCTCCCCGCCCGCCGCCGCCGCGCGTGGGGCCTCTCGATCGGCACCCTGGCCTTCGCGGTCGCGACCATGACGCTCTTGCCCGATCGCGAGACGCACGCCGACGCGAACGAGAGCGCGCCGGCAGCAGCGCCCGGCCCCGTCGCGATGGCGCCGCTGGGCGCGCCGCCTCCCGCATCGGGCGAGACCACGTCCCGCGTCTCCCTCGAGGGTCCGAACGTGCGCGGGCTCTTCGCGCTCGCGACCGGGGCGGTGCGGGCCGACACCGCATCCGAGCTGCTCGCCGAGCTGCGGCTCGAGGGCCTGACCCGCTCCGGTGACGAGCACGTCCCCGTGTCGATCGCCGTCGTGCTCGATCACTCCGGGGAGAAGATGGAGTCGGCGCGCGAGAGCATCCTGACGTTGCTCGGCGCGATGCGCGACGACGACCGGCTCGCGGTCGTGGTGTACGACGACGAGGCCAACCTCCTGCAACCGCTCGCGCCCGCGCGCGTGCTGCGTCGCTCGCTCGCCGATCGGGTGCGGCGGGTCACCGCGGATGGAGGCACCGACATCCCGCGCGGTTTGCGGATGGGCATCGAGGCGCTGCGTGAGGCGCCCGAGGGCCACGCCACGCGCATCATCCTCATCTCGGATGGGCGCGATGGCTCCGGGCTCTCGCTCACCGAGATCGGCGCGCAGGTCGCGCAGGCGGCCGAGACCCAGGTGGTCACGTCCTCGCTCGGCGTCGGCATCGACTACGACGCGACCTTCATGACCGCGGTCGCCGACGCCGGGCACGGCAACTACGCGTTCCTGGAGCACGGCTCGATGCTCGCGAGCTTCCTCGCGCGCGAGCTCGAAGAGTCCAGCCACACGATCGCCGAGAACGTGATCGCCGAGGTCACCCTCCCCGCCCACGTGCATCTTCGGGCCACGCACGGCGCGATCGCGCATCCCGCCGGGGATCGCGTCCGCGTGGAGCTCGGGACGCTCTTCTCAGGCGCGCGGCGCAAGGTCGTGTTCGAGCTCTCGTCGGACGGCGCGCCGATCGACGCTTCGCTCCCGCTCTCCGTGCGCGTCGCGTACCACGCGATCGACGAGGGCGGCGCGCGCACCCCTGCGAACCTCGGCGGCGTCGCGACGGCCCGCGCCGTGGCGACCGACGAAGAGGTCGACGCAGCGCACGACCCCGAGCTCTACCCCGACGCGCTCGCGACGATCCTCGACGCGCAGCAGGACCAGGCGATGGCGGCGTGGCGCGCGGGCGATCGCGAGCGCGCACGGACGGCGAGCGTCGCGGCGCTGCATCGCTACCGCCGCGCCGCGGCCCGGAGCCCTTCGCGGGTGTTCGACGAGCGCATCAGCGCGGTCGAGGCCGAGATGGACGCGTACGACTCCGTCGATCCCAGCAGCGCCGCAGGGCGCACGTTCGATCTCGGCACCGGCGCGAGCCGGCGCGAAGCCGCGGCGGGGTTCTGAGGTGGCGCTGATGCACACGCTCGCGTCGGTCGGCCTCCTCGCGCTCGCGCTCACCGTCGCCGAGCTGCTGCGCGGCGCACCGCCCTCCGTCGGCGCATGGACCTTCGCGCTGGTCGCGACCCTGACCGCGCTGGTGGCCTCGCGGGTCACCCCGATGGCGGCCGCGAGCGGCGCCGTCGCGGCGCTCGCGTGGCTGCTGCTGCGTCCGATCGCGGCGCCGATCGCGGGCGCGGCGTTCGTCGTCGTCGCGCTCGCGGCCCGTTCGGTCCGCATCGCGTCCGGCCCCGGACGTCTCTTGCACACGGCGCTCAGCGTCGGCGGCGGCGGCGTCGCCGCGTGGACCAGCGAGCACTGGATCCAGCACGCGAGCTTCGATGATCCCTACCGCCCGATCGCAGCGGCGGTGATCGGCGCGCTCGCGCTCGGCCTGCCGTTGCTGGTGGCCAGCGACGATCCCGCGACGCACGCGCTGTTGGTGCTCGCGCGGCGCACCCGAGGCGGCGCGCGGACCCGGCTCCTTCGCGCGGTCGCGCTCCGTCGTCGGGCGCTCGGCGCCGCCTCGAGCGGGCGCCTCGCCCTCCGCACGGACGAGCGCCGGGCGCTGACCCGCGCGTTCGCCGAGCTCGAGCACGTCGCGGGGGATCTGATCGATCGCGGCGCGTCGCTGGGTGTGCTCACCGAGAGCCTCGAGCGGCGGGTGCGCGCGATCGGTCGCGCGGTGCGTGCGCTGGTGCACGTCGACGAAGAAGAGAGCCGGCTCTCGGCGCGATCGACGGGCGACGCCGATCTCGCGGCCGAGCACGCCGAGGCGCGACGCGAGGCGCTACGCGCGCTCTCGTAGATCGTCTTCGAACGCCTGCGTCGCGCGCCCGAGCGACACCCGCAGGTGTCCGTCGACGAGCTGCCCCTGCGCCTGCGCGAGCTCGGCGAGCGGAACCCAACGCAGCGCGCGCCCCCGCTCGCTCGTGACCACCGACGCCGCGAACGGGTACGCGATCTCGGGGGTCATGCCGGGCGAAGGACCGTAGCGGCCACCGAGCTCGAACAGCGCCTCGATCTGGAGGCCGTGCTCCTGCGCGAGGCTCGCACGCACGAACGCCGCCATCGCGCGGAGGCCGCGCACCGCCTTCGGCACCCGGAACGCCGGGACCACGAGGATGGACGAGCTGCCCTCGAAGGCCTGCACCGCCGGGAGGTCGTCGTCGTCGAGCCCGACGAAGAGCACGCCGTCGCGCCGCAGCATCGGCAGACACGAGACGCTCAGCGTCGTGTGCCGTGCGGGGACGACGACATCGAGCGAGGCCTCGGCGAGCGCGTTGCCCGCCGCGTCGAGCTCGACGAAGCGGCGCGCAGCGAGCGTGAGAAACCCGGCGCTCTCTCGCGAGGGAGCGAAGGCGCGGCGCCTCGGCCGACCAAGGAGCGCAGCGACGTCGGTCACCTCGATCGCCGAAGCGTGCTCGGCGATCGGCGCGACGTCGGCGAGCCACGGACCGAGCGCGTGTCCCTTGCGCGCGAGCAGCGTGCGCACGTTGATCTCCACCCGCGCGTCCGCCAAGCCCCCCACCTGGGCGGCGCGCAGCAGCTGCTCGGCCGACGCCGAGACCAAGCGCCCCTTGCTCTTCCACGGCGAGCCGTCTTCGCCTGCGGCCTGCACCACCATCGGCTCGATCTCGACGAAGACCGACCGCACTTCTTCCTGGATGCCGCCCGGCGATGGGTAGTACGTCGTGCCCGCCTCGATGCTGCGGATGGCGCTCGCCGCGATGCCGATGCGCCCGAGCGCCTCTTCGACCGTCTGGCCCAGCGGGCGGTCCGACATGCGCGCGTGCAGCGGCTCGGTCTGCCACTCGGGCGCGCGGCTCCCGCACGGCGCCTCGGTCGCGAGCGCCGCGATCACGACGGGCCGAGGCACTGCTGTGCGGACCACCACTTGGATCCCGCGCTCGGTCTCGAAGTAGGGGATCACGTCGATGGTCACGCCGGGGCGGCGCACGAGGTCGCGCAGCGCGCCGGTCGCGACGTGCTGGTGGTGGGTGAGCTCGAGGTAGCCCGACGGAGTCGCGTCGCCTGCATCGCGAAAGGTGACGGCCTCGCCTGGCAGGGCGCGCTGGCCGACGATCACGTAGTTCGTCGCGGGCGGGTCCAGCTCCACGCCGGCCTCATCGGTGAGGGTGAACTTGCCCTCGAAGCGATGGCGCACGATCCACGGGTTGCGCAGCGGGCTCGAGACCAACACACGCAGACCCATCGAGACGAAGTGCGCTTCGAGCTCGCGCTGCGTCGCGAACGTGTACTCCTCCTGGGCCTCGGCGACCCAGTCGCGGCGGTAGTCCTTGCGGAGCACGAACTCGACCGCGTGGCGCAGCGAGAGCGCGTAGCGGCGACGGCCTTCTCTCACGGGGCGCGCGTCCCTTCCCTCGACGCGACGCAGCGCGAAGCCGGGCGCGTC
>CAYZQM010000027.1:22760-37857 GCA_964480175.1 uncultured Sandaracinaceae bacterium
GACAGCGAGCGGAACTCGGTGGCGAAGCGCTCGAGCAGCGCGGCGCTCGACAGCGCCTCGCTGTCGCCGGTCTCCGCACCGTCGTCGCAGGGCAGCTCCAGCTCACACATCCCGGGTCCGGGATCGAGGAAGTCGCGCACGATGAGCACCCCGGCGTCGTTGAGGGCGTCGCGCTGCACCGAGAGCGCGCGCAGCGCTGCGGGTCGGTCGTAGCCGTTGAACGAGGTCACGTGGTGCAGCACCGACGAGTCGAAGATCGCGTCGAACGCGCCGGGCTCGAGCACAGGCGCCGCGATGTCGCCCACCTCGAACGACAGGTTCGGCAGCACGTGCTCTCGGCGCGCGCGCTCGACGAGCTTGGGATCGAGATCGACGCCGACGACCCGCAGACCGGGATAGAGCCCGGCGAGCGCAGCGCTCCCGCCGCCCGAGCCCATCCCCATGTCCGCGGCCCGCCCGCCCGAGAGCACGTGCGCCGCGGTGAGCGCGACCTTCACTCGCATCGAGGCGTCCATTCCCTTCAAGTAGCGGGTGTACGCATCGTCGCTGTCGCGCACCGAGGCGGTCTTCGTCGTCGTCATGCCGGCGCGATGGTAGCCAACGTCACCGATGGGCACGCGCTTGACGTTCGATGCGCATCGCATATAACGCCTTCTATGCGATCGGCATCGAAAGGTCGGACGAAGGCGAACACCAAGGCCAGCGTCGATCCGCCTGCGAGCGAAGACGCCGCGTTCCTCGCTTCGTACGACCCGTCCCAGTTCCAGCGACCTTCGGTCGCGGTCGACGTCGTGCTGCTCACCCTGCTCGAGGATCGGCTCGCGGCGCTCTTGATCGAGCGTGACGCCCCGCCGTTCCGAGGGCGCCTGAGCTTGCCGGGCACGTTCGTGCGGATGGACGAGTCGCTCGAGGCCGCGGCCGCGCGGGTGCTCGCCGACAAAGCCGGCCTGAAGCGCGTGTTCGTCGAGCAGCTCTACACGTTCGGCTCGCCGGCCCGTGATCCCCGAACGCGGGTGCTGAGCGTCGCCTACGTCGCGCTCGTCGCGCCCGATCTGGCGGACCTCGAGCGCTTCCATCCGCTCGAGGTCCCGTGGGAGGGCGAGACCGGCGGGCCGGTGTCGGTGCTCGAAGGCGATCGCAAACGCGCTCTCGCGTTCGATCACGACGACATCCTCGGCATGGCGATCAAGCGCCTGCGGGGCAAGCTCGACTACACCCCGATCGGCTTTCAGCTCCTGCCCACCGAGTTCACGCTCCTGATGCTGCAGCGCCTGCACGAGACCGTGCTCGCTCGCCCCGTCAACAAGGACTCGTTCCGCCGCCGCATGCTCGCGAGCGGTGATCTGGAGTCGACGGGCACGCGGCAGACCGACACCGCGCACCGCCCCGCCGAGCTCTACCGCTTCGCCCGCCGCTCCGCCGTCTGAGCGCCGGTCCACCACCGTTCACCTCGACGAGCGCTCGCTCGAACGGTCGAGGTGCGTCTCGAGGAGGTACGTCATGGCCGAGATCCAGAGCTTCGTGTTCGTCCGTCACCTGCGCGCCGAGCCCACGTCGCACGTGCTGGTGTACCGAGGGGGACAGGTCACCCAGTCGGCCGCGGGTCTCTCGACGTGGTTCTTCCCGCTCCGCACCGCCATCGCCGAGGTGCCCACCGACGATCGTCCCGTACCGCTCACGGTGCACGCGCGCTCGGCGGACTTCCAGGACGTCACCGTCCTCGGCGTGATCGGCTACCGCATCCTCGATCCCGAGCGCGCCGCCAAGCGCATCGACTTCTCGATCGATCTGAGACGAGGACGACACCTGGAGCAGCCGCTCGACAAGATCGCGCTGCTGCTCTCGCAGGTGGCGCAAGAGCACGCGGCGGCGTGGATCGCGACGACGGATCTGCGCGACGTGCTCGCCCGCGGCACCTCGCGGGTGAGGCAGGCGATCGACAGCGCGCTGCGGGTGGATCCGATGCTCGCCGAGGTCGGCATCGAGCTCACGTCGGTGCGGGTCCAGAGCGTCGTGCCCACGGAGGACCTCGAGCGCGCGCTCGAGGCGCCGGTGCGTGAGCACCTGCAGCAGCAGGCCGACGAGGCCGCGTTCGCGCGGCGAGCGCTCGCGGTGGAGAAAGAGCGCGCGATCCAGGAGAACGAGCTGCAGAACCGCATCGAGCTCGCGCGCCGCACCGAGCAGCTGATCGCCCAGGAGGGCAAGAACCAGCAGAAGAAGGCGGCGGACGAGGGCGCGGCGCGGCGCATCGCGGCCGAGGGCGAGGCCGAGCGCAAGCGCGTGATCGCCAAGGCCGACGCGGAGGCGATCGAACTGCTCGAGAGCGCGCGCATCGACGCGGAGCGGGCGCGCATGGACATCTCGCGCGGGGCACCGTCGACGGTGCTCTTCGCGCTCGCGGCGCAGGAGCTCGCCAAGAACTTCCAGCGCATCGATCACCTGCACCTGGGCTCGGAGCTCGCGCCGCTGTTGAGCGATCTGGTGACCGCGGGGACGCGCGCGCTCGAGGCGGACGCAGCTCTCGTCGCGCCCGAGCCCCGCGGCGCGAGGAAGTGAGCCGTGGAACGCCACGGCGCGCCGCCGCGGGTGGTCGTCGTCAGCCGCCCCACTGAGCTCACGCTGCTCATCGCGAGGCACGCGACGAAAGAGCAAGCGCGCTTCTACCTGCGCGAGCGGGACCAACCGCTCGATCCCATCGAAGAAGCGGATCGCGCGCAGCGGGCTGCGCTGAGCACCGTGCTCGCGTCGCTCCCGCTCGGCTACCGGCGCGCGCAGGTCGAGCGCGCCGATCTCGGGCGCTTCCTCTTCGAGCCGGGCGACGTGATCGCGGCGGTGGGCCAGGACGGCCTGATCGCCAACGTCAGCAAGTACCTCGAAGGCCAGCCCGTGATCGGCGTCGCGCTCGAACGCCCCACCGTGCTGATGCACCACGCGGCGGCAGGCTTCTCGGATGCCCTCGCCGACGTGCTCGGTGGGCGCGTCCGCCCCGAGGCGCGCACGATGGTGGAGGTGCGCCTCGACGACGGGCAGCGCCTGCGATCGCTGAACGAGATCTTCGTCGGCCACCGCTCGCACCAGTCGGCGCGCTACCAGATCTGGGCGCCCGGCGAGCCGCGAACCTCGGAGCGGCAGTCGAGCTCGGGCCTCATCGCCAGCACGGGCACCGGTGCGACGGGCTGGGCGGCGTCGGTCGCGCGTCAGCTCGCGCAGCCACCTGCGCTCCCGAAGCCGACGGACGCCCGCCTCGCGTACTTCGTGCGCGAAGCGTGGCCGAGCGCACAGACCGGCACGTCGCTGGTGAGCGGACACGTCGGTGAGCACGACGCGCTCGCGCTGCGCAGCGAGATGAACGAAGGCGGAGTGATCTTCGGTGACGGGATGGAGCATGACCGCCTGCTCTTCGGCTGGGGACAGCGCGCCGAGATCCGCATCTGCCCGACCCGCCTGCACCTCGTGTGAGCCTCGCTCGAAGCGGCGTCAGGGCCGCGGCGGAAGGCGGCGCACCCGCCAGCGCCCCGACACACACGTCGCAGCGGTCGAGCACGACATGCAGACCACATCTGCACTCAGACGACACGGCGCGCCCGCGCGGATGCCCGAAGTAGGACAGCCGCGCTCGTCGATCGGCGGGACGCAGGTGAACGCCGACGGAGGCGGATCCATCGACGGCGGAGGATGTGCCCCGCCGGGACATCGGATCGGCTCGGCGCACGAGCAGCGCGTGCCACCATAGCGACACGCGAGCTCGGGCTGCGACGGGTGCGTGCAGTACACGGTCGCCGCGCGGGCCTCGGCGAGCGTCGCTGGACACGCGGTGGTCGCGACGAACGGAGCGCAGCGCCCCGTGCTCGGGCTCCACGCGCATCCGGCCCGCGCGCGCTCGCAAGGATCTCCCGACGCGAACACCGGCTCGCCGTTCCAGCTCGGATCGGGAGCCACCGCCTCGCACCCATCGACCGGATCCCGACATGCGCGATCCCACACGCAGCGACCAACCGCCGCGCGGCACGACGCAACGTCCAACTCCGCGCACGGCGCATCGGGCAAGGGCCCTTCGTCCTCGACTACCTCGATGATCGGGTCGGACGCGCCGTCGCCATCCTCGGTGACGTCGCCCGCTCCCTCCTCGATCACCGGAGCCACGGGCGCGGGCGCCGGCGGAGGCGGCGAAGCACCGCACCCGAGCGCGATCACGAACCCCGCGAGGATGGGCGTGCACCTCATGCGCGACGAGGATGCCTGGCCGAGCCGCGAGCGCCAATCACCTCACCGCGCGCGATCGACACGGCGTGTCTGCGCGCGACTCACGCGGCGCGTCTGCCCGCGACTCACGCGGCGCGTCAGCTCGCGCTCGCCAGCTCGTCCAGCACGCCCGACCAGGCGCGCTCGAAGTACTCGAAGCACATCGCCCACTGCGGCTCGGCCTCGAAGAGGCGCTCGGGCCAGCCCGTGTGCGTGAGGCGGACCTTGGTTCCGGCGCCGTCGTCCTCCAGCTCGAGCACGACCCACGTGTGGTGGGACCTCACGCGATCGAGGTGCGGCGGCGCGTTCCAAGTGAAGGAGAGCATCCGCTCCGGGATGAACGAGAGCACCCGGCAGCCCTCGCTGCCGCGGCTGCCGGACGGGACGTCGTCGCCCATGAAGTGGAGCTCGAAGGGGCCGCCGACCCGCAGCTCGATCTTCGCCGAGGCGACGAGCCAGCTGGTGATCCCCTCCGTGCTCGACCACTGCTTCCACACGTCGGCGCGCGGACGCGGGACGGCGCGCTCGAGCACGATCGCGCGGGGTGACACGTCGCCCACCTTCGCGGCCACCAGCGGCGGCGCGAAGTGCGGGTTGTGGATGAGGCCGAGCTGGTTGCCGAAGGGGTCGGCGAGCACGGCGGTGATGATCCCGTCGCCCACCTCCTTCGGCGCCTCGCGCACCGTCGCGCCGAGCGAGACGATCCGGTCGACCTCTGCGGCCACGTCGCCGACGCCGAGGTAGCCGGTCGAGCCGCCGAGGCCCGGGCCCAGCGCGCCGTCTGTGGGTCGGAGGCCCAGCTCGTAGCCCGCGACGTCGAAGCCCACGTAGAAGGGCTCGTCGAAGTACGGCGCGCAGCCCAGCACCTTCTCGTAGAACGCCTTGGCGCCGCTCAGGTCCGCCACATCGAAGATTAGAGTCCGCAGCCCCAACATTTCGTTCGGCATACTTCAGCTCGCGAAGCGACGTCAACCCTGAATGCGCGCAGCGAGCGACGTCGCGCGCGCAGCGTCCTCCGCCATTGGCAAGTTCTGCGCGCTCCGCTATTCATCGCCCTTCGATGTCGTCTCCGGCCGCCCCGGTCCCGCCTCCTGGCGAGGACCTCCCCGCGCTGAGCCCGGTCGTGCTGGTCACCGGCAAGGGCGGTGTGGGCAAGACGGCCATCGCCGCGGGGCTCGCGGAGGCCGCGGCGCAGAAAGACGGCGCCGCGATGCTCATCGAGTTCGGCGACGGCGAGTCGGGGCGCCGCGCGCTGCGCAAGGGAAGCAAGGTCATCCACCGCGTCGTCGATCCCCGCGACGCGATGATCCAAGCGATCACGAACCTGCTCGGCTCGCAGATCCTCGCGCGGCTCTTCCTGAACAACTTCGCGGTGCGCCCGATGCTGCGCGCCGCCCCGGCGATGCGCGAGCTCGCGATGCTCGAGTGCGTGCGCCTCTACGCCGACGAGGTGCCGGGCAAGCGCGTCGTGGTCGACATGCCCGCGACCGGCCACGGCCTGACGTGGCTGCGCTTGCCGGTGCAGATGCGCGACATGTTCGCCAGCGGCGCGATCCACGATCTGGCGGCCCGCATCGTCGATCGCCTGATCTCGCCGGAGCGCTCGTCGGTCGTCGTCGTGACCTTGCCCGAGCGCCTGGTGCTGCAGGAGACCATCGAGCTCTGCCACGCGCTCGATCACGAGGTGGGTCTGCACGTCGCGCGGGTCATCGTGAACCGCTTCCCCGCGGCGCTGCCTGCCGAGGCCTTCGAGCAAGCGGGCGCGCTGAAGAACCGCGGGGGCCCCGAGGGCGAGGCCGCCGCCGAGCTCTTGCGGGTGATCGGCTCGCGCAACGACACCCGGCGCGAAGCGCTCGAGATCCTGAAGAGCAGCGGCCACAACGCGCTCACGGCGCGGCCGTTGATCCTGAGCGAGCGCCTCGAAGACCCGACGGCGGACGACGTCGCGCGATGGCTGATCGAGGAGCGCGCGGCTTGAAGAAGCTCCCCATCACGATCGTGTGCGCGGGCGGTGGCGGCGTGGGCAAGACCACGACGTCGGCTGCGATCGCGCTCGCGATGGCGCGCGCGGGCAAGAAGACGCTGGTCGTCACGGTCGACCCCGCGCGGCGCTTGGCGCAAGCGATGGGCGTGGAGATCGACGAGACGGTGCAGGCGGCGCACGTCGAGCCCGGCATCGAAGAGAAGCTCTTCGCGCTGATGCCCGAGCCGCGAAAGTCCACGCCGACGTTCGCGAAGATCCTCTTCGAGGGGCGCCCCGAGGATCTCTCGCGGGTGATGAAGAACCCGGTGTACACGACCATGGCCGACGCGGCCGCGTCGATGCACGAGATCGTCTCGCTCATCTTGGTGGCCAAGGCGGTCGACGATCACGACTGGGATGTGCTGGTCATCGACACCGCGCCCTCGCGCAACGCCCTCGACTTCGTGACGTACCCGGGGCGCTTGGCCGTGCTCTTCGAGGGGCGCGCCGTCGGATGGCTCGGGCAGCTCGCGCACCGGATCAACAGCGGCGAGAAGGTCGAGAGCGCGGGGCTCTTCGCCGGGGCCGAGCGACGGATCGAGGCGCTCTTCGCGCGGATCCTCTCCGCGCGCTTCTTGCGCGACCTGACCCAGCTCTTCGCGGACCTCGCGCTGGTCAAGGATCGCTTCGCGCGCTTCGCGCGCACCGCCGAGTCGCTGATGCTCGGCGAGCGCACCCACTATCTCTTGGTCGCGGCGCCCAGCGGCTCGGCGCAGGCGGACGTGGTCTTCTTGAACAAGCGCTTGCACCGGCTGAAGCAGACGCCGACCGCGCTCTTGCTCAATCGGTCCGACACCACCGCGCCTCCGTGGCTCGACGTGATCAAGAAGGCCTCGGGGGGCTGGCCCGCGCTCGGTGCGGCGATCGCCCAAGTCGAGGTCGAGCTCGCGAGCCGCAAGCGCGCGGGCGACCGCCTCGCGACCGGCCTGACCAAGGACGTGGGCGCGGTGAAGCAGCTCCGCCTGCCCACGATCGAGGCGAGCGACCCCGCGGTCATCGTGCGCGAGCTCGCGACCCAGCTGGGACCGCAGCTCGGAAAGCTCACCCAGCGCTGAGCGACCCGATCAGCGCCGAGCGCGGCGCACGATCAGCAGCGCGAGGATCGCGAAGAGCGCAGGGAGCGGTCCGTCTCCTCGGGTGCTGCGCGCGCTGCATCCGCCTCCGCCCGTGGGCACGTCGGTGTTGGGGCGTCCGCCGGCGATGCGGAGCGTCGCGAGCGTGGCCTCGTCGCGCAAGGTCCCATCGCCGATCGACGGAGCGTCCCAGATGCGCTCGAACGCGCGGCCGTTGGAGATCCAGCAGCGCAGACCGCTCGCCTCGTTCGCGCAGAGATCGGCGCGCCCGTCGCCGGTGACGTCGGCCAGACGAATCGATCGGTGGCGCTCGGGCGCTCGCCAGCCCGCCGCGTCGCTCAGCGTGGGCGCGGGGAAGAGGCGATCGAAGCCGCGGGTGCCCGCGAGCCAGCAGTGCATTCCGTCGACCTGCCGCACGCAGAGATCGGACGCGCCGTCGCCGTCGAGGTCGGCCATGCGAAGGGTGCCGAACACCTCGGCGTCCTCGAACGCCGCGCCGTCCATCGGCGGTCCTTCGAACGTCTCGCCGAAGCCGCGCTCGTCGCTGAGCACACAGCGGAAGCCGTCGAGGCTGCGGATGCCGGCATCGTCGCGACCGTCGCCGTCGACGTCGGCGAGGCGCAGCGTGCTCCACCGCGAGAGCGCGTCGTAGCCGCCCTCGTCGCTCCAGCGCGGGCCCAGGATGCGATCGCCGAAGTGATCGCCTTCGCTGCGCCAGCAGCTCAGTCCCGCGGCGTCGCGGGCGCACACGTCGCCGAGGCCATCGCCGTTCAGATCGCCGAAGCGCAGCGAGCCGTGGTGGATCACGTCGGCGAAGCCCGCAGCGTCGGAGAGCGAGGGCAGCACGATCTGTCCGCCGAAGTCGCCGCCCGTGCCGAGGTGACAGGTCAACCCATCGGGGTCGCGTACGCACGCGTCGAGGCGACCATCGCCGCTCACGTCGACGAGACCCATCTCCGTCGCGCCCGCCAGCGTCGGCCCGAGCAGCATCTGTCCGAACGCGTCGCCGCGGGACAGCGCGCAGACGAGGCGCTCGCCTTGGCGACCACACACGTCGGCGCGTCCGTCGCCGTCGAGGTCGTCGGTACGGATCGCCGAGGCGACAAAGAGATCCTGCGCGTCGAACGCCGCGCCCTCGCCGAGGCTGCGGGAGAAGCCGTGCTCCGAGGGCAGCGCGCAGGTGAACGTGCCGCCCTCGAGCACGCAGGCGTCCGCCCTGCCCTCGCCGCTCACGTCGCTCTCGTTCGAGCCGCCGTGCAAGGGCGCGCCGAAGGCGACCTCGACCCGCTCGCAGATGCGCTCGTCGTCGGACTCGCCATCGCAGTCGTTGTCGAGGCGATCGCAGCGCTCGGGGACGGGGAGCACGGCGCCCACGCACTCGGACCACGTCGACGCGACGCAGCGCTCGGTGCCGGCGACGCACTCGCCCACGTCGGTGCCGCACGATCGCACGAGCGCCTCGTCGACGGAGCCGTCGCAGTCTTGATCGCGGCCGTCGCAGGCTTCTGCGCGAGGACCGACGGAGCCCGCGCAGCTGCCCCACGCGCCGGCCGCGCACGTGGCGACGCCCGCGACGCACTCTCCGACGTCGCTCCCGCATGCACGGTGCAGCCCCTCGTCGGTCCGGCCGTCGCAGTCGTCGTCGACCGCGTTGCATCCCTCGGCGCGCGGCGCGACGCCGCTGCAGCTACCGAACGAACCGGTGGTGCACACCTGCACGCCGAGCGTGCACGCGCCGACGCCGGAGCCGCAGGCCCGGGTGACGCCTTCGTCGGTGCGACCGTCGCAGTCGTCGTCGCGATTGTTGCAGGTCTCCGCCGAGGGCGAGCACGCGGGCGGGGGCGCGGCGCGGAAGAACGCGGTGCGACGCGCGGCGCCATCGACGCTGAGCTCGACGTGCAGGTGATCGACGTGTGGGCTCGGACCGGTGTAGCTCCCGAAGCCGCTCTGCCCGTTCCAGTACGCCCGATCCCAGATCACGCGCTGGATGCCGATGTGCTCCGCGTTCTCGACGAGGAAGTTCGCGACGACGTCGCCGCGGGTGTTGTCCGCGTCGCCTCCGATGGTGGTGATCATCAAGTCCATCGCGCGACCGACGGAGTGCACCGAGAGGTACTCGCGCGCGCCCGTGTTGCGGCGGCAGTTGTAGGCGCCGCCGTTGCGCAGGTAGGGATAGCGGCGGAGCAGCCACGCCATCACCTCGGCGGTGCCCGGATGTGCGGTGGTGCACGCGGGATGGGTGCAGCTCCAGTCCGAGGTGCACGAGCCCAGCGGCGCGATGCGCGGCGTGTTGGTGACCGGCACCCACTGGGTGCGCGCGATGTTCCGCGTGCTGGTGGGCGGATTCCAGGGACCGGGGATGCGCACCTCGCCCGTCGCGAGCCCGGGCTCGAGCTGCACGCAGCCGCCCAGTCCCAGGACGACGGCGACGCAGACGGCGATCGAGCGCGACAGGATCCTGGAGGGGGCGTCGGGCATGCCTGCCGATACAGCAACCGACGTTCCGCGCCCGCTCGGCCCCGCGGACCCCACGCTGCGGCCCCGGGATCGCAACCACGACCCGCGCCCGCGCCACCCTGGCGCGCGCTCCACGCCCACCCGCGTCCAGGACCTGACCGCCGCGCCCACCGAACAACCACAGCGGACGCCGAAGACCAAAAGGGGACGGTCCTCAGTAATTGAGTTTCCGAGAAAGTGACGTTCTAGGCCGCGAAACCCAATTTCGGCCACCCAAAAGGGGACGGTCCTCAGTAATTGAGTAGACAGCCAGGGCGGAACGGCAGGCCAACCCAAGCGCACGCCGCGCCCACCGCGCCCACCGCGCCCGCCGCCACCGGTAGCCAAGCCGCGCCGCTCTACCGCCAGCCCGCGCCTCCAGCGCCCCTCCCCCGCCGACTCAACCGAGCACGTCGAGCGCGCGGCGCCCCGCCACCTGGCGCCGCATCCGCATCCGCCAGTCGACGCCCACCAGCTCGCCGGGCTCCATCACGTTCCACACGTTCTCTCCCTGCAGCGGCTCGCTGGTGAAGATGAGGTGGTTAACGTAGCCGCTCTTGCTCGGCGCCTCGCACTCGGGCGACAGACTCGGGCAGCTGTCGCGGTCGCCACAGCGCTGCTTGTGGCTCGACCAGCGCAGCTCCTTGCCGCCCTGATGCGCCACCATCGTCACGCCGTCGGTGACGATCGCCGTGAGCAACATCGACTCGCCATCGTCGAGCGGCTGACAGACGCGCCGCGCATCTTCGAACGTGTCGCCGAGCGCGCGCATGACGTCGTCCACCACGTGCGGCTTGTCGAGGCGTCCGTAGCGATCGAGCCGGGTGAGGAACATGAAGAACAGCACCTCGCTGTCGGTCTCGCCCAGGATGAACGGCCGCAAGCTCGCGCTCACCTCCTCGAGCAGCTTGGCGCGCCACACGCTCCCGAAGCGCGGCACGTCCCCGTTGTGCGCGAAGACCCAGCGCCCGTACTGGAAGGGGTGACAGTTCAACACCGTCTCACCCCCCTGCGTCGCCTTGCGCACGTGCGCGAGCACCGTCTCCGAGCTGGCGACGCCGCTCACCCGATGAAACAACGCATCACTCAGCGCGTGCCCCGGGCTCTTGGTGATGTGCGGCGCGCCGTCGACGTAGTACGCGACGCCCCAGCCATCGGGGTGCTGCGCGCTCTGCCGTCCGAGCGCGTTCTCCGCGGCGATCAGCGAGCGATGGACCTGGCTGCGGATGACGCTACGGAAGCCGAAGAGCCTGCACATCAGCGCGATGGTGCCACAGCACGCGTGGCCCGGGGCGCGCGTGCTGCTGGCCCATTGCGCGCGCGGTGCCCTCGGCCCATGAGCGCCGCATGCAGCTCATCGGCATGTACGACTCGCCCTTCGTGCGTCGGGTCGCGGTCACCCTCGACCTCTACGGCATGGCCTTCGAACACCAGAACTGGTCCGTCGGCAAAGACTTCGAGACCATCCGCGCGCACAACCCGCTGGGGCGCGTGCCGGCGCTGATCCTCGACGACGGTGAAGTGCTGATCGACTCGGCCGCGATCCTCGATCACCTCGACGAGCTCGCGGGACCGCAGGCGCTCATCGCGCGCAGCGGCGCCTCGCGCCGTGCCGCGCTCCGGTGGATGGCGATCGCGACCGGCGCCGCAGACAAGGGCGTCGCTCAGCTCTACGAGCGGCGCTTCCGCCCGCCGGAGAAGGCGCACGAGCCGTGGCTCGAGCGCTGCCGAGCCCAGGTCGAGGCCGCCTTGGCGGAGATCGATCGCCACGTCGTCCCCGGCGCGTTCCTCGTCGAGGACAGGTTCGGTCACGCGGACCTCACCGCCGCGTGCGTGTTCACGTTCCTCGACGACGCAGGCCTCGTCGCAGGCGCCCACGATCGGCTCCGCGCGCTCACCGCGAAGATCGAGGCGATGCCCGAGATGAAGGCGACGCGTCGCCCCTTTCACCCACCGCAGTCGCCGTAGCCGCGAGGCCATGCTGGCGCCTCATCACGCGGTCGCAGAGGGTGCGCTCGCGCGCCGTGGCTACCGGGTCGTGCGCCAGATGCCAGTGCACTCGGGCACGCGCGACCACGCCTCGCTCCGCACCCGCGCGGCGAACGCGTCTCCGAAGAAGCGCCCCGTGACCGTCGCGGCCGCATCGACGTCGTCGAACACGTAGTCGGTGCGGATCCAAGTGCGCCTCAGCCCTTGCGCCTCGAGCAGCGCGAAGTACTCGTCGAGCGCGGCGTGGGTGCGCGGCGTGGTGTGGCCCGTCCCCAGCGTCTCGATCACCACGAGCGCGCCGCCCGGCTTCAGCACCCGACGCATCTCGTCGAGCGCGGCGCGCACTTCGTCGCGCCATCCCTCGGGCATCCAGTGGCGAAAGTGCCCGAACACCCAGCCCGCCATCGCGACGTCGTAGCGCCCGCTCTCGAGTGGGAGCGAGCGCGCATCGGCCTGGTGGATGGAGAAATTCGTGCGGCCCGCCAGGCGCGCGCGACCGACCTCGAGCATCGGGCCCGCGCGATCGACCAGATCGACGTGCGCGCTCGCTGCGCACAACAGGCGCGTGAGCCTCGCGGTCCCCGCCCCGATGTCCGCGACCTGCGCGCCCGCGAAGCGCACGTCGCCGAGCGCTCTCACCAGTTCGCCATCGGCATCCTCCGCGGAGATCAGCGCGTCGTACGCGACCGCGTCGTCCTGGTAGATGCGCGCCTGCGCGTCGTCGTCCTTGCCGCTCACGGCCCCTCGTGCGTGTCGCCCTTGGGACGCAGCGCGATGCGGGCGAGCTCTTCGTCGATCCAGCGCTCGATGGTGCGCGGGAATGGCCACATCCAGCCATACGACGCGGAGGTGAACTGCCGCACGATGTGCTCGCGTTGCGTCTTGGAGCGCGCCGCGTCGATCCCGAAGACGTCGGCCACAGCCTGCAGGGTCTCGGCGTACGCCTCCCACTCGATGCGCGCGCGCCCGTACGCGAGACCGATGGGGAAGAACGGCAGCCCGTAGATCAGCGCCATCCCCACCTTCGTGTAGCGCTTCATCTGCCGCAGGTGCACCGCCTCGTGGCGCAGCGTGATGTAGCGCTCGTCGTCGCTGCGCGTGTCCCACCCCGTCGGGGTGTAGATGGTGTGGCCCATGACCGTCGTGTACTGGGTCATGTAGGCGCTCATTCGGCCGAACGTGACGACCTGCAGGAAGCGGTGGGTCCAGCGCTGCAGCGGCGCGTCCTTCTTGGCGATGACGCGCAGTCCCGAGAACTCGCGCTTCATCTCCTCGAGGTAGCGCTCCGATCGGCTCACTCGGCGCTCGCTCCCTCGCGGCACGCCGCGAGCGCCTGCTCCGCTTCGGCGGCGATCTCGGCTTCCTCGGCGCACCGAACCGGCGCGTCGTCGCCGACGAGCTGCGCGTGTAGCGCATCGAGCGCCTCGCGCGCGGCGCTCACCGCCTCGATCGCCTCGTCGCCGGTGCGATCCCGCATGAGCGCCTCGGCCGCGTCCTCGGCGTGATCGAGCGGAGCGTGATCGGTGAAGTGCGATGCGACCCGATCGAGGTACGCCCAGTATCCGTCGGCCACGGCCATCGCGTCCTCATCGCTGACCGTGGGCGACTCGCTCGCCGCGAGCGCACGCTGATGCGCCTGCAAGCGCTCGCTCAGCGCGAGGTACGCCGCCTCGTCCTCGCTCACGTCGCCGCCCTCGGCAGCACAGCGCTCGTGGATGCCCTGGGTGCCTTCGGCGCGCTCGGCCTCGGCCGAGCAGTGGTCTTCAGGCGCGACCACCGACGAGGATCCAGCGCACGCGGCGAGCGCGAGCGCGACGAGCGAAGGGACCGACTGGCGGAGCTGCACGGCGCCTTGATAGCACGGCTGCACGCGGAGCCGCCGCTCGGCGGGACGCACGGGCCCAGGACGGCTCGAGCGCGTCCTCGAGGATGAGCTCGAGCGCTCGACCTGGGCCGATGCACGTCAGGTTGGGCTGGCGCTCACTTGGTGGGCTGACCCTTGCTCCAGCCGTAGCCGAGCTGCGCGTTGATGAGACCGTGGGTGCCCGCGCCGACGATCCCATCGACGTCGTAGCCCCACGCGGTCTGCAGCTCCTTCACCGCGGCGACGGTCTTGTCGTCGAAGGACGCATTGAGCGGCGCGTCGAAGCCGAGCGCGCGCAGGCGACGCTGCAGGTACGCGACGTCGGCGCCCTTCGCCCCGGCCTTCAGCGTGTGCTTCAGATCGATGCCGACGACCTTGTTCCCGTCGCTCTTGCCCTGCGCCTTGAGCGCCGACACGAGCCCCTCACGGGTGCCGCCGTTCCAGCCGTGGCCCTTCTGCTGCGCGATGAGCTTCTGGGTGCCCTCGCCCGCGATGCCGTCGACCGTGTAGCCGAACATCCACTGCAGCTGCTCGACCGCCGAGTTCGTGTCCTCGCCGAAGATCCCATCGACGCCGATGGTGAACCCGAGCGCGTTCAGATCCTTCTGCAGCTGCTCGACCTCGGGGCCCTTCGATCCGCTCTTCAGATTTGCCATGTTCGCTGTCCTCCTTGGGGTGCTTGGAAAGAGGCGAGAGCCTACCCGCCGCATCGTCGATCACAACGACGAATACCGAGCACCCCATGCGATGGACGAGCTCACTCCGGCGCGCGGTGCGCGGGGTCGTTCAGGAACGCCTCGTCGGTGAGTGACGCCAAGAACGCGAGCACGTCGGCGCGCTGCTCCGCGGTGAGCGTGAAGCCGTGGATGAAGATGTTCTTCAGCGGGCTCTCGCTCCCGATGCCCGCGTTCGGGCCGCTGTCGATCGTGCGACCACCGGCGGCGTAGTGATCGAGGACCTCGTCGAGGGTCGCGATCGATCCGTCGTGCATGTACGGCGCGGTCACCGCGATGTTGCGCAGCGTCGGCGCGCGGAAGCGGCCCATGTCGCTCGCGCGACCGGTGCTCTCGTAGATGCCGCGGTTGGGCTCGGGATAGCCCCCGCGCCCGTCGATGTTGTAAAGGCCCGTGTTGTGGAACTGGATCTCCGGGATGACCGTTCCGTCGTGCATCACGCCGTCGGTGAAGTTGAATCCGCCGTGGCAGTGGAAGCACTCGAGCTCGTTGGTATTGAAGAGATCGAAGCCGCGCCGCACCGAGTCGCTCACCGCGCTCTCGTCGTGCCCGTAGAACCACCGATCGAACGGTGAGTCGAACGACATCAAGGTGCGCTCGAAGCTGGCGATGGCGCGCACCACGTGGGTCACGCTGATGGGCTCGCCGGGGAACGCGGCCTCGAACATCGCCGGAT
>CAYZQM010000027.1:37867-39645 GCA_964480175.1 uncultured Sandaracinaceae bacterium
TAGTCGGGGTCGGCGCGCAGGCGCGCGAGCAGCTCGTCCTCGCGTCCCGACAGCCCGAGCTCGACCGGATGCTCGCCGAAGAGCGGCACCAGCGCTTGGTCTTCGAGATCGACCAGCGCCGTGTTCGCCCAGGTCTGCACCGGGTTGTACGCGACGTTCACCAGCGCCATCGAGTTGCGCGTCGTGAGCTCGCCCGTCGATCCGGGGCTCAGCGAGCGCGCGTCGGTGAACGCGAGCGATGGATCGTGGCAGCTCGAGCAGCTCTGGGTCTCGTTGCCCGAGAGGCGCACGTCGTAGAAGAGGCGACGCCCCAGCTCGACGCCCTCGACGGTGAGCGGGTTGTCTTCCGGGATGCGCGGGCTCGGGATCCCCTCGGGGAGATCGAGCTCGTACGGCGTGGGCCCGCCGCAGCCGAGCGCGACGATCGCGGACACCAGCAGCGCGCATCGCGCGTCGCGCACGTCAGGGGTGCTCGATGGTGAAGAGCTGCTGGGCGCCGCCCACGCCGAGCGCGGGCAGGAGCACCGCGCACTCGGGATCGTCGGGCGCGGACATGCAGCCCGGGTTGCCCCCGCCATCGGCGTCCGCGTCCAAGCCCGCGTAGAGCGCCGCGAGGTCTGCGACGATCACGTCGCTCGCCGGATCGAACGAGTCGCTCATGACCTCGATGGTCCCGAGGTTCGTCGTCGCGCAGACCCGGGTGCCCTCCGGCGCGCTGCCGGTGCAGCCCGTCGAGCCCACGTGCAGCACGGTGCCGCCCGGCATGCCCGTGGTGCGGCCCTCGACGCGGATGAACTTGTAGCCGTCCATCCAGCCCCAGAACATCGAGCTGAGGTTGAGCGGCGCGGGCGCGGTGGCGCTATCGAGGTGGTTGCGCGCGATGGGCACCCCGAGGGTGAAGCGCACGCCGACGTAGTCGCCCGCGGGCGCGGTGCCCTCGATCGCGAAGTTGGTCGGCGCGTTGCCGCCGTCACAGTCGCCGCCGGTCTCGAAGTCGAGCAGCACCACCTCGCCATCGGAGAAGCCGGTGATCGGCGTCAGCGCCACCTCGACCTCGTCGCCATCGCGGCTCAACAGCCGCACGTCGTGCGCGTAGAAGCGGAAGTCGAGGGCGGTGTAGTCGGTGCCGCTGCTCCCGAAGCCGGAGTACGTCCGGCCGCACGCGAAGGGCTCGGCGCCGACGCGGGGCGAGAACTGCAGGCGGACCGTCTCGGGTCCACACGCGGTGAGCGAGAGCGCGAGCGAAGCGAGCGCGGCGTAGAGAGGGGCGATGCGCACGGCGGTAGTCTTGGGCCACATGCCGCGCGCGTCGAGCGCGGATGTGCCCAAAATCCAGCGACGAAACGCCACACCTCCTGGGCGCATCTCGGGTCGCCAGAAACACAGAAGGCGCCGGACCTCTCGGTCGCGGCGCCTTCTGCGGCTCTAGTCAGCAAGAGCGGTGGGGCGACTCGCCCCGCGGATCACTCCGCGGCGGCGGGCTTGGCCTTCTTCTTCTTCTTCACGGTGCCGGTGCCGCTGGTGCTCGCGCTCGCGGTGGCGGGAGCCGCCTCGGGCGCGGGCTGGTGGCCGCCGTCTTCCGCGCCGATGCGCATCCCGTAGAACGAGCGGTACACGAAGTACGCGCTGAGCACGAAGAGCACCGCCGCGATGAAGAGGCGGGTCTCGACGCCCTGGCTGGCTTGGAGGATCTCGGCGAGCTCGACGGCCAAGAGGCCGAAGAGGGTGGTGAACTTGATCACCGGGTTCATCGCGACGCTCGAGGTGTCCTTGAAGGG
>CAYZQM010000028.1:0-25662 GCA_964480175.1 uncultured Sandaracinaceae bacterium
AGGGTCGATCGCTACGGCGCGATGTACACGGGTCGGCCGCTGACGAAGCTCGATCTGAAGGCGATCTTCGCGCGCACGCCGCGGCCCCGCGACGAGCTCGCGGCGGCCCACGCGGGCCTCTACGGCGAGCGGGTCGGTGCGCTGTCGGAGTCCTATCGCCGGCTGCAGCGCGAGGCGAGCCTGCTCCAGCAATCGCGCGGCGCCACTTCGCTCGTGGCGTCGCACGTCGCGGAGATGCGCGCGATCGACGAGCAGTTCGGCGCGATGGACGTCGAGGTCGCGCACGTGCACGCCGAGATGGCGATCGAGCTCGGAGAGAAGCAAGCCAAGAAGCTGCGCTGGGCCTACGTAGAGCCCGCGCGCCTCGCTCGATGGACCCAGGGGCTGCAGGTCGCGCAAGGCGAGGCGCTCGCGGCGCTGCGAGCCGCGAAGGGGAGCGAGGCTGCGGCGCGAGCGATGATCGAGCGCCTCGAGGCGCTGGATGCGACGACGTCCGAAGTGCTCGGGGAGGCCAAGGAGCGCCGCGCTCCGAAGCTCCCCAACGTCGACCGCGACCAGTCGATGGCGCAGTACCTGTTGGGTACCCGGGTCGCGGGACCGTTTCAGAACGACGGAGACGCGGGGCGTTGGATCCAGACGGTGTTGGGTCAGTCCGCCGAGATCCTCGACAAGCTCGGACGGCTGCACGCGCACGCGATCGCATCGCTCCTCGCGGAGCACGAGGCCGTGCACACCGCGTGGGCCACGGGGCGCGGCGAGCCTGGGGAGCCCGCCTCGACCGAGCCCGTGGACGCCTGAGCTCAGCGCGCCGGGCAGTGCTCGTTCGCGGCGACGACGCCGCTGCGGAACATCGAGATCGGGTGGCCCGGCACGAAGGCCGACCCATCGGTGGCCAGCGTCTCCCACGTCTCTCCGTCGTCGCTCCGGAAGAAGCGCTGGTTCTCGTAGCCGCCGTTCCACACCCCGTTGGTGCCCACGAAGCGACCGAGCACCGTCGTCCCCACCGTCCCCAGCCCAATGCGCGTGATCGAGGTGCGGGTCCAGGTCACGCCATCCTCGCTCGCGAAGTGCGCGAAGCCGTCTTCGGTCGCGCCCCACGCGTGGAACGCGGTGCCGTTCCACACCGGGTTGCCGGACCACGAGGTCGCGAGCGGCTGGGTCTGCCAGGTGCGTCCGCCGTCGGAGGTCGTGCACATCGTTCCGTCGCCGCCGGTCAGGATCGTGACCCCGGCGCCGCTGGGGCCATCGCTGGCGAAGCGGCGGCCGTCGCACAGCGGGGTCTCGGGCCCGTGGAACGTCGTGCCCCGATCGTCCGACCACCACATGCCCATGTCGGTCACGAACACGATGCTCCCCATCGGACCGTAGTTGGAGCTCGTCGCGGCGCGGACGTGGCCTGCGCTCCAACCCAGCGTCCCTTCGGTCTGCTGCCAGCTCGCGCCCTCGTCGCTGGACGCGAACGGCTGCGGGGTACCCATCGCGACGAGCGCGTCGGCGAAGCCCACGAGCCCGAGGTACGTCGTGGCGAAGCTCGCCAGAGGAGGCTCCCAGGTGACTCCGTCGACGCTGCGCTCGGTGCGACCAGGCGTGCCCCAGCCGATCGAGCGGAAGAACGCGCCGCGGTGAAACACCAATCCCGTGGTGTTGCCCTCGTCGTGATCGCACTCGAGGTAATTGGGATTGGGCATCGTGTTGTCGGGCGGATCGAGGAACTCGGGCTCGGCGCCGCTGGGCTGCCCCCAACACCGCACCGAAGGCCCGGTCTCGATGCGGTTCTCGATCCACGTCCGACCTTCGTCGCACGAGATCATCGAGCGACCCCCACGGCCCACCGCGAGTGTGACGTCGACCATCCCCGGCGGGATCGGTCCAGCATCCGGACCGATGGGCGCGTCTCGATCCCCACCGTCGTCGCCGACCATCGGTGTGTCGCTCGTCGATCCTCTGGCATCCGTCGAGGACGGTGCGTCCTCGGGGACGGAGGCTGCATCACAGCCGGCCAAGAGAAGCGAGACGACGAGGACGCGACGGAAAACAGGCATGTTCGCGTTTGTACCGCGAGCCCGCCCAAACGGCTCACACGGCGAAACGATCGCAGATCCCGTCGAGTCGAGCAGCGTTCCTCGCGTATAGTCGCGCGATGCGAAGCACTCCGGTGTTGCTGGCCGTCGCCGCGCTCGGGACCGCGTGTTCGGGGGTGATCGATGCACCCCCTGCGCGCGGTGCGAGCGCGTGTGATCCCTCCGCGCTTCCCGCTCATCCTCTGCGCCGTCTGACCGCGGATCAATACGAGCGAATGATCGCCCGCATGTTTCCCGGCGTGAGCGTCGCGCTCGACGACGTGCCCGATGGTCACGTCGTGCAGTACGGATACGACAACGACGCCGAGCTCGCGGAGCCCTCGCCGCCCGTGCTCGACGCGTACCACGCGCTCGCGGTCGACGTCGCGAGCGCCGCCGTGGCGAGCCCGTCGTGGATGCGCTGCGATGCCGCGAGCGCCGGCTGCGTCACCGCCGAAGCGCAGCGCTTGGCGGCGATCGCGTTCCGCCATCCCCTCGACGCGACGCAAGAGGAAGTCCTCGGCGATCTGATCGATGGCGAGCTGGCTGCGGGCGAGCCGCCCCTGAGTGCGCTCGAGCTCGCGATCCAAGTGATCCTGGAGACGCCCGAGTTCATCTACTTCCCGGAGTCGGCCGTCCCCGCCGGCACGCTCGCGGCGGGCGTCGAGCCCATCGGGATGCGCGCGCTGAGCGACGTCGAGCTCGCGAATCGACTGGCGCTCTTTCTCTGGGACGAGCCCGCCGATGCGGCGCTGCGGTCGGACATGGAGAGCATCGCCCTCGACGACGACGACGCGATCGCGGCCCAGGTCGAGGCGATGCTCGCGGACCCTCGCGCGGATGCGGGCTTTCGCCGTTTCGCCTCGCAGTGGATGCCGCTGCGCGAAGGGCTCTGGGGCGCGAGCCTCGGCCGCAACCCGGAGTACGCGGCCGACGCGCAGCTGCACGCCGACCTGCACGAGTCGGCGATGCGCTTTCTGCGCTACGCGTTCTTCGAGGCCGGGAGCGTGGAGGAGCTGTACACCAGCCGCGCGGCGTGGGTGAACGATCGCCTCGCGCCGCTCTTCGGGATCGATCCGCCTGGCTCGCCGGACGAGCTCGTCGAGGTGGAGCTGCCCTCGGGTGAGCGCGCGGGGATCCTCACCCATCCGGCGGTGCTCCTGCTCGCGCGCGCCGACGCGCCCTACGTCTCGATCCACCGAGGCGTGATGATCCTGCATCAGGTCACCTGCCAGACGCTGGGCAACCCGCGCTTCGATCTGATCGGGTTCGACGGAGCGACCTTCGCGGGCACGACCCGCGAGCGCTTGGCGGCACAGCACCTCGGCGGCTGCGGCGGCGACTGCCACCAGATGATCGACGGCGCCGGCTTCCCGTTCGAGTCGTACGACGCGCTCGGTCGCTTCCGCACCCACGAGGGCGCGTATCCCATCGACGCGAGCGGCAACGTCTACGGCGCCCCGACCGCCGACACCCCTGCCTACGTCGAGGCGCTCGCGGCCGCACCCGGGGTGACCAACTGTCTGACCGAGCACATCTATCGCTACGCGCTCGGGACCTCGGCGCTCGCGGGCAGCGAGGAGTGCACCGTGCGGGCGCTGGGCACCGAGACCCGACGCGCGGGTGGAGATCTCTCGGGCATCGCCCGCCGCATCGCGGGGAGCGAGGCGTTCCGTTTCGTGGATCAGAACGAGGTGGTGCGATGAGCATGCGACGACGCGACTTCGTCCGGACGCTCGGTCTGTCGGCCGCGGCGCTCGGTCTGCCCCGGCTTCTCGGCGCGCCCTACGCGCGCGCTTGCCCGCCCACGCCGCCGCTGCGCTTCGTGATCTTCCACGAGCCCAACGGTTGGGTGCATCGCTTCGCTCGCCCTCGGGTGCCGGGCCAGCCCGACTGGGGCCTCTCGCGCACCACCCCGATCCCGACGAGCGGTCCCTGGGAGCTCGGCCCGATCTTCGAGCCCCTCACGCCGTACAAGGACCGGATCATCTCGGTGCAGGGGATGGACATGCGTTCCGCGACGCTGGAGCAGGCGACGGCCGACGGCGGTGGACACGGGCACCTGCAGACCAACGCGCTCACCGCCTACGCGCGGGTCGCGCACAACACGCCGGGCGGTGCTTCCATCGATCAGCACATCGCCGATGGCTTGGTGGCCAACGGCACCGTGACGCCGGTCCACTCGATCGTGACCACGGCGGGTCTCCGCACCGCGAGCCCGGTGTACCGGCCCGACGGGACGGCGGTGCCGGTCGTGGTGCAGCCGCCGATCCTCTACGATCGCCTCTTCCCTGCGGAGCTCGCGGCGTCCGCGGAGGAAGCTGCCCGGGCCGAGCGGCGACGCACGTCGGCCGCCAACCACATCAGGAGCCTGTCGTCGTCGTTGGTCCGTCGGCTCGGGGGCGAGCATCGCCGCCGGGTCGAGGCCCACATGGACGAGCATCGGCGGCTTCAGGATCGTCTCCGCGCGCAGCTGTGTGGCGAGATCCCCGATCGCGCGACCGCGCTGGGACCGTGGCAAGACGTCCTGCCGTACGTGAACGACCCGACGCTCACCGGCGTGGCAGGCAGCCCGGCTGCGGGCTGGCGCCTCGCGCGCGACGTGAACCTCTCCCTCACCGCGCTGGCGCTCGCCGCCGACGTCTCGCGGGTGGCGACGATCGTCGCAGACTGGCTGCCCTACGACGACTGGGGCTTCTCCAACGACAGGTTCCGTCGCACCAGCGCGTGCGACATCGATCCCGACGACGCCGGACCGATGCCGTCCGTGCACCACGACAACTGCCCCACCACGAACGATCACGACTTCCACCACATCGTGGACCACGCCGATCACGACCTGATGGCGGCACCCGATGGCCAGACCGCCGACGACGCGATGATCGAGAACCACCGCGCCTCGGTGCGAGTGCTGCGCACGTTCATGGACCAGCTCGCCGCGCTGCCCGAGGGCGACGGAACCTCGGTCCTCGACAACACGGTGATCCTCGTGGCCACCGAGATGGGGGATCTCAGCCATCGCGGCAGCGCCGCGCAGTGGCTGGTGATCGGCGACGCCCAAGGGCGCTTCCGCACCGATCGCGCGCTCTTCCTCGATCGCATCCGAGACGACGGCGGCGTGCAGGCGATCGAGAACTGGAGCCACGACCCCTCGCGCCTGAACGACTACCCGTACCACAGCACGGGGCCGAGCCAGGGCGATCTCATGGCGAGCCTCGCGAACGCGATGGGCGTCGAGACCACCCGCTTCGGGAGCCCCGAGATCGCGGGCGAGCCGATCGATCTGAGCTGACCCGTCGTCGGCGGCTAGAGATCGCGCTGGTAGAAGCGATCGCAGCCGTGGTGCCCCGTCGCGCCGCGGCTGCACGGGATCGGCTGAAAGCCGATCTTGCGGTAGAGCGCCTGCGCGGCGTCCATGCCGGTGAGCGTCTCGAGGTAGCAGCGCCGGTAGCCCATCGCGCGCGCGGCCTCCAAGCAGCGCTCGAGCAGCGCGCGCCCTGCACCGCGCCCGCGCGCCTCGGGGAGAAAGTACATCTTGCGCAGCTCGCAGGTGCCGTCGTCCGTGCCCGTCAGCGGCGCGATCCCGGCGCCGCCGAGCACGCGAGCGTCGTCTTCCACCACGTAGTACGCGTGCCCTTCGCGCCGGTAGTTGGCGCTCATCGCGTCGACCTCCGCGTCGTGGATGGCGAAGCCCTCGCCCGAGGCGCCGAAGCTCGTCATCACCTCGCGGATGATCGCCGCCATCGCGGCGTCGTCAGCGGAGGTGATGGGGCGGATGGTCGGCATGCGCGCGCGGGGTAGGGCAGGAGCGTCGGGCAGGAGCGGCGGGCAGGAGCGTCGGGGGCAGCAGCGCGGGCAGTGCGCTCAGCCCTGGTGCGCCTCGAAGTACGCCTCGGCCTCGGCGGCGGGCAGCGGCTTGCTGAAGAGGTAGCCCTGCACGGCGTCGCAGTCGGCCTCGGCGAGGCGCACGAGCTGCAGCTCGGTCTCGACGCCCTCCGCCAGCACCTCGAGGTTGAGCGCTTGGCCGAGGAAGCTGACGGTGCGCGCGATCGCGTTGGCTTGCTCGCCCTTGACGCCCTCGGCGTCGAGATCGCGGACGAAGGTCCGATCGATCTTGAGCACGTCCACCGGCAGCCGCGACAAGTACGCGAGCGAGGAGTAGCCCGTACCGAAGTCGTCGACGGAGATGCGCACGCCGAGCTTGCGCAGCTCGGTCAGCCGATCGACCGCGCGCTGCACGTCGTCCATCACCACGGACTCGGTCAGCTCGAGCTCGAGCCACGCGGGCTCGATCTTGGTCTCGAGGATCACCCGCCGGACCGAGGAGACGAAGTCCGAGCGCGCGAACTGCACGGCCGACACGTTCACCGAGAGCGGTCCGATGTCGAGGCCTCGGTCGGCCCAGCGCCTACGCTGACGACAGGCTTCGGTGAGACACCACGCGCCGAGCGGGTTGATGATGCCCGTCTCTTCGGCGACGGGGATGAAGCGCATCGGGGAGACCGGCCCGTGCCTCGGGTGGCTCCAGCGCACCAGCGCCTCCGCGCCGCACAGCTTGCGGTGCTCGATGATGTGCTTGGGCTGGTAGTGCAGCGAGAGCTGTCGATCGCGCAGCGCCGTCCGGAGATCGTGCTCCATCTCCGATCGGTCGCGGACGGCGGCCTCGAGGCTCGGCTCGAACTCCACCGTGTGATCGCCGCCGCGCTGCTTGGCCTTCGCGAGCGCGATGTCGGCGTTGCGCATGAGCGTCGTCGCGTCGGCGCCGTGCGCGGGGAACACCGCGTAGCCGATCGTCGCCGTCATCCGGATCTCGTGGCTCTGGTAGGTGAACGGATCGTCGAAGGTCGCCCGGAGCCCGTGCACCAAGAGCGCGCCGCTCGCGCCCCGATCCTGCGCGATGACGACGAACTCGTCGCCGCTCCGTCGCGCCACGAAGTCGCCCTCGGAGCCCGCTTGTCTCAGGCGCTCCGCGACCTGCCGCAAGATCGCGTCGCCCGCCGCGGTGCCGAGCGACTCGTTGATGCGCCGGAAGCGATCGAGCTCGACCATCACCACGACGAAGGTGCCGCCGAGGATCTCGGCGCGCTCGACGAGGCGCTCGGCCTCGGCCAGCGCGAAGCTCCGGAGCGGCAACCCGGTCACGCTGTCGCGTCCGCTGCGACCGGCGGCGGGCACTGGACGGCGCGCGCCGGGCAGCTCGCGCGCCCGATCGTCGTCCGCCCGGTCGATGGCCTCCTCGAGCAGGGCCTTGAGGTCCTTGAGCGACTCGTGCAGCGCGTCGGCTTCCCCGCGGTGGGTGGTGTCGGCGAGCACCAACGAGCCCCGCTGCGCGCTGCCCGCGCCGAGAGGAATCACGGCGATCCAGCTGTACCGATCGCCCGAGAGCAGCGCGAACTCCGAGGGGGTGCCGGCGCCGCTGGTGACCGCGACGCGCGGTCGGCTCGCCTTCACGCGGGCGACGGGCACCACGGCGGCGGGATCGGTCGGCCCGACGAACGCGCCGAGGCGCGCGCGATCGCCCTGGATCAAGTACATCGCCACCACGGGCACCCGCGCTACCTGCGCTGCGACGCGCACCAGGCGCTCGTAGGTGTCCACGCGCAGCCTCTGTCGATCGCCACCGTGCACGCGTCGCGAGACTACCAGAAGCGCCTTGCGGATCGCGTCAGCTTTTGGTGTGCGTCAACCGAACAGGTTCGACGACAGGTAGCGATCACCCCGGTCGCACAGCACACACACCACGGTGCCGGACTGGCCGCGTGCGTCGAGCTCCGCGCAGATCTGGCGCGCGGCCCACACCGCGCCACCCGCGCTCACCCCGACGAGTACACCCACGCTGTGCGCGAGCGAACGAGCGCTCGCCTCGGCGTCCGCCTGCGAGACGTCGACCGTGCGATCGATCCGCTCGGCGTCGAAGATCCGCGGCAGGTAGGCCTCGGGCCAGCGCCGGATCCCGGGGATGCACGCGCCCTCGGTCGGGCGACAGCCGATGATCTGCACCGCGGGGTTCTTGGCCTTCAGCGCTCGGCTCACGCCCATGATCGTGCCGGTGGTGCCCATCGCCGAGACGAAGTGGGTGACCGCGCCGTGGGTCTGCTCCCAGATCTCGGGGCCCGTGCCCACCTCGTGCGCCCGCCAGTTGTCGTCGTTCTGGAATTGGTCGAGCAGCAGGTAGCCCCCCTTGGCCGCCTTGTTGCGCGCGTGATCGATCGCGCCTTCCATCCCGCCGCTCGACGGCGTGAGGATCACCTCGGCCCCGAACGCCCGCATGAGCTGCACCCGCTCTGCGGTCGCCGTCTCCGGCATGACCAGCTCGATCGGATAGCTGCGCGCCGCGGCGATCATGGCGAGCGCGATCCCGGTGTTGCCGCTCGTGGGCTCGATGATCCGTACGCCCGCGCCCAGCTCGCCGCGCGCTTCGGCGCCCAAGATCATCGATCGAGCCGGTCGATCCTTCACGCTGCCGCCCGGGTTCTGGCCCTCGTGCTTGCCGAGGAGGCGCACGTGCGGTGAGCCCACGCCGGTGGGCAGCGTGATCATCGGCGTGTGGCCGACCAGATCGAGGAGGTTCGCGCTCACGACGCGGCGATGGTGTCCACCGCGAAGCGGACCTCGTCCTTGCTGCCGATGAAGAGCGGCACCCGCTGGTGCAGGCCCGTCGGCGCGATGTCGAGGATGCGCCCGGTGCCCGTGCTCGCCGCGCCTCCCGCCGCCTCGGCGATGAACGCCATCGGCGCGGCCTCGTAGAGCAGCCGCAGCTTGCCTTCGGGCGACTTGATGTCGCCGGGGTACGCGAAGACGCCGCCGCGCAGCAGCGTGCGATGGAAGTCCGCGACGAGCGTGCCGACGTAGCGGAGGCCATAGGGCTTGCCGCCCGGCGCTCCGTCGGACTTGAGCGTGTCCACCCACTTCCTCACGCCGGGCGCCCAGCGTGACTGGTTGCCTTCGTTGATCGAATACGTGCTCGCGCGCTCGGGGATGCGGAGGTTCTCGTGCGAGAGGAAGAACTCGCCGACCAGCGGGTCGAGGGTGAAGCCGTGGACGCCGTCGCCGGTGGTGTAGACGAGCATCGTCGAGGAGCCGTAGATGACGTAGCCCGCGGCCACCTGCTCGGTGCCCTTCTGCAGGCAGTCGGCCTCGGTGCCCGGGCCGCTCTGGCTCAGCCGTCGGTGGATCGAGAAGATCGTCCCGATCGAGATGTTCACGTCGATGTTCGAGCTGCCGTCGAGGGGATCGAACATCAAGACGTACTTGCCGTGCGGGTAGCCCTCGGGGATCGGGATGATCTCGTCGTTCTCCTCGCTCGCCATCACGCAGACGTGACCGCCCGCCTCCACGCAGCGGATGAGGATCTTGTTGGCGAGCACGTCGAGCTTCTGCACCGTCTCGCCCTGCACGTTCGTCGCGCCCGTGGCGCCGAGCACGTCGGCGAGCCCCGCCTTGTGCACCTTGCTCGCGATGACCCGCGCTGCGAGCGCGATCGACTGAAACAGCCCGGTGAAGTCGCCGGTCGCGCCCGGCACCCGACGCTGCCTCTCGAGGATGTGGCGATCGAGGGTCCAGCCCAGCTCGTCTTGGGTCGCGGACCCGCCGCGGGGCGGGATCGAGGCGTTGGTCATGGCCCGCGTTGTCGATCGAGATGGCGCCGCGCGCAAGCCCGCGCGATCGCGGAGCGGATCGCTCAGAGGCGGTTCACGGTGACGGCGCCGCCGGCGCCGCTCCCCTCGACCCGGCCGTCCCCCCAGACCTCGAGGTGCGCGAGGAACTGGAGGTTCTCGCCGCGGGTGAGCTCGATGGTGCAGGTCTGCCAGAAGGTCGCCCCGTCGACGTACGCGAGCTCGCCATCCGCGCCTACGCTCGGCATGGGCGAGCTGATCGCGTCGTCGCACTCGGGCGCGATCGTCCAGTGCGTCTCGTTGATCGTCACCGCGCGCATCGAGATCGGAACGTTCGCCGCGAACGTGGTGCCGTCCTCGCGGCGCATGGTCCGCACCCCGGTGGTCGCGGTCACCTCGAGGCGCAGGTCCTCGAGCGTCGGATCCAAGAGGCCGGTCAGCGGCGGGGGCGAGTACGAGAAGCGCCAGCTCTGCGTGGTGTCCTCGCCGACGGGGTCGGTCTGGGTGATGCCGCCCATGCCGAGGCGGCCTTCGTTGCTCCACGTCATGAGCTCCGTGCCCGGGGCGACGGTGGGCTCGCTCGCGCACGAGCAGCCGGCGAGCAGCGAGGCGAGGAAGACGGCGGCGAGTCCCTTGATCATCGGGCGGAGAGGGTAGACCAACTCGCGGCCGATCAGCGGGGCGCGTCGCGCAGGACCGCGTCGAAGTTGCTGTCGGGGAAGTCCAGCCGGAAGTCGACGAGCCGCCGCTCGGCGTCTTCACCGCGATCGAGGCGGCGCAACAGCAGGATCGAATACGCCTCGCGTTCTTCGCGCAGCACACCGCGCGGGTAGCGCTCGCGGTGCTGATCGAGCAGCGCGAGCGCTTCGGCCGGATCCTCCGCGAGGCTCGCCCGCGCCTCGCTCAAGAGGCGCATCTCCGCGCTCAGGTCGTCGCCCGCCTCCGCTGCGCTCGCCTCGCCACCGTGCGCGCGCGCGAGCGACGTGCCGTCGGGCAGCACGGGGACCGTCGGGAGCGGCGGCGCGGCGACGGGCGGTGCGTCGTCGTCGAGGGTGCCCAAGCGGATCGCGGTCTCGCGATCGTCGGGCTCGAGCACCAGCCGCTCGGGCTCGCTGCGGAGCACGCCGTGCAGCCCGGAGATCAGGAACGCGAGCGCAGCGAGCGCCGCGACGACGCGGACCGGCGTGGGGATCGACGACAGGAGCGACGGCATCGGCACGATCGAGCGGCGCGCGTGTCCGCACCGGGAGGAGCGGACACGCGCCGGTCGCGCTCAGCGGCGGCGTCGGACCAAGCCGAGGGCGAGCGCGACGCCGAGCACGAGCGCGATCGGCGCGCGGCGCGCGGGCGTGCCCGGCGCGCTGCACGAGCAGCCCTCGCGGCCACCGCCACCGCCGCCATCGACGCGGAGCGGCACGTCGGGCAGCACGATGTTGGCGTCGAAGCTCCCGCCGTCGAAGCCGGCGTCCTCCGGTCCGGAGTCACCCATCTCCATGCCCGCGTCCATGCCGGCGTCCATCATGCCCGCATCGACACCCGCGTCCGCCATGCTCGCCATGCGGCACGCGCCCGCGCCGTCGCAGACGTCGTCGCCCGCGCACTCGCGGTCGGGATCGGCGCCGCTCGCGATGAGCGCGCAGCGTCCGGTGCCGCCGCAGCGCGAGCAGGTGCCGCTGCACTCCGACTCGCAGCACACGCCGTCGATGCAGAAGCCCGACGCGCAGTTCGAGGACAGGCTGCAGCCGCCGCCGAGCGTGATGAGCGGCTCGCACATCAGCGTCACGTTCGAGCAGAACGTGCCCGCCGCGCAGTCCGCCGGGCTGCACGCGCCCTCGCAGATCGTTCCGTCGCAGCTGCCGGACGGGCAGTCGCGCGCCGCGGGCGGCTCACAGATGCCGCCCGCGTTGCAGGCGCCCGCGGGGAAGAAGCGGCCGGCGCTGCAGCGCTCGGTCCCGCACGCGCTGCCCACCGGGATGGGCGACCACGCGGTCGTGCTGGTCGCCGCGTTGCAGCTCTGGCACGCGTTGGTCGGATTGGACGTGCCGGCCGCGTAGCAGGTGCCCGCGATGAGGCAGGTGTCGGGCTGCATGACGTTCATGCAGCTCATCGCGCCCTCGTCGCAGATGTCGTCGGTGCAGCTCGAGCCGTCGTCGCACGGCGAGCCCGTGCCGAGGCAGGCGCCTGCGCCGTCGCAGGTGTCGACCGCGGTGCAGTACGCGCCGTCGTTGCAGACGGTGCCCGACGGCGAGAGCGGATAGGAGCACACGCCCGCCGTGCAGGTGTTCGTGGTGCACTGGTCTTCGTCGTCGCAGACGTTGCACATGCCGCCGGCCACACCACACGCAGACGCGCCGCGCCCGCTGCGGCATGCCGCGCCGTCCCAGCAGCCCGGGCAGCACACGCCCGCGTAGCAGCGTCCGGCGCCCACGCCGGTGACCGTGCACGTCGAGCCGTCGGCGCCCGCGCAGGGCCCGGTGCGAACGCCCCAGTTGATCAGCGCATCGCGCGTCGCGCCGTCGAGGCCCGCATAGATCGACTCGGGCTCGAGGACGATCGCGGCGGCGTCGGCCGCGGCGAGCGCGGGCGTGGTGTTCTGGATGCCGAAGTGCATCACCGCGATGCGACCCGCGGCGGGGACCATCGCGTTGAAGACGTAGGTCACGAAGCCCGAGGTGCGGGTGAAGCTCGTGGCGCGCACGGTGGGCTCATTGGCCTGGGCCACGAACGCGAGGGCGAGATCCCCACCCGCGCCGTCGTCGGTGGCGATCCAGGAGTCCATGTTGTTCGCGGTGGTGTCGCCGCTGGAGGTGCCCGTCACCGTCTCGCTGCCATCGCTGCCGAGGTTCACGTCGATCTCGACGTTCGCGGCGATCGCGGCGCCGCTCGTGTTCTCGATCACCTCGACGTACCGGATGTAGTTCTCGCCCGCTGCAGGCACGTAGATGATCCGGGTCACGCGGAGCATGCCGATCATGACCGCGGGCATGGTGATCGTACGGCCGCTCACCGAGCCGACGGCGCTCGTCGCGGGGTTGTAGAGCGTGGTGTTCACGGTGAGCTCGAAGCCGCCGTCGTACGAGTCGAAGCGGGTGAAGTCGGAGGTGCCCCCGTCGCCGACCGTTCCGTCGTTGTCGAACGCACCGCCGAGCCCGTCCTCGATGTCGAAGAGGAAGCCCGCGCTCGTCGAGAGGTCGGTCGCCGCGGCGTGGCTCGGCGCGAGGACGAGCGAGAGCGTGGCGATGCAGAGGGCGAGGGCGGAAGCGATGTGGCGTGTCATTGGCGGACCCCGAAAATACAGGCGCCCGCACGCGCGGGCGAAGCGTCATATTCGCTGGAATCGGCGCGAGGGCAAGCGCGACCCCGCCCCCCTGGCCAGTGAGGCGGGATGGTTGTGGTCTCCCGGGATCCCTCCGCAGATCCTCAGTTGCGGCAGACGTACACGAACGCAGGCGGGAAGTTGGCGGGCACCGGCTGTCGCTCGACGCTGCGGAAGTAGCGCTTCAGTGTGCCGAAGTAGTCGAAGCGCTCGTAGCCCCGGCTGCGCGAGTAGACGAAGTAGCGGGTGTGCACGTAGCCGAACTGCACGAACGTCCCGTGCGGCGCGAGCACCCGGGCGGAGCTCTCGAGGATCCGGTGGCGGATCGGGTCGGGGATGAGCGAGAGCCCCAGCGAGCTCAGGACCGCGTCGGCCTTGCCGTCGAGACCATGCTCTTTCACCAGCGTGTCGGTGTGCTCCGCCGAGCCGAGGATCGGCACCAGGCGGGGGTCGCTCACGTGGCGCAAGAGCTCCTCGTGGATGGGCGCGTCGATCTCGATGGTGAAGAGCTTGCTGTCGGGGCGCATGCGCGCGAGGAGCGCCGACGTCATCACGCCTACACCGGGCCCGAGCTCGACGATCGCGCCCGCGTTCTCGGGCTGGGTCCCCTCGACCATCGCGTTCACCAAGAAGCGCTGGCTGGGCACCGGTGACGCGGTCTGCTCCCACTCGAGGATCCCCTTGCGGAGGAAGGTGAGGAACGAGCGGGGATCGTAGCTGGGCATCGGCGGGCGCTGTTCTACACCGGATCGATGGCCGTGCTGGCGAACAAGCGTGTCAGGGCTCGCTGCGCCGGATCCGCGGCACCGATCCTCCACCCAGGCCGAGCTCACGCAGGAGCGCGTGCGCGAGCTGCGCGTAGCCGGGATCGGTGAGGTGCACGTGATCGCTCAGCGCCAGATCCGCCGCCACCCACGCCGCGATCCCGCCCGCGCCCCCGAGGAACGCGAGCAGATCGAAGTACGCGCACCCGTTCGCCCGCGCCGCGCGGTGATAGAGCGCGTTCATCGCGTCGCTCCGGGGCCGCGCCGTCCAGACCCCGTCACGATGCCGCGGGCGATCGCCCGGGCCGATCACCAGGCACGCGGCGTTCGGCGCGGCCGCGTGCAGGCGGCGCAGCGTCGCGTCCACGTCCGCCTCGACCTCCGCGAGCGGCGTGCCGTCGCCGCTCTCGTTGGTGCCGTATCCGATCGCGATCAGATCGGGCGGCCGCAGCGCGAGCTGCTCGGTCAGCGACGCCTCGTCCCAAGGGAGCTGATCGCGGGCGCGCGCGCCCGGCACGCCGAACGCCTCGACCACCACGCCCGTGCCGTCGCTCTCGGACAGCACGCCGAAGATCCGCACCGGACCATCGCCCACGGCGCGCACGGTGATCGGGTGCCGGCCGACTGGCGCATCGAGGCTCGCGCGCACCAGTCCGGCGGCATCACTCGACGTGGTGATCTCGTGGCCCGCGACCTCGAGGGTGACGCTGCCTCCGCCGACCTGACCATCGAGCCAGAGCTCGACGTGCGCGACGCGGGTCGCGGGGAGCGGACGGATCGTGGTGCTCGCTGCGCGCGCGACCTCGAGCACCATGCCCGCGCGGCCATAGCGGCCCGGGGTGCGGGTGCGGCCGCGCACGAAGCGCCCGACGAAGGGCCCGCGGATGGGCACGGAGAAGTCCCGCATGTCGTAGAGCGAGAACGGCGCGGCCGGCATGACCAGGCCGCTGCCTCCGTCGCCGAAGCGCCTGCGCAGCACATCACGAATCACGCTGGTGAACTGATCGCTCGCCGTGTGCGAGGCCCCGAAGAAGGTGAGCCGCGCGCGCTCGCCACCGGCCTGTGCGCGAGCGAGCGCAGCGCGCAGGTGCGCACCGACCGCGCCGTCGGGATCGTCGAGCACCCCGCGCGCCCCGAGCTCGTCTTGGCCGCGCACCTCGGGCGCCACGAGCGCGAGCAGCAGCGTGAGGAGCGCAGCGAGCCTCATGGCCTCGGGACGAACGCGACGACGTTGGGGAGATCCCAGAACGCGTGGTTGTCGTCGTTGGGGTTGAAACCGTCTTCGTAGCTCCCCATCTCCGAGACCCCGAGGCTCGGCACCACCAGCGACGCCTCGGGGCCGCCCTCCATGTAGGCCACGCCGCGCAAGTGCAGCTCGGGCGCCGCGAGCATCTGCGAGAGCACCTGCATGCGGTAGGGCGTGCGCACGTGGATCATCACGACGCGCCCCTGATCGTCCCGCCCGACCGCGGCCGCGGAGAAGCGGTTGGTGCGCCAGCCGGTCGCGCGTCCTTCGCAGTCGACCATCAGGCGCCGGCTCTGCAGCACCGAGCCGTAGTCGGCGCGCATCGCGGCGAGATCGCGGCCGCACGAGCCGCCCACGTCGAAGCTCGCCGCGCGACCGACGGGATCGAAGCCGATCAGCGCGTCCCACCGCGAGGCCGAAGGGTGGCGATCGCTGCGCACCTCGCCGTTCGCCATGAGAAAGCCGCAGCTCCTTCCGTTGGGGAGGAACATCCCCGCGTTGATGCCGCCGCTCAGGTGCAGGTCCTCGATCCACCGGGGCAGCGGGCGCCGGGGCCCCTCGTGGCTCTCGGTGATCATCCGCAGCGCAAAGCGCCGCAGATCGATCCGCACCAGGGTGATGGTGCGGTCACCGACGTCGACCTCGGGCGCGCGCGGCGCCCGGATCCGCTCGACGACCAACCCCTCGCTACCCAACCGCTCGCCACCGCCCTCCTGCGCCCGGCCGCTCGGCGCGAGCGCCCCGACCAAGAGCGCGATCCCCATCCACCTCATCCCTCTACCCAAGGCCGCCTGCGTCCACATCGCGCGCTTGGAACCCGCACCCAGAGCGCCCTTGGGCCTCAAGGCCACACGGGGCGATCGATCGGGCGCTGCCCTCTCACGATCGTCGCGCCGTCTTCGTCGCGCTCGAGCTCAGCGGTCGTACAGCGATCGGCATCCCCGGATGGCGACGCAGCGCACGGTCATGCGGGCGCAGGATGCCACGGGTTCAGCGCAGGCGGCGGCAGCGTTGGGCGAGCTCGATCGCGCGGCTCGAGCCGAGCTGGATGGCGTAGTCGGCCCAGGCCTCGGCCTCGCGCAGCGTGCTCGGATCGCTGGTCGCGAGCGCGCGGGCCAAGAGCACGGTCGCCAGTTCCTCCGCGGCCTGCACCGAGTGCGCATCGAGCGCAGCGAGCCCCCGCAGCAGGGTCTCGGCGAGCGCTAGATCCCCCATCGCTTCGGCGCGCAGCGCCAGCGACCGCGCGGCCTCGATGCAGGCGTCTGGCGTACCCAGCACGCTCTTGAGCGGCACCGACCCCTGCGCGAACGCGGCGTAGAGCGACTGGCTCATGCCCTCAGCCGCTTTCCGCGCTCTCGCTCGACCCGGGCCGAGAGCCCCGCCAATTGCTCGAGCTCTCTCGTCATCGCCAGCACGACGTCGAGGCGCGCGTGCAGCGCGTCGCGGCTCGCGCCGTCGAGCGCCGTGCTGCTCTTGGCTTCGGTCGCGCGCTGCTTCAGCGCGAAGAAGAGCGGATCGGCGTGACCTCGGAGCGGCGCGGACGTCGTGCGCCACGGGCTCGGGCCTCGCACCTCGCTCTCGACGGGCAAGAGGCGCACGGCCTCGGCCGGTCGGTCGCTCACCGGCGCCGGCGCGGCGACCTCGCTCGGCGCGGGCAGCGTCAGTCGAAGCGCGAGGTGCTCGGCGGCGCCGCGGATCACGACGCGTCCTCCGCGCCATCCCCGTCGGCGTCGCGCTCGTCCTCGGCCCACGCGGCGCGGAGCACGGCCGCGACGGCCTCGTAGAGCTGCTCGGGGATCTCTTCGCCCAGCTCGAGCGAGTACAGGCCGCGCGCGAGCGGCACGTCGCGCATCACGGGCACGCCCGCCTCGCGCGCGACCTGGATCATCCGCTGCGCGAGCTCGTCTTGCCCCTTGCTCACGATCTCGGGCGCGCTCTGCTCGCTGTCCTCGTCGAAGCGCAGCGCGATCGCGAGGTGGGTGGGGTTCACCACCAGCACGCTCGCCTTGCGGACCGACTCGAGCGCGTCGTGCTGGGCGATCTCGCGGCGCATGCGCTCGCGCTGCTGCTTCACCTGGGGATCGCCGTCGGCGTCCTTGTGCTCGCGCTTGACGTCGTCCTTGCTCATCCGCTGGTCGCGCGCGAACTGCCAGCGCTGGTAGCCCAGATCCAGGATGCCCAGCGCGAGCATCGCGCCGCCCACCCGCTTCAGCAGCGTGATGCCCAAGGTCCCCGCGGCCTCCAGCGCGGCCTGGGGCGTCCGCCCGACGAGGCCCGCGATCCCGTGCGCACCGTCGCGGAGACAGAGGTACGCGACGATGCCGACGACCGCGAGCTTGATGAGCCCCCGCAACAGCTCGATCAGGCTGCGCAGCGAGACGATGCGCTTCACGCCGTCGACGGGGTTCAGGCGGTTCACATCGAGCGACACCGCGTCCGGCGCGAACATCGGCCCGGTCTGCACCACCGTCCCGAAGACCGCCGCGCCCACCATCAGCGCCAGCAGGGGCGTGAGCGCGATGGTCGCGGTCTCGAACGCGACGCCGCCCACGGCCAAGAGCGCGTTCGGGCTCGGCGCCTCGATGGTCCTGAGCACCAGGGCGCTCAGGCTGCGGAGCTCACCGACCCAGTCGAGCGCCAGCGCCTGCAGCGCCATCGCGCAGCTCAGGAGCAGCACGGCCGTCGTCAGCTCCCGGCTCTTGGCGACCTGCCCCTTCTCGCGCGCCTGGCGGAGCTTCTTTGGGGTCGCTTCTTCGGTGGGTTCGGACACGCGCTCGGCTCGGGGTTCGGAGGGTAGGAGATCGGGGCGTCAGCCACCAAGTGGCGCGGCTTCTCGCGCGGGCCCGCCCGCCGTTGCCCCCGGGCGCGCCGCCGACTTGCCATCCCCCTGGATCGCCCTGCATAAATGCGCGATGCGCTTCTTGTTGCCGGTGATCGCGGTGGCGCTGCTCGCGGGGTCGAGCACCGCCCAGGCCCAGCGGGTGCTGACGCTCGAGATGGTCCCCACCGAACGTGCGCAGATCGCGGTGTGGATCGCGGACGCCGACGGCCACTACCTCGCGACCATCGCGCTGACCCAGTCGGTCGCGCGCCGCGGCATCGGGAACCGCCCCGGCGCCTCGATGATGAACAGCGGCTACCGCTGGCCCTACGGTCGACGTGAGGGCGTGCTCCCGGTCTGGGCACACGCGCGCGCGGCCGCGCCGGGCGCCGAGCTCTTCCGCCGGGTGATCTTCCAGGACCGCATCTCGGAGGGCCACGCGTCGCGGAGCAGCAACGACTCGACGCGCGACGACTACTACTGCCTCACCTTCGACGCGTCGGACAGCACCCGGGATCGTCTCGATGCCGTGAGCTGCGCGTCGGTCTTCATGAGCGACAAGGGCCGCTACGTGACCGAGGACGACGTGGCGGACGGGTACTTCGAGCCGCAGCAGATCGACGGCGCCACCGTCGAGCACCTCCTCGGTCTGGACTCGCTGTATCCGCCCCGCCGCGACGTGGTGCGGTGCACCGGAGATGCGTGCGTCGATCACGCCGACGTCGCGCGCTTCGTGACGGACGCCGAGCGGGTGATGCCCGAGCTCGACGCGATCACGATGGCGACCCCACCCGGCGATGCGCCGCTCACGCTGATGTACTCGGTGCCCGAGGACTGGGAGAACGGCCTCTACCAGGTGCTCGTCGAGGTGAACACGGAGGGCGACTGGAACGAGGACTGGGGGCCGGACACGTACCCGACGCCCACGGACGGCGGCGGCCTGTGGGACTACTGGGCGGAGAACTTCGGCTACTCGTACCGGGGACAGCCCTCGATGCTCTACCGCGTCGAGATCGAGCTCACCGATGGCGTCGCGACGGCGAGCGCCGCGATGCCCGTCGGCTACGGATCGCTCAGCGGTCAGGGGCCCGACGGCGGCGAGGTGACGCCGCTGGACGACACGATGACCAACGATCCGGGTGGCACCCCCGGCAGCGGCGTCGATCGCTTGCATGCGGATCCCGACGGCGCGCGGGTGCGCGTCGCGTCGATCGGCGCCGAGGCGTGCGAGGACAACGCGGCGCCCAGCGCGCCGAGCTCCGTCACCGTCTCGGAGTGGACGGGCGACTACCGGGACGGCCACCGCTTCGCACACCTCGCCTTCGAGGCCTCCAGCGACGATCTCGGGATCCAGAGCTACGAGGTGCGGGTCTCGACGGTGCCGATCACCGACGTGCCCTCGTTCCTGCGCGGAGTGCCGGCCAACGGCGCGACCCTCGAGAGCGAAGGTCTCAGCGTGCCGGTGGGCGCGAGCGCGGGGGCGCCGGTCGCGGTGGACATGGGCGGCTTGGTCCACGAGACCCACTACTGGATCGGCATCCGCGCGATCGATCGCTGCAACGTGGCGTCGAGCGTCAGCGTCGCCGAGTACACCACGCCCGAGATCACGTTCACCACCGTCTCGCCCTGCTTCGTCGCCACGGCGACGTACGGCGATCCGATGGCGAGCGAGATCGGGTCGCTCCGACGCTTCCGCGACCGCTACCTCGAGAGCAACGCGATCGGTCACGCGCTGGTCGAGGCGTACTACGCGGTCGGTCCCAGCCTCGCGCGCTTCATCGAGGGAGACGAGGATCGCCGGGCCATCGCGCGGACCCTGCTCGCAGGGCCCATCGCGCTTGCAGAGTGGCTGGAATAGCGCCCGAGAATTCGTAGGACGGGTGTCATGTCACCCTTGCCAAGCGGATGGTGACTCGGTGATTCTGCACCGATGGACGCCGCGCTGAACGCTCGCAAGGACGCTCTCTTCGAAGCCATGCTCGCTGCGACGGCGGATCCCGCGCTGCCCAGCTCCGAGCCGGAGCGACGCCAGTTCGTGGCGGGCTTCCTCGACCTGGCGCTGCACGCCGCGGCGGGGAACACGGCGCCTCGAGACGAATACCTGAGCCTCGTCATCCCGGCGGTGAAGCAGTCGGGGATGGGCCTCGGCGTGATCATGGCCGGCATGGTGGGCGTCGCCATGGGCGGCGCGAACGTGCTCTCGGGGGCCGAGCTGACCTGGTGGATCGGCTTCTGCCACGACTACACCCACCGCCTCATCGAGGCATGGAACAAAGCGAATTGACCCTCTTCGACAAGATCGTCTCGGCTTCCCGTCTCTCTCCCATCTTCGCGCGCGGCGCCATCGAGCGAGCCCTCGCACGCACGGGCGCCCGCTCCGACACCCTCACGCGCACCCAGGCGCGCGCCGCGCTCCCCGAGATCAAGAAGAGCATCCAGCCCTTCCTGCAGGCGGAGACGGAGCAGGTCATGACCGACATCGAGGCCCTCCTGGTGCGCTGAGTCGTCGTGGGCGACGCTCCGGCTCACCCCGGGCTCGCGCCCCTCGCAGGCAGGTCGGGCTCGACGGGTGTGGGGACTTCGCGTTACACCCAGGCCGCTCGATGCCCAACCACCTCACGAGCCTCGGCCTCGTCGCGCTCGCCATCGCGGCGGTGTCCGTGTGCACCGCCATCGCCGCCGACGGAGCGGGCTTCTATCCCGTCGGTCTCGTCGCCGGCATCGTGTGCTTGGCGCTCGGCGCCCGGCAGGCGCAGCCGCGGCGCACGAGCGCGCTCGGCACCCCCAGCATCGGACTGATGATCCTCGGGATCGGGTGCGCGGTCGTGCTGCCCGTCATCCTCTACTTGATCTTCGGGTACGCGCCGCAGGAGGCCACGATGGGCCTGGCGCAGAAGATCTTCTACTTCCACGTGCCCTCGGCGTACGGGATGTACGTCGGCTTCGCGGTCGCCCTCGTCGGCTCGGTCGGCTACCTGTGGAAGCGCAAGCCCGCGTTCGACGCGGTCGCGGTCGCGGGCGCCGAGGTGGGCTTGATGTTCTGTCTCGCGGTCCTGATCACCGGGCCGCTCTGGGCGCGCGAGGCGTGGGGCGTGTACTGGACGTGGGACTCGCGCCTCACCACCACGCTGCTGGCGGGGCTCATCTTCACCGGCGCGGTGGTGCTCCGCTCGTTCGGCAGCGGCGACGCGGAGAAGCGCTTCGCGTCGGGGCTCGCGATCGTCGGCACGTTTCTCGTCCCCATCATCAACCGCTCGGTGCAGCTCTGGCGGGGGCAGCACCCGACGGTGCTCACCGCGCGCGGCGGAGGCCTCGATCGCGACATGTACCCGGCGTTCTTCGGGAGCCTCTTCTTCTTCACCTTGCTGGTCGCGTACCTCATCTGGTCGCGCTACCGGCTCGAGCGCGATCGCAGCGCGCTCGCGGCGCTCGAGAGCGAGGCCGCGGAGCTCGGTCTCTTGGAGGACGCATGAGTCGCGTGTCGATGTGGTGGAGGAGCGCCGCGCTCGCAGGCGTCGTGGCGCTGGGCGCGTCCTCGGTGGCGGCGCAGGCGCCCGAGCCCGACGACGGAACCTCGATGGCGTTCCGTCCGGTCGAGGCCTCCGAGGTCGAGGACGTCGATGGCGGCGCGCTGATGGTCGCCGCGTACGGGACGATCTTCGTCCTGCTCTTGGTGTACGTGCTCTACCTCGCGCGCATCCAGGCGGGCACGAGCGCCGAGCTCGAGCGCCTGCGCAAGGCCATCGAGAAGCAGCGGGGCTACCGCGACGCTCCGCCGATCGACACGAAGGACCCGGCGACGAAAGAGGCGGCGACGAAGGACGCGGACGCGTAGTGGATCTCCCCGGCGCGAACCACCTGCTCTTCATCCCCGGCATCCTGCTCGTGGGGATCACCATCGGGTACGTGCTCGGGGCCCGCGCGGCGCGCGCCGAGCTGCAGCGCCAAGCCAAAGAACGGAAGAAGTGACGATGCTGGATTTTCGACTGAGCGACGAACAAGAGGAGCTGGTCCGGACCGCGCGGGCGTTCACCAAGGATCGGATCATCCCCGTGGCGGCCGAGTGCGACGCGCACAGCAAGTTCCCCACGAAGGTCTTCGAGGAGGCGCACAAGCTCGGGCTCGTCGCCCCCAACATCCCCGCCGAGTACGGCGGCTCGGGCCTCAGCGAGCTCGAGCACGTGCTCATCACCGAAGAGCTCGCCTACGGGTGCACTGGCATCCAGACCAGCATGACGGCGAACGCGCTCGCGGCGACGCCCGTGATGATCGCCGGCAACGAAGCGCAGAAGAAGAAGTACCTCGGCATGATCGGGAACGAGCCGCGCTACGCGGCCTACGCGATCACCGAGCCGGCCGCCGGCAGCGACGCCGCGGGCATCCAGTGCAAGGCCCGCAAGGTGGGCGACGACTGGGTCCTGAACGGCCAGAAGTGCTACATCACCAACGCCTCGATGGCGTCCTGGTACGTGGTCTTCGCGACCACGGATCCGACGCTTCGGCACCGCGGGATCATGGCGTTCCTCGTCGACCGAGACACGCCGGGTCTCTCGATCGGCAAGAAGGAAGACAAGCTCGGTCAGCGCGCCTCCGACACCGCGACGGTGATCCTCGAGGACGTGAAGGTGCCGTCCGCGAACCTGCTCGCGAAGGAAGGCGACGGCTTCAAGGTCGCGATGCAGACCTTCGATCGGACCCGGCCCGACATCGGCGCGGGCGCGTGCGGGCTGATGCGCCGCGCGCTCGACGAGTCGATGCGCTTCGCGATGGAGCGCCAGACCTTCGGCACCGCGATCATGAACCACCAGGCGGTGCAGTTCATGATCGCCGACATGGCGATCGCGTACGAGGCGACGCGTCTGTTGGTGCACAAGGCCGCGTGGATGATCGACGGCGACAGCAAGAACTCGATCGTCGCGAGCTACAGCAAGGCCTTCGGCGCGGACGCCGCGATGAAGGTCGCGACGGACGCGGTGCAGGTCTTCGGCGGCGCGGGCTACATGAAGGACTACCCGGTCGAGAAGCTGATGCGCGACGCCAAGATCCTCCAGATCTACGAGGGCACCTCGCAGATCCAGCGGATGGTCATCGCCAAGAACCTCTTCGCCCAGATGAAGTGACGTGAGCGCTCGAACGGTCCGCGCCTCGATCTTCGCGCTCCTCGCGCTCGGCTGCGTGACGCTGTCGGCGCTCTCGCCGGGCGGGCGCGCGGCCCTCGCGCAGGAGCCGCCGCCGCGCTTCGTCGGTGGGCTGACGACGGCGGAGATCGAGACCGCGCTGCTCGAGCAGCACATCGACAACTTCCGCACCGTCGGGACCTCGAGCGTCACCTTCCAGCTCCAGCTCACCGGGCCGATCGACGGCGCGTTCAAGCCGGAGACCACCAGCCACCGGCGCGGCTGGCTCAACGAGGTCGCGGCGTACCGCATCGCCGCGGCGCTGGGGATGGACAGCGTCCCGCCCGTGGTGGTGCGCGTCGTCGACCGCGGTCAGTTCCTCCGTCGACTCGATCCCGAGTACGCGGGCGACTGGGACGTGCTGATCGCGCGCATCGTGTTCGCGGGCGGCGGGGTGCGCGGCTCGGTCAGCTACTGGGTCCCGGGCCTGAGCCGGGGTGGGGATCTCGACCAGCCCGCGGGTCTCTTGCGGTGGACCTCGTGGCTCGAGGTGGGCAGCGAGATCCCCGAGGACTCGACCGCGCTCGCGCGCGATCTCTCGACCATGGCCGTGTTCGATCTCTTGATCGGCAACCCCGATCGCGGCAGCGGCGGCAACATGCGGACCCTCGAGAGCGAGGGCGTCACCCGCCTCGTCATCCGGGATCACAACCTCGCGTTCGCCGCGCATCCGGGCAGCACGCAGATGGATCGCATGGTCGCGATGCTGAGGCGGTCGCACCGCTTTCCGCGGAGCTTCGTCGAGCGGCTCATCGCGCTCGACGAGGCGCGCCTGCGGGCGATCACCGCGGACGACGTCGCGGGACCGCTGCTCGACGACGCGCAGATCGCGGCGGTGCTCATGCGACGGGACACGGCGCTGTCGTGGATCGGATCGCTCATCGAAGAGCACGGCGAAGATGCGGTGCTCTCGTTCGAGTGACGCGCACGCTCGCGTGACGTGAACGCGACGGGCCGCTCGCTGGCCATGGAAGGCTCTGGCCGGTACCCTAGGCGCCATGTCCAATCGGGTCGGCTTGGCTTGTTTCATCGTCTGCGCGCTCGGATCGAGCGCGTGCAGCCTCCTCGTCGAGGACACGCTCACGGGGCGTGACACCCCGGACACCGGCGAGATGGACGCTGGCGTCGAGCCCGACACCGGTCCGCCGCCCACCGCGTGCACCGGCCGGACCGACGGAACGTTCTGCGAGATCGACGGCCTGATCGATCGCTTGATCTGCATCGACGAGGTCTGCGTGGTGAGCGCGTGCGGCGACGGCTTCGCGGACACCCGCACCGGTCACCCGTCGGGGATCGCGCCCACCGAGTCGTGCGACGACGGCAACCCCGATGGCGGCGACGGCTGCGAGGACGACTGCACGTTCTCGTGCGACGGCGACGCCGACTGCGTCGACGATCCCGAGACGTGCAACGGCATGCCGACGTGCGGGGTCGACCACTTCTGCGTCGCGACGCCGCTCGACAACGGCACCGACTGCGTGGTCGTCGAGAGCGGCGGCGTCGCGGGCCTCTGCCGCGACGGAGTCTGCCGCGCGGGCGAGTGCCCGAACGGAGTGACCGAGCCCGGCGAGGACTGCGACGACGACAACGGCCTCGAAGGCGACGGGTGCGACAACGACTGCACGTTCTCGTGCGTCAGCGATGCAGACTGCCAGGACGCGACCGTCTGCAATGGCGCGGAGGTCTGCGACGTCGAGAGCCACACGTGCAGCGCGGGTACGCCGCCCACGTGCGACGACGGTGACGCCTGCACCGCCGACACGTGTCATCCCGAGATGGGCTGCATCGCGCCGTCGGTGTTGGTCGACATGGACGGCGACGGCTTCTACGCCGAGACCGGGAGCTGCGGAGGCAGCGACTGCAACGACGCCGACCCCAACGTGAACCCGCGCGCGGTCGAGGGCTGCGGCGCTACGGCGGATCTCAACTGCGACGGCATGATCACCACGATGCCGACCTGGTACGCGGACTGCGACCGCGATGGATTCGCCCGCAGCGGCGCGCAGACGACGATGGCGTGCACCCGACCGACCACCAGCCCGTCGGGATGCGGGAGCAGCGGGCAGTGGATCTCGCTCGCGCCCACCACGTCGGCCTCGACGGACTGCATCGACACCAACGGCAGCGCGTACCCGGGACAGACCGCCTACTTCTCCACGCCCGCGTCCGGTACGAGCTTCAACTACGACTGCAACGGGACGACCAACTACGAGTACCCGACGAATCCGACGTTCATCATCCCCTGTGGGTTCGGCGGCACGTGCACCGGCACCACGTACTGGGACGAGACGCGCGCGCCCGCCTGCGGCTCGACGGCGACTCGCAGCTATTGTTCCTCGCTCCTCGGCAGCTGCACCCGTCGCACCTCGGAGTCGACGGTGCGCTGTCGCTGAGACCCCAGCGCACGACGATCTCCGATCGCGGAGCCTCCTCGTGTAGCGTGGTGCTCGACAGGGGCGGGACGCTGCCGCTAGCATCGCGCGCATGAGAAAACTGGCGGGTCTCTTGGGCGTCGTGTGTCTTGTGGGTGGAGCGGGCTGTGGGCCCGGCGAGTCGGAGGTGCCCGGCAGTGGCCGTGGCCAACCTGGCGTCGAGCCTGGTCCCGGATCTGGTCTCGAGTGCCTCCGCCGCCCGCCGATGGAGCAGACGTCTTCGCACCGGC
>CAYZQM010000028.1:25672-36742 GCA_964480175.1 uncultured Sandaracinaceae bacterium
CGGGTGGTCTCGACGGGGGGGCGAACGACGCGCCGAGCGCGGTCGACGCGCCCGAGGCGGTCGATGGCGGAGGTCCCACCGAGGACTGCATGGGTCAGGCGGACGGCACCGAGTGCATCGAGCCGGACACCACGGGGCGCTTCATCTGTCTGAGCGAGGTCTGCGTCGTCAGCCAGTGCGGCGACGGGTTCACCGATGCGGACGGCGAGGCGTGCGACGACGCCAACCCATTCGGCGGCGATGGCTGTGAGGCCGACTGCACCTTCACCTGCACCGAGGCCGCGGACTGCCCCGACGACGGCGACACCTGCAACGGCGTGCCGAGCTGCACTTCGGCGCACGTCTGCACCGCGACCTCGGTGCCCGACGGAACGACGTGCACCATCCCCGGCACCGAGGTCGCGGGTATGTGCCGCGGCGGCGCCTGCCGCTCGGGCGACTGCGGCGATGGCGACGTGGACGCGGGCGAGGATTGCGACGACGCGAACGCGGTGGCGGGCGACGGCTGTGAGGCCGACTGCACGTTCAGCTGTGCGGGCGACGGCGACTGTCAGAACGACACCCTCTGCGACGGCATCGAGGTCTGCGATCTCGACACCCACACCTGCGAGGGGAGCGATCCGCTCGACTGCGACGACGAGGACGCGTGCACCACGGACTCGTGCGACGCAGAGCGAGGCTGCGTCGCCGAGAGCGTCCTGGTCGACGGCGACGAGGACGGCTTCTTCGCCATCACCGCGGCGTGCGGCGGCGACGACTGCGACGACGCGAACCCGAGCGCCTTCCCCGGCGCACCCGAGGTGTGCGGCGCCGAGGTCGATCTCAACTGCGACGGCTCGACGGACACCCCGACGTGGCACGCCGACTGCGACGACGACACGTACGCGGGCGCGGGCGCCGCGACGATGATGTCGTGTGACGAGCCCACGACGCCGGCCCTCAGCTGCCGCGGCCGCGGTGGCTGGACCACCCGCGCGCCCGTCGGTCGCTCGGTCGACTGCGCGGTCAACGTCGCCGCCGCGAACCCGGCGCAGCGGAGCTTCTTCCCCACGGGCTACGGGACGGGATCTGCCGACTTCGACTACGACTGCAACGGCGTCGAAGAGCGCGAGTTCCCCACGCGTCCGCTCATCATCGCGCCCTGCACCACGTCGGTCCGCGGCGACTGCACCGGGACCACGTACTGGGACGAGACGCGCGCGCCGACCTGCGGCGGCACCGCGACGCGGAGCAGCTGCGCCGCGCTCGGGCGCTTCTGCCAGCGCGTCGAGACCGAGGTCACCGTTCGCTGTCGCTGACCGCGGCGCGCAGGGCGCGATCGAGCATCGGCTCGATCGCGTCCGCGAACACGCGCTGCGCCGCCGCGTTCGGGTGGTGATCCGCCGGATGGACCCAGAGGGTCTCGGTCGATCGCCCCTCGAACGCGGGCAGCGTGTCGAGCACGTCGATGCTGCGCGCCTCGAGCGCGCGGACGATCGTGCCGTGGGTGTCTCGGAACGGATAGTCGCGCTCGAGCGAGCTCATCAGCGGCCAGAGCGCGACGTGAAAGCTCGCGCCCTCCGCCGCCGCAGCGTCGCGCATCGACTCGAGATCCGCGACGGTGCGGCGCCAGCCCTCGGCGTTCGGTGCCTCGACCATGTCGTGGTACCAGCGCTGGGTCTCGGCGCCGACCCGCGCGCCTTCGATCCGATCGGCGAGCAGCGAGATGAGGCGAGGCTCCCATGGCGGAGGGCTGCCGTCGCCCTCGCCGACCATCCGCCGTCGATCGAGGATCCAGTCGTCCAAGAACGCCTGGCGGGCGCGGAAGGCGTCCGACTGGTGCGGATCGTTCAGCACCATCGCGTACACGACGACGTCGGGCTCGTCCTCGAGCCGCAGCGTCAGCCACTCGCGCAGCCGGGGGAAGTCGTAGCCGCGGCGGCCGCAGTTGATCAGCTCCGCCTCGGCGAAGCGCGGCCGCAGCTGCGCGACGAACGTGTCCTCTTCGTACACGCCTTGGCCCTCGGTGAACGAGTCGCCGATGAAGATCACCCGAGGCCTCGCTGGTTCCGGCGCACCGAAGGGATCGCCGCGGCACAGCTCGGGTGAGTAGCGACCGGGGACCGCGTGCGGGGTGCGCTCGTAGCGCGCCTCGATCTCGGTGAGCGTCGTCTCGTCGATCAGCCGCGCGCGTAGGAGGTCGTCTCTCAGATCGAGGCGGAACGAGCCGCTCGGATCGTCGGGATAGAGATCGACGCCGTGCCGCTTGTCGTCGGTCTCGAGGTGTACGGGCTGCCGGTACCGAGCGGGCGCGACGTCGAGCAGACGCAGCGCCGCCTCGGCGAGGAGCAGGGAGATCACGGTCGATCCCAGCACCAGACCGAGGCGGGCGGCGCGCGTGGGGCGCGGTCGTTCGGACGAGGTCGGCAACGCGGGCGCAAGGTATCGCCCTCCCTTCGGCGCTGTCGATCCTCCGAGCGAGCGTCAGCCCATCGCGTAGAAGAACTCCTCGCGGATCACCTTGCCGTTCGCCACGTGGAACACCCCGACCTCGTCGAGCTTCATGCGGCGGCTGCTCGGCTTGTTGGTGATGTCGTAGACGAAGCGGACCGCGAAGCGATCGTCGCCGTGGGGGTAGGGGCCGAAGACCTCGGCGGAGTGGATGGTGTGGTTGTCGGACCACCACTGGCCCTTGGCGATCACGGCCTTCAGACCCTTGGTGGTGCGCTCGCCTTCGCTCGGGGGCGCGGCGGCCTCGACGCTCTCGACGTCCTCTGCATAGAGGGTCTTGGTGGCCTCGTCGTTGCGGCCTTCCTTGCAGAGGGCCACCAGCTTCTTGCCGATCTCGTTCGCGTTGCTCATCGTTCGTGCTCCGTGCGTTGGGGGTGAGCGCCGACCCTAGAGGTCGCGACGAACGGGTGCCACGGCGGCGCCGATCAATGCTGTCAGCGGAGTGTCAGCATTGTCGCGAGGGTCGGGGCGGGCTACCAGCGCGCGTGGCCTTCGATCCCGGCAGCCGATCTCGCCTCACGCCGCGCGATGCCGGTCGCTTCTCGGGACAGAGCCTCTTTGATCGCGTGGGGCGCGTGGTCTGCGAGGCGGACTGCCTGCCGCGCAAGGAGCTCTACGAGGCGTGGGAGGTCGCGCGCCGGGTGCGACGTCGCTTCCGCGGCGGCCGGGTGGTCGATCTGTGCGCGGGCCACGGCCAGCTCGGCGCGCTGATGCTCCTGCTCGACGACACCTCGCCTCGAGCGCTCGCCGTGGACGTGCAGACGCCGCCGAGCGCGCCGCGCCTGTCCGACGCGTTCATCGCGGCATGGCCGCGGCTCGAGGGGCGGCTGATCCGCATCGAAGGGCCGATCGAGTCGGTCGTGATCGAGCCCGACGACGTCGTCGCGTCGGTGCACGCGTGCGGCGCGCTGACCGATCGGGTGATCGATCGCGCGCTCGCCGCGCGCGCGAAGGTCGCCGTGCTGCCTTGCTGCCACGCGCTGGATGTCGGGGATCTCGGGGGCCTCTCGGGCTGGATGGACGGGCCCTTGGCGATCGACGCGACGCGCGCCGCGCGGCTGCGCGCCGCGGGCTATGCGGTGCACACCCAGACGATCCCCGACGCGATCACGCCGAAGAATCGGCTCCTGCTGGGCGCGCCTCTGGACGCGGCCAGAGCAGGCTGAGCGCCCACGCGAGCGCGAGCAGCGCGGTCGGTGCGGGCCAGCTCACGACCGGCAGCTCCTCCAGCGTGGGCTCGATCGTGCTCAGCACGAAGAGCCCGCTGCTCGTCGCGACCAGGGCGGCGAGCGCCGATCGCAGCGTGCGGCGCGGGTGAGCCTGGTCGAACGCGAGCGAGTCGGCGAGCACCAGCAGCGGGATCGCCAGGGTCAGGTAGCGCTCGTGCACCCCGGTGAGGAGCAGGGCCATCGCCAGCTGGCTCAGGCCCGCGGCGCGCACGAGCGCGCGGTCCGTCGCCCGATCGCGCGTACGCCCCGGCGCGGTGCGGATCGCCGATGTCGTGGCCAGGGCGATGGCCGCGAGGGCGAGGGTGAACGCGATCCATCCCCAGCGCTGCGCGTCGAGCCCGAGCCACACCAGCGACGACGAGGGCGTGCCGCCGACCGCGATCAGTGACCAGAGGCTCGCGCCGCTGGCGACGACGAGCTCGCCGTGGCTCGAGCCGTGCGCGAGCACGAAGTGCAGGTGCGAGAGGTAGCCGGGCGGCAGGGTGAGCAGCGGATCGGCGAGCACGAGGATCGGCGGCGCGAGCGCGATGGTGGCCCAGTGCGAAGGACGCGCGTGCGCTCGGAGGCCCAGCGCGATCGCCGCAGCGAGCGCCGGCGCGCAGAAGAGCGTGAGCTGCTTGGTGAGGAGCGCGAGCATCAGCGCGGCGAGCGCGAAGCAGAGCGCAGGCAGAGAGCCCGTCTTGCGGTAGGCGATCGCGCGCTCCGCGCAGGCGAGCAAGAGCGCCGTGCCCCATACGTCGATCTGCCCGAAGTACGCCCCGCCCGCCCAGGTGCAGGGGAGCAGGTAGAGGAGGATCGCCAGCGTCCGAGGGCGCGGGTGCTCGAGCGCTCGCGCGAGGTTCGCCGCCGCGGCGATCAGCGCGACCTCGCCGATCACGAGCGTGGTTTTGAGCACCAGGGTGTACTCGCCGAGCGTCAGCGCGTGGCCGGTGATGCGATCGACGAGGAGCGCGGGAGCGCTCACCAGGAGCACGCCGACGATCGGGTAGTTGATCCCCGGGCCCTCGGCGTAGAAGTCGTTGCCGGCGCGCACCGCGCCGTACCACCGATGGAAGAACTCGATGTCGCCCGCGTGCCCTCGGTCCGCGTGCAAGAGCAGCAGCGACATCGGCAGGAGCACCGCCAGCGCAGCGAACGCGCGGGCGCTCAGCGTCTCGGCGCGGGCAGGCATCAGCGCGGAAGAGTACGCCGAGCAGGCGAAGAACGCGGCGTGCGATATGGTCGCTCGCCTTGTCTGCTTCGTCTCGGATCGCACTTCGGGTCGCCCTCGTGCTCGGGTCGCTGGCGCTCTCGCTCGCGGCCGCCGAGGGCGCGTACCGGTGGCGTTCTGCGAGCGTCCCCGACGGAGGCGACGACGACTGGTATACCCGCTACCGCCACATGAACGAGACCATCTACTCGCGCTCCAGCGACCCGGCGCTGATCTATCAGCCGACGCCGAGCAGCGCGGTCGAGATGGAGTACGGGGTGGCCGGCTTCAACGCGGCGAGCCTTCGCGAAGCCGGCGAGACCTCGCTCGCGCCGAGCGCAACGACGACCCGCGTGGTGGTGCTGGGCGACTCGCTGGTGTGGAGCGAGTACCTCGCGGTGCACGACGCCATCCCGACGCGCGCCGGCGAAGCGCTGGGCGAGGGCTACGAGGTGCTGAACGCCGGGGTCACGGGCTACGACACCGCGCAGGAGGCGCGCTGGTACGAGGTCGCCATTCGTCCGCTGCGACCGTCGGTGCTCGTGCTCGTCTTCTGCATGAACGACCTGATGATCATGAGCGGCCCCTACGGGCGCTTCGCGAACGACGCGGAAGAAGCGCTCAAGGACGCGCAGGACGCGATGTTCGCCGAGCGCGCGCCCGTGCGCCGCGAGACGATCGACGACGTGATCGATCGGCGCGAGCGGGAGAGCTCCTTTCGGCTGCTCGCGCGGGCGTGGGGGACCTGGGAGCGCGCCCAGTTCGAGTCGAGCTACGTGGACGAGTACCTGATCCTCGCCGGCGACGAGGCGCGCTGGCAGCGCTTCGGGGCGGCGCTGCGGCGCCTCGGCGACGCGCTGCGCGAGGACGGAGTGACGCCGCTCTTGATCATCTCGCCGGTGCTCGAGCGCTGGGACGACTACCGCTGGGGCGCGCTGCACACCCGGGTGCGCGTCGAGGCCGAGGCCGCGGGGTTTGCCGTCACCGATCCGCTGGATGCTTGGCGCGCCGAGCACGACGCGGAGCGCCTGCGCATGGGGACCGACAACCTCCACTACGGCCGCACCGGCGCGCGGGTGATGGGCGAGACGATCGCCGATGCGGTGCGGGAGGCGCGATGAGCGATCCGGTGGTCCAAGGACGAGAGGCGGCGGCGGCCGAGGTGCTCGCGTCGAAGGTCGCGCAGGCGGGGCCCGACGCATCGGCCTTGCGTCGTAGCGGCGTGCTTCGCGCTGCCATCGCCTATGCCTTTTCTGCGCTGCTCTACTTTTTCGATCATCCGATCGGCAGCGCGTTCGCGGCCTCGGTCGGCACGCTCACGCTGCTGCTCGCGCTGCTCTCGCCGACGCGCGGCTACCTGCTCCTGTCGCGCGCGGTCGAGAAGCTCGGCGAGGGCGTCGGCTGGCTGCTCACGGCGCTCTTGCTCGCGCCGCTCTTCTATCTCGTGTTGTCGCCCTTCGGTCTGTTCACCCGTCGGGGCAAGGGCGATCGCATCGGGCGCGCGTTCGATCGCGGCGCGCTGAGCTACTGGAGCGCGCGCCCCAGCCGCGACGAAGCGTCGATCAAGGCGTCGCTGGAGAAGCCCTACTGATGCGGATCTTGGGCATCTCGTGCTGGTACCACGACGCCGCGGCGTGCCTCATCGAGGACGGGCGCATCGTCGCGGCGGCGCAGGAGGAGCGCTTCACCCGCATCAAGCACGACGAGGCGTTCCCAAAGAACGCCGTGCGCTACTGCCTCGCCGAGGCTGGCACCAAGACGCTCGACGCGGTCGCCTTCTACGACAAGCCGATCCTCAAGCTGCACCGCATCCTCGAGACCAGCTTGGCGACCGCGCCGCGAGGTTTCGGGATCTTCCGGCGGGCGCTGCCGCTCTGGCTCAAGGACAAGCTCTGGATCGAGCCGGAGATCCGGAGTGCGCTCGCCGCGCTGGGCGTCCCCGGGACCCCGAAGATGTGCTTTCCGGAGCACCACTTCTCCCACGCCGCGAGCGCGTTCTTTCCCTCGCCCTTCCGCGACGCGGCCGTCCTCACGCTCGACGGAGTCGGGGAGTGGGCGACGGCGAGCATCGGCGTCGGCAAGGGCAACGACCTGAAGCTGATCGAGGAGCAGCGCTTTCCCCACTCGCTCGGGCTGCTCTACAGCGCGTTCACCTACTTCACCGGCTTCAAGGTCAACAGCGGCGAGTACAAGCTGATGGGCCTCGCGCCCTACGGACGAGGCAAGTACACGAAGGTGATCCTCGATCGGCTGATGGACCTGAAGGAGGACGGCAGCTTCCGGCTGAACCTCGACTACTTCGGCTACCTCGACGACGTGGTGATGACGAACCATCGATTCGCCGAGCTCTTCGGGGGACCGGCGCGCAAGGCCGAGGCGCGCATCACCGAGCGCGAGATGGATCTCGCCAAGTCGATCCAGGAGGTCACCGAAGAGGTCGTGCTCCGCACCGCGCGGCACGCCCGGAAGATCACCGGCATGCGCAACGCGTGCATGGCGGGCGGCGTCGCGCTGAACTGCGTCGCGAACGGGCGCCTCTTGCGCGCGGGGATCTTCGATGACCTGTGGATACAGCCTGCGGCCGGCGACGCGGGCGGCGCCGTGGGCGCGGCGTACGCGGTGTGGCACGGCCTCTACGACGGACAGCGCACGCCCGACGGAGCGCACGACCGGATGCAGGGCGCGTATCTCGGCCCCGAGTTCTCCGACGCGCAGATCCAGGCGCTGCTCGATGAGCGGGGCTGGCCGTATACCCGCATGGCCGACGACGCGTCGTGGGCAGCGCACCTCGCGAAGGCGCTCGCGGAGCAGAAGGTGCTCGGCGTCCTGCAAGGCCGCATGGAGCTCGGGCCTCGTTCGCTCGGCAACCGATCGATCCTCGGCGATCCCCGCTCCAGCAAGATGCAGTCGGTGATGAACCTGAAGATCAAGCAGCGCGAGAGCTTCCGGCCCTTCGCTCCCAGCGTGCTCGAAGAGAAGTGCGCCGCGTACTTCGAGCTGGATCGGAGCTCGCCCTACATGTTGCTGGTCGCCGACGTGAAGAAGGAGCGCTGGACGCCAGGGAGCGACGAGCGCACCGGCGATCTGCTCGAGTGGGTGAACCGGGTCCGCAGCGACGTGCCGGCGATCACCCACGTGGATCACAGCGCGCGGATCCAGACGGTCAGCGCGCGCACGAACCCGCGCTACCACACGCTCTTGCGCGCGTTCGAGGCGGAGACCGGCTGCGGGATGCTGATCAACACGAGCTTCAACGTCCGCGGCGAGCCCATCGTGTGCACCCCCGAGGACGCCTACCGCTGCTTCATGGGCACGGAGATGGACGTGCTCTCGCTGGGCTCGTTCGTGCTGCGCGCCGAGGACCAGCCCGGCTACGCCGACCGCGCGTCGTTCAAGCGCACGTTCGCGGCCGACTGATGCGCTGCCGACTGATGCGCGGCGCTCCTTCCGCTATGCTGCGCGCGCGATGAACCGGCTCGGCTACGTAGGCACCCTCGCCAAGCACCTCTGGGGCTTCGCCGCGGAGAACAAGGTCTACTGGATGATCCCGCTCTTGGTCGTGCTGGCGCTCTTCGTGCTGGTGATCTTCACCGGGCAGGCCTCGACGCCGTTCATCTACTCGCTGTGGTGAGCGGCGGGACCCGAGCTCGCGCGCTCGAGCGAACGCTCACGGCGGCCATCGCGGTCTGGGCGGGGATGCTCGCGATCAACAACTCGCTGCCCTACCTCGGGCTGCGCGACGACTCCTGCCAGACGATGTTCTGCGACATGGCGTGGGGAGAGGACTGGAACACCCACTATTTCATCCCCCAGCACGCGGTGTCCGATGTGTGGGCGTCGCTCGAGATCCGCGACGTGGTGATCGATCCGCCGCCCGAGACGCGTCGCGCCCGGGCGCTGGCGCGTTGGCTCACCGAGCCGGATCGGGTGCGCAACACGGAGGCGATCCGGGTCGCGATCTGGCGACTCTGCGGCGAGGGTCACAGCGTGTCGCTCGACGCGCGCCGCACCGACGGCGAGCACGCCCTCGAGCACTACGACGACGCGTGCGCGCACGACGCGCTCTCCGCGCCACACCTCTGGGTCCCGGTGCGGCTCTACGCCACCGACACCCCCGTGCCTGCCGACCGTTGATGCGCGCGCTCCCTCTCGCCGACGTCCGCCTTCGTTGGTACTGCGCGTTGCTCGTGCCGTGCTTCGTCGGGCACGTCCTGCAGATCCACTCCGAGGACGAGCCCTGGGCGGAGTGGGCGTGGGAGAACGCGCTGGTGAACGGCGGATGGCACCAGCTCATGCCCGACTGGGTGCCGTGGGCCGTCGCCGCTGCGCTCGGCGTGTCGATCGCCCTCTTGGGGGTCGCGCTCCTCTGGCGCCGCCACGAGCGCGTCGCGTTCCTCACGCTCACGACGTTCTACTTCCTGCACTACGTCACGTACCCCTGGCGCATCCGCAACCACATGACGACGATGCTCGGCGGCCTCGTCGTGGTCGCGTTGGTGTGGGGGATCGCGTGGGCGAAGGGCGCGTTCGACGGCGAGGCGACGTTCGGACGCCGCGTCGATCGCATGGCGGTGAAGGGCTTGGGGGTCGTCATCGCGATCCAGTACTTCTTCGCGGGTCTGCACAAGATCAACGCGGGCTTCCTCGATCCTTCCGTCGACGGAACGAGCGCGGCGATCGCTGGGCTGACCGAGTTCTGGATCCACGGCGATCTGGGCAGCGTGCCGCCGGCGTGGGCCCGCTACGCCGCCACGTACGGGACGGTGGTGATCGAGATGGGCGCGCCGCTGCTCGCGCTGCTGCGTCCGCGCCTCGCTCCGCTCTGCATCGCGGTGCTCATGGCGTTCCACTTCCCTCAGGTCGCGGTGATGAACGTCGCCGACTACCCGATGATCGCCAGCACGTCGTACGTGGGCCTCTTGACGCTCTCCGACGCGCACGCGATCGCGCGGAGGCTGCGGCCGTCGCGCTGGACGCTCGCGGGAGCGCTCGCGGGCGCGGGGCTGCAGCTCTGGTTCATGCCGTACTGGGGCGCGCTGATGGTGTTCGGCATCTTCGTGATGGCGCTCTGGGGCTGGGCGCTCGGCGCGATGGTCCATGCGCAGTGGGCGCGAACCAAGGACACGCGGACCTGACGCGTCCGAGCGCGATGCGTCGCCTCTGCCTCTCGTTCTGCGCGCTCCTCGTCCTCCTGGGGCCGGCGGCGCCGTCGTCGGCGAGGCGCGCGCCGCGCGCTCGGCGGGCGCGGGTCGAGCTCGACGTGTCGGTGTGGGAGCGCGGGGTCGGGATGGTGCACGTGCGCGAGTCGTCCCTGACGTTCGCGCTCGAGCTGCGTCGAGGCCACGCCTCGCTGCACGTCACCGGTCGGTTCCGCGCCCGCTCGACGTCGCTGCCGCCGGGGCCGCACCCGCCTTCGCGGCACGAGGCCGAGATCGACGAGCGCTTCAGCGGACCGGTCAGCCGCGACGGGCGCTTCGACGTCATCGCGCTCACCCGCGAGGGCGGTGGGGCGATCGCGCCTCGCACGATCGAGTGGCGCTGCGAGCGCGCGCCCGCGGACCTCGCGTCGCACGCAGGCGCGCTGCGGTGCGTGGGCACGGCCCCGCTCGATCCCTTGCCGTGGCACAACGGGCACTGGTCGCAGGTGCCGATCGCGCTCGCCTACGACGAGCCGGCGACCGCGATCCACTGGGACGGAGAGGGCACCCCGGCCGTCACGCTGCGCTGACCCTCACGGTTCGGTGGGCGCCGGGATCGCGGGCGCTCAGCAGCTCGACTCGAGGGTGCCACCACAGCACGCGCACAGGCACATGATGTTCGGCCCGCACGCGCCGCACATCGGATCGCAGCTGCTCACGCCGGTGCAAGTGAGCGCGCAGCACATGCCGCTCTCGTTGCAGAACGCATCGGTGCCGCAGGCCGATCCGGCGGGCGCGAAGAGGTTGGCCGGGCAGCTCGCGCTCGAGCCACTGCAGGTCTCGGCGACGTCGCAGACCCCAGTGCTCGATCGACAGGTGGTCCCGGAGGCGAAGGCGTCTGCGGGGCAGTTCGCGCTGGAGCCGGTGCAGGTCTCGGCGACGTCGCAAGCGCCCATGCTCGGGCGGCACGTGGTCCCGGAGGCGAAGGCGTCTGCGGGGCAGTTCGCGCTGGAGCCGGTGCAGG
>CAYZQM010000028.1:36842-37845 GCA_964480175.1 uncultured Sandaracinaceae bacterium
TCTCGGCGACGTCGCAAGCACCCATGCTCGGGCGGCACGTGGTCCCGGAGGCGAACGTGTTCGCGGGACAGCTCGCGCTCGATCCGCTGCAGGTCTCCGCGACGTCGCAGGGGCCCGCGCTCGCACGACACGAGGTCCCGGCCGAGACGAACGCGTTGGCGGGGCAGGCCGCGCCCGTGCCGTTGCAGGTCTCGGGGAGATCGCATCCGCCGACCGACGCGCGGCACTCGGTGCCTGCGCTCGCGCGCGCGTCGCCGGGGCAGGCTGCGCTCGCGCCGCTGCACACCTCGGCCGGATCGCACGCGCCCGTGCTGTCACGGCACGTGCTCGACGACGAGAGGAACGCGTCCGCGGGGCAGCTCGTCGCGCCACCGCAGCTCTCGGCGACGTCGCAGGGTCCGTCGGCGGGCCTGCACACCGTCGAGGCCGGCGCGGCGCCCGCGGCGAGACAGCGCAGGCTCCCGGTGCTGCAGTCGACCTCGCCGCGCTCGCACACGTTGCCGGTGGCGCACGGCGCGCCGGGGACGCACGCGCTCGAGCAGGTCCCGAGCCCATCGCACGAGCCCGCGCTGCAGCTGGTGCCCGCCGCTGCGAAGGTGTCCGGCGGGCACGCGGCGGTGCTCCCGTTGCACGACTCCGCGACGTCACAGGGGCTCGCGACGCTGCGGCACTCGGTGGTGTCGGGCGCGAACGCGTCGGCGGGGCAGCTGGGCGCGACTCCGTCGCATTGCTCTTCGAGGTCGCAGGGACCCGCGGCGGGGCGGCAGACGAAGCCCGCCGCTCGCCCCGCGCAGAGCGCGCTGCCGCAGTCGGACGCGCACACGCCGCTGCAGCACATCTCTCCGTCGGCGCACGAGCTGGCGCGCTCGCAGGCTCCGGCGACGCAGGTCGCCGTCTCACAAGGGCCCGCGACGCAGCTCGCCGCGGTGCAGGAGCCGCCGTCCGGGGATGCGCCGTCTGGTGCCACGCCTGCTGCCACCGGAAGTCGGCATCCGTCCGATGG
>CAYZQM010000028.1:37855-39259 GCA_964480175.1 uncultured Sandaracinaceae bacterium
CGTCGAGCAGGCTCGTGCGCGGCACGCAGCCCACGTCGGGCACACAGACGTCCGTCGCGCCGCACGCGCCCGCGCGCGGCAGGTCGACGCACACCCCGTCCAAGCAGCGCGGCGTCACGCACGCGGTGTCGCTGGTGCACGTCGCGTCGCTGCTGCACTCGCGCTCGCCGCACGCCTCTTCGTCGTCGACGCACTCCGGATCGACACAGCGCCCACCGAGGCACTCCGTCTCGCTGGCGCCGTCGCCGGTGCCTGGGCAGGTGACGCCCCGGCAGTCGCGGGTCAGCAGCACGAGGACGATCTGGCTGCCCTCGTAGCGGACGGCCACGCGACGCGACACCACCCGCGCTCCATCCCTTCGCAGCGTGACCTCGACCATGCGCAGCCCGGGCATGACCTCGGTGAACTCCGCGACGCGGCGCGCCGAGGCGAAGTCGTCGTCGTCGCTCGCCTCCGTGGGCATGCGATCGCTTCCGTCGAGCTCGACCTCGACGGAGTCGAACTCGATCCCCGGCACGAGATCGGTCCGCACGTCGACCGCGAGCTCCTGCCCCGCGGGACACGCGCTCAGGAGCGCCGCGAGCGCGGGGAAGAGCGCACGGAGAGAAGACCAGCGAGCACGCGGGCGACGATGCATCCGGCGATCATACGGCGGGACCGCGCCCCGGATCATCCGGGCTCAGTCTGGGGGTGTGGCCCACTCGGGCAGCGGGCCCGGCGCATCGACGAGGTCGCGCGCGGTCTCGAGATCACCGTCGCGCATCGCGACCAGCCAGTCGAAGAGGATCACGTCGCTCGCGCGCGCGGTCGCCATGCTCTCGAGCGTCAGACTCGTGAGCAGCGAGGTCGCGTCGGGCGGCAGCTCCACGCTCCCGAGATCGCTGCCGACCAGACCATCCACGCCGCCGAGCAGCGCGGTGTGCGCGTCGCCCGAGTAGAAGAAGCGGCGGTAGGCGTCGGGGTGGGCCTCGGCGATCGCGTCGGTCGCGCTCACGAGCGCGCCCTGGAACGTCTCGGCGGGCAGACCGAGGAACACGTGCGAGATGATGTAGTCGTAGTGCGACGAGATCGCCGCGATCCGCAGATCGGGATCGTGGTCGAGCGCGTAGTCGACCAAGCCCGTGACGTTGCCGTCGGCGATGCAGTCGGCGCAGTCGGCGGGCAGGTACGAGCGCGCGTTCCACTCGTCGAGCAGGCCCTCGATGAAGCTGGGATCCCCAGGCCGCGCGATGCCGATGCCCGCGTCGTCGATCACGAGGATCGGCACGCCGGGATAGACGTAGCGCACCAAGAAGACCGAGAGCAGCGTGCCGAAGCCGCCGCCCGAGCTGCCCGCGAGCACGATGCGCGAGGGGCTCGGGAAGTGCTCGTAGCCCACCGAGAGCGCGGCCGAGAGGTTGGCGG
>CAYZQM010000029.1:0-25594 GCA_964480175.1 uncultured Sandaracinaceae bacterium
CGCGACAAACACTCGCCCCGCGCAGCGGACTGGTTTTCACAAAGCCAAGCGCAGCAAGAAGGCCAGCGGCCTTGGAGCAAGAGGAACCCCACCCCGGCCCCGCTCTCCGCGACCTCTCCGATCCACCGCGCGACAAACACTCGCCCCGCGCAGCGGACTGGTTTTCACAAAGCCAAGCGCAGCAAGAAGGCCAGCGGCCTTGGAGCAAGAGGAACCCCACCCCGGCCCCGCTCTCCGCGACCTCTCCGATCCACCGCGCGACAAACACTCGCCCCGCGCAGCGGACTGGTTTTCACAAAGCCAAGCGCAGCGGAAGCCAAGCGCAGCGGAAGCCAGCGCAGCGGAAGCCAGCGCAGCGGAAGCCAGCGCAGCAAAAGGGCAAGCGCCCCCGAGCTAACTGAGTCCGGCGTCCTTCAGGATCGGCGACGCGAAGATGGTCCGCGCGACGGGATCGAGTAGGGTCTCGCGCGCCGCCTTCCACTTCGCGGCGCGCGCGCCGTAGTACTTCTCGACGCGCGCGGGGGTGATGCGGTGGACTTGGCCCCAGTGGAACGCGTGCGGGATGCCGGCGGCGTCGAGCGCGTCCCAGACCTCGGTGAAGAGCTGCTCGGTGTAGCTCGCGTGCACCGTCGGTAGCTCGATGTAGCAGTTCATGTCGTGGAGGTTCATGCCGAGCGTCGCGCGCGTCTTGGGCACGAAGCGCACCCCGAGCGCGGCGAGCAAGTGCCGCCCCTGATCGGCCTGCGTACGCAGTGACTTCTTCACCACCTCGAGCGCTGCGCTCGCGTGCGCGTGATCGAAGCAGAGCTCGGTGCTGGTCCCGGTCCCGGGCGGCAGGCGCGTCGGGCCGAAGACCTGCCCCGGAAAGAGCGCGTCGATCTCACGCGGCCCGTAGTTCTTGCGCGCCTGGGCGTTGATCACCGCCTCGACCACCTGCTTGGTCCAGCTGCTGTCGATGGTGCCGATCACGTCCGCGAGCAGATCGGCCGTGTTGCTCGGCACCATCGCGGTCTTGGGCCGCGCCGCGATGTACGGCTTGCCGTCGGCCGAAGACGCCTTCAGCACCGTCGCGAACACGCCATCTCCGTCCGCCGCGTAGGGGCAGACGACCAGCGCGAGGTGGTAGGGGTTCGCCGGGAAGCTGGGATCGAGCGAGCGCGCATCGAGGGTGTCGATCGCCTTGGTCACCCGCGGATCGTCCAGCGGATAGCCGGTGATCGCGCCGTCGAACACGTAGAGGGGCGCGACGTCCATGACCACCGAGTAGACGAAGCCCATCGAGCCGATGGAGACCTGCGCCGCGAAGAAGAGCGCGTCGTCGGTCACGAGCTCGGTCGCGATGCCGGTGCGCTCGGCGAGCACCTCGGCGAGCTCGGGCCCGAAGGGCGCGTCGTCGCCCGCAGCGTTCGGATCGCTCTTGCGCGGCTGCAGCAGCACGGCCTTGTCGGGCGCGATCACCAGGTGAAGCGCCTTCACCGTCTCGTGCAGCGCGCCGACCTGCAGCGCGGAGCCGTGGGTCGCGGTCGCGATGAGGCCCGCGATGCGGTGTCCGTCGGCGGCCCCCGAGGTGCGGATGGCGTAGCCCTTCTCTCCGAGCACCTGATTCGCCCGGAAGATGTGCGCGCCGCCCTCGAGCAGCGCGGCCTTACTCGTCTTCGCGTTCACCTTCGCGGCGAACGATCCGCGGGTGAAGCGATCGTCGAGCAGGCGCACCCCGTTGAGGTCGGACGGATCGAGGATGCGCTGTCCGGGCGCGACGATGTTCGAGAGCGACCACGTCGCGCCCATCGTTCGGATCGGGATCCCTCGATCGAACGAGTCCTTCAGGATCGCGGACAGCGCGCTGCCGTACGCCGTGCTCGGCCGACCCGCCGCGGGCGTGGGCCGGATCAGCTCCTTCACCTGTTGGCCCTCGATCGTGTGGTGGAAGTTCGACCAGGTGACGTTCTCGGTCACCTCGGTGTCGGGGAAGCGGCTCATCACTCCCCTCCCTCGGCGCTCGCGACCGCGCCGCCGCTGGTGGGGAAGTCGATGTCGTCGTCGCCTCCGGTCGGCGCGGCGCACTCGACCAGCATGTCGTCGCCGTCACCTCCGATGAGCACGCGCCGCACGCCGTTCGGACAGAGCGCCATCAAGAGCGGCGTGGTGTTGCTGGGGTTCCAGCGCGCCTCGTCGACCGTCGTGTCGGGCGTGCACGTGCCCTCGATCGAACCGTCGGGCGCGACGCGCGTCGTGTGGCAGACGTAGCAGCTCGACGCGCCCGGATCGTCGCTGCGCAGCAGCTCCAGGCGGGTGTGGTGCGCGCAGCCCACGAGCGCGAGCGACATGGCGACGAAGAGATGGATGGAAGCGAGCCCCGGCTTCGACATGGCGGCGACTCTAAACGAAAAAGGCGAGCCGCTGGGGCTCGCCTTCTCGTTCTGTCGAGTGGACACGAGCGCCGGCGTAGGGGTGACATCTCACCCCTCGCCGGGTCGCGCCCTCAGCCGCCGAGCGTGCCCTTGGGAGGCGGCACGGTGCGGGGGCGCGCGGGCGGCACGGGAGGCGTCGTGCCGCTCGGGAAGCGATCGCGCAGCACCTGCGGCACGTCGACGCCGGTCGCGGCTTTGATCTGCTCGCTGGTGGCGATGAGCTTGGTCGCGAGCGATCCGTCGCTCCCGCCGCCGTGCTCGCCGCCGATCACCGTGAGCCGGTTGACCTTCAGCTCGCCGACGGTGCCGAGGATCTGCCCGAGCATCGGGACGAGCTTCTGCATCAGGAGCACGTCGCGACCCGAGGTGCCGCTGCCGCGGTAGATCGCCGACAGGTTCTTGAGCACGGTCGCCGTCGCGCGGCCCTGCTCGACGATGGTCGCGGCGCCGGCCTTCGCGCTCTGCTCGGCCTGCGAGCGCGCGGCCTCGGCGGGCTGGATCACGTCGGCCTGGAGCTGCAGCTTCACCTGCTCGATCCGGGCGTCCTGCATCGCGACCTCGGCTTGGGTCTGCGCGATCAGCGCGTGCACCTCGGCCTGCTGCTCGCTGATCATCGCGCTGCGCTTGGTCTGCGCGTCCGCGATGCGCCGCTGGTTGTCGGCGATCGAGACCTGGATCTGGGCGACCAGCTTGCTGAGCTCGGCGGTCTTGGTGTTCTGCCACTTCTGCTCGGCGGTCTCCGCCTTCGCCTTCGCCTCGGCGATCTGCGCGTTGCGGCGCACCTCCGCCGAGCGCATGCGGCCGATCGAGTCGAGGTAGCCCACCTCGTCGGTCACGTTCTGGATCTTCAGGGTGTCGAGCACCAAGCCCAGGTTGGACAGATCGTGCTCGGCCTCCTCGGTGAGGCGACCCGCGAAGGCCTCCTTGTCCTGGTTGACCTGCTCCGGCGTGAGGCTCGACAGCACGCCGCGGAGGTTGCCCTCGAGGGTCTCGCGCGCGACGTCCATGATCTCGGAGCGCGACTTGCCCAAGAAGCGCTCGAGCGCGTTGTGGATCAGCGGCTCCTCGCCGGGGATCTTGATGTTGGCGACGCCGTGCACCGTGAGCGGGATGCCGCCCTTGGAGTACGCGCCCTTCACCCGCAGCTCGATGATGATGTTCGTCAGATCCATCGAGTCGACGGTCTCGAAGAGCGGCACGCGCCAGGCGCGGCCGCCCTTCACGATGCGGTAGTACGTCTTCTTCCCGTCAGGCGCGGTGTTGAACGACGCGCCCGAGAGCACGAGCACCTCGTTGGGCGGGCACACGTAGAGCATGTTGCGCGCGAGCGCGAGCAGGACGAGCGCGAAGAGCGCACCGAGGCCCGCGAGGATGAGCAGCGGTAGAGCGAAGGCTTCCATGTTCAGCGACCTCCAGGGTTGGCGCTCGAGTCCTTGGACGAGAGGATGGCGGGCACGTCGATGCCGGTGGTCTCGCTGACCGCCCCCATCACGGCCGCGACCATCTTGGGATACGTGGCGGCGTACGACGCGAGCGCGCTTCCGTCGCCGTGATCGAGCACGTTGACCTCCTCGACCTGCACGTTGTCGAGGCTCGCGACGACGGTGCCGACGATCTGCTCGAGGTGCTGGATGACGTAGAGCTCCTTGGCCTGCGGGCCCATCGAGGCCCACGCCTCGCTCATCACCTTCAGCACCTCGGCGGCGGCGACGCCGTTCTCGAGCGTCGGCGCGGCCGCGCCCTTCGCGAGGATCTGCTGCGCCTGCCGCTGCACGTCGGCGGGGATCACGACGTCGGCCGTGAGGCGCTTCTGCTCGAGCTGCGCGCGGATCGACTGGAGCTCGCGCTCGGCCATCGCGCGCGCGGTCTTGGCCGCGGCCTCGGCTTCGCGCTCGACGCCCTGCGCTTCACCCTCGAGCTCCGCCTTCACCTGCCGCAGCTCGTTCTGCTTCTTGAGGATCTCGGTCTGCGCGCTGGCGCGCGCGAGCTCGCTGCGCTGCAGGGCCTCGGCTTGGGCCTGCTGGATCTCCTGCGCCGCCTGGTTCTCCGCGTTCTCCGCGTCGCGCAGCGCGGCCGCGATCTTGGGACGACCGATCGAGTCGAGGTAGCCGGTCGCGTCGCTGACGCTCTGGATCTTCAGGGTGTCGAGCTGCAGACCGAGCTTCTGCAGATCGTCTTCGACGGAGTGGATGAGGCGCTCGGCGAACTTCAAGCGATCCTCGTTGACCTCTTCGGGCGTGAGCTGCGCGAGCACCTCGCGAAGCGCGCCCTCGAGCGTCTGCTGGGCGACCAGCTGGATGTCGTTCTTGCTCTTGTTGAGGAAGCGTTCGACACCGTTGCGGAGCCACTTGGCGTCCGAGTGGACCTTCACGTTGGCGATCGCGTGGATCTCGAGCGGGATGTTGCCGCGCGAGTACGCGTTCTGGACCACGACGTCGATCGGCAGGACCGTCATGTCGAGCGCGCTGACCGTCTCGAGGATCGGGATGCGGATCGCGCGCTGGCCATTCTTGACGAGGCGGTAGCCGACCCGGCTCCCGTCCTCGGCGAGGTGGTTGCCGCCCGAGAACACGAGCGCCTCATTGGGGCGCGCGATGAAGAGGAAGAGGCGGACGAACTGGATGAGCGCGAGGATGCCGCCTGCGAAGACGACGCCCGCGACGACGATCCACCAGACCTCACCGGCCGTCATCCCGAGGAACGTCACCTCGGATGCGGGCTCTCCATAGCCATATGCTTGCAACAGGATCGGCATGTTTCCTCCAGGCCTCACGCCTCTCGCGTGAGCGGTTCATCGAAGCCAAGATCGACGCGCAACCCGTTGCGCTCCGAAAGGCGGGCGGACCATCGCACGGTCTTCACCCGAACACTACTCGCCCCCCGAGGGCGCGGCGCCTAACGCTCGTCGGCCCGAGCGACCTTCGCTCGGGTCCCTTCGATGCTCACGATGAGCGCCTCTTCCTTGGACGAGAAGCGGGTGTCGTCGACCGAGACCGCGAGCAGCTCTTGGGTCGTGCCCTTCGTCTCGAGCCGCACCTTGCCGGTCTCGCCCGGTCCGAACGGCACCACCACGCGCGCGGTCTTGCCCACCAGGTCCCCGACCATCGCGGCGCTGTTCGTCTGCCGCTTGGCCATCTCGCGGAACGCGAGCGCCGCGCCGATGCCCGCGCCGAGGCCGACGCCCGTCGCCACCAGGCCGATCGCCCAGCTCCACGGCAAGAGGCCGAACGCCGTGAAGAGCAAGCCGGTGAGACCGAAGAACGCGAGGAAGAACGTCCAGAAGCGCACCGACAAGAACGACGCGAGGAGCGTCTCGGCGCCGGCCGCGTCGTTGTCGAAGGTGGGCGTGCCCGGCTCGCCGTGCGCATCCGCGTTGCCGTCTCCGTCGTGCCCCCCGAGGAGAACGGACGCGCCGAGCAGGATGCCGCCGACGATGACCGAGAAGAGGTAGACGTAGATCATGGTTCCGCGCCTCCCTGTTCGAAGCCCGCGACCGTCGCGGGAGCTCGGATGGTGCTCCCATGTACGCCCGAGCGCACGCTTTCTTCCAGGGGTTGGGTGTTTCCGCCCTCGATCGAGTGCGATAGCCTGACCACCGATGTTCGTCTCGCGCTCCCGTGGTCACCTCGTGCGCCTCGCCCTCTCGCTCTCGCTGCTCGCTCTCTCCGTGGGCTGTGCGCGCAACGCCATCCTCGAGGTCGAGGTCGAGCTCCCGCCCGGTCCGACCGATCGCTACGCGGTGGTGCAGTTCGAGACCGGCGACGTCGCGTTCGACGCGGTGTGGGCCCGCGCCGACGCGTTCGCGGGCACGCCGCTCACCACCACGCCGCAGACGATCCCGTACTCGGTGGTCTCCGAGGACGCGAGCACGGTGATCCGCATGAAGGTCAGCTTCTGCACCACGCCCGACTGCTCGGGGATCGACGACGCTCCCGATCGGGTCCCTGCGCTCTGGTACCAGTTCGATCGCGCGCTCTACATCGGTGAGCGAACGCGCTGGACCGCGGCGATCACGACGCTGCCGACGGACCCGCCCGAGGATCCCGTCGAGGTCGATCGGTGCGAGATCGAAGGCTGCATCGACGCGCCCGACAGCACGACGACGTTCTGTCGCCTGAGCGGCGAGCACTACTGCGAGTAGCTCAGCGCGACTCGTAGACCTTGAGCGCGGGCAGCTCGACGGCGGTGAGGAATCCTCCGCTGCCGCAGCCCGTGTCGGCGGCGATCACGCAGTCGCCCGCCCAGAGATCGGTGGGGTCCTCGGGCGTCCAGTGCGACAGCTCTTGGGGCAAGAGCTCGGTCGCGGTGTGACCGACGACGACGCGCTTGCCCACGTACTCGCGGAAGAAGCGCTCGGTGCGCACCCAGAGCATCGCGAGCTTCGGCTCGCCCACGCTCGGGTGCAGGAAGCTTCCGTCCTTGCCCTCGATCAGGCCCGCGTGGACGTAGATCGCGTGCTCGTCCTCGTACCAGAACGGGAGCTCGCGCATCCAGCTCACGATGTCTTCGGGGAAGAACTTGCCCGAGAACATCGGCTCGATCTCGTGCTCCTTCGGCAGCTCCCCCTTCTTGGGCATGTCGCCCCCCGCGTACGAGCGGTAGGTCTCGAGGCAGCCGTTCTGCGACGGGAGCACGAACTCGGGGAAGCCCTGGTCGATCACCCGGAGCCACGCGTCCTCGTGGTTGCCTCGCAGGCACACGACCTTGGCGCCGCACTCGCGGTTCAAGGTGCGAACGACGCGGATCACCTCGGCGCTGTGCGGACCGCGATCGATGTAGTCCCCCAAGAACACCACGGTGTCGTCGGGCTCGAGCGTAGGCATGCGATCCAACAGGATCCGCAGGTGATCGAGCTCGCCGTGGATGTCCCCGATCGCGAAAGTGCGTCCAGCCATGCGGGCGTAGCGTACGCGAATGTGAGCGCGCGCCGCTGCGCAACGTTCGACGCAGGCGGTGAGGGTCCTCAAGGATGCAGGCCCGGCGTTTGGACTTGCGCGACGCACTGCATCACAGTCCGCGGCGAGAGGTACCCGGATGCTCCGCTACACCGCCGATCTTCGAACGCTGGCCTTCGTCGGGAGCTACTACGGGCTCGTCGCGCTGGCGTACGCGGTGGACCTGCCCTGGTATGGCGCGGTGCCGCTCGCGATCGTGATCGCGCTGCTCTCGTTCTTCAACGCAGTGATCACCCACAACGTGATCCACTCGCCGGTGTTCAAGTCGCGCTTCTTGAACCGGATGCTGCAGCTCGCGCTCACCCCGACGTACGGGCACCCGGTCTCGATGTTCGTGCCGGGGCACAACCTCTCGCACCACAAGTACCTGCAGACGGCCAAGGACCGGATGCGCACCGACAAGATGCGCTTCCGCTGGAACCTACTGAACCAGCTCTTCTTCAACTTCGCGGTGGGCGGCGCGATCTTCAAGGACAACGCCGAGTACGTGAAGCTGATGCGGACGCGGCGGCCCAAGTGGTACCGGCAGTTCTGGCTGGAGATGGCGGTCTACGCGGCGTTCTTGATCGTGACCTTCGCCCTCGACTGGCAGAAGTTCATCCTCTTCGTGTTCATCCCGCACCAGTACGCGGTGTGGGGCATCGCGGGGATCAACTTCGTGCAGCACGACGGGTGTGAGGCGGGCCACCCCTACAACCACAGCCGCAACTTCACCGGCAAGCTGGTGAACTGGTTCACCTTCAACAACGGCTTCCACGGGATCCACCACATGCATCCCGGCCTGCACTGGAGCCTGGCGCCCGAGCGTCACGCCAAGGAGCTCGCGCCGCACATCGACCCGCGACTCGATCAGACGTCGCTGCTCGCCTACTGCTGGAAGGCCTACGTGTGGCCGGGCAAGCGGGTGAACTTCGACGGAACGCCGTTCGTGCTCCCGCCGCCGCGCGAGGACGAGCCGTGGATCCAAGGCGCGGTGCAAGGCGGCTTGGGCGACGCGAACAACGACGAAGAGTACGGCGCCGTCGCCTGAGCCACGCGCCGCGTACTCGGTGCGGCGCGATCAGCGGTGGAGCTCGGACTCGAAGTCGTCCATCCCGCGCAACCCCGCGCCGCCGGGCGCCGTGCGGGTGGTGCTCCCGGAGCTGCCGCTGCTCGACGCGCCCGAGCTCGACGCGCCCGACGATGTGCTCGAGGGGGTGGAGCCGCTGGATGCGCTGCTCGGCGTTCGCGTGGGCGTCGTCGCGACCGGGGTCGGCGTGGCTGCGGTGGTGCCGCTGGAAGCCGTGGGCGTCCGGCCGCCGCGAACCCGGACCGGACGGCGAGCGCCCGCGCTCGGGCTCGCCTCGGGGGTGACGTCTTCGACCTCGACCACCTCGGTGGGCGGCGCCTCGACCGCCGCGGCTTCGACGACCTCGACCGTGTCGCTCGCCTCGACCGGGGTCCCCTCGTCAATCAGCGTCGGATGCGCAGGTAGGACACCCACTTCGGGTCGCGCGGGCAGCTCGGTCGCGACCGGCTCGGCTTGCTGCGCCAGGTACGCAGCCCCCCCGGCGGCGGAGAGCACGAGCAGCGCGCCGACGCCGGCGAGCGCCCAGCGCATGCCACCTCCGGTCGAGGGCGCCGGGGCTTGGACGGCGACGGGCAGCGACGTCCGCGGAGGCGGAGGCGGAGGCGGCTTGACCTCGAGCACCTGGGAGATCGAAGGCGTGCGCGTCGTCAGCTCTTCGCCCGCCATCGGGGGCGCCAGCGATCGCCCGCTCGCGGAGAGACGAGCGCTCGGGCTGCTGGGCACCAGCTGCCGGATCCCCTCTTCGAGCCGGAGCAGCGACTCGCCGCCCCGCTCCTTCACGAAGCGACCGAGCTTGCTCGGTCCGGACGTTGGCATCGACGCGCGCAGCTCCGCGGCGAACTGCCCTGCGCTCTGAGTGCGCGCGCTCAGATCGCGCGTGAGCGCGTGCCGGATCGCGGCGACGAGCGGCTCGGGCGCATCGGGCCGGAAGTCGCTGATCGGCGGCGCCTCCATCTCGAGCACCTTCATCAGCGTGTCGGCCGGGCCGTCGCCCATGAAGAGGCGTCGTCCCGTCAACAGCTCCCAGGCGACGATGCCCAGCGCGTAGACGTCGGCGCGGCGATCGAGGGGCTGGGCGCGGGCCTGCTCGGGGGCGAAGTACGCGAGCTTGCCCTTCACCTCGCCGCTCTGCGTCTGCGTCACGCGCTCGAGCGCGCGCGCCACGCCGAAGTCGGTGATCCGCACCCGGCCCGCGACGTCGATCAGCACGTTCTGCGGGCTGATGTCGCGGTGCACGATCCCGAGCGGCTCGCCGTAGATGGTGCGCGCCTCGTGCGCGTCCTCGAGGCCCATCGCCGCTTGGGCGATGAGCTCGACCGCCAGATCGAGGGGGACCATCTCGCCCGCCTTCGTCAGCACCCGGAGCAGCGCCGAGAGCGAGACGCCGACGACGAGCTCCATCACGAGGTAGAGCGAGTCGTCCTCGGCGCGGCCCATGTCGAGCGTGGACACGACGTGCGGGCTCGAGATGTTGGCCGCGACCCGACCCTCGTCGAGGAACATGCCGACGAACTTCTCGTCCTCGGCCAGCGTCGGGAGCATGCGCTTGAGCGCGACGAGCTTCTCGAAGCCGCCCTCCCCGACGAGGCGCGCGACGTACACCTCGGCCATGCCGCCGGCGGCGATCCGGAAGATCACTTCGTACCGGCCGTAGCGTGCGTTCGCTTGCGAGCCGCGTGCGGAAGGCTCCATGGGCATTCGAGTCTAACAGGACCCGAGACGCCTCTGCTACCTTTGGCGCCAAATGCGCGCCTGCCTGTTGTGCCTCGCCTTCTCGGGCGTCCTCTTCTTCTTCGCAGGACCCGCGCACGCGCAGATGTCGGACGCCGACCGCGAGGAGGCGCGCGCGCTCTTCGCTGCAGGGCAGGCCGCGGTCGACGCGGGTCGCTGGCCCGATGCGCTGGCTGCGTTCGAGCGCGCCTACGAGCTCACGAACGTCCCTTCTGCCCTCTTCAACGCTGCGTTCGCGCTGCGCGCGCTGGGCCGCTTTCGCGAAGCCGAGCTCGCGTTCAGCGAGCTGCTGACCCTCGAGGGCACCCGCGACGACATGCGCGCGGAGGCCGAGGGCTACCTCCAAGAGGTGCGCGCGCGCCTCGCCACCGTGCGCCTGCTCGGGCTGCCCGAGGCCGAGCCCGAGCTCGTCGTGCGCCTCGACGCCACGGCCGTGCCCGACAGCGGCGCGCGTCCTTTCGAGCTCCGCGCCGACCCGGGGCACCACGTGATCGACGTGACCCGACCGGGCTTCGACCGCTTCGAGTGGACGGGAGACCTGACGAACGGCGAGGAGCGCACGCTCGCGGTCGAGCTCTTCCCCTCCAGCACGGGCGGCGGCGGTGGCGGCGGCGACGTGACGAGCGAGGCGTGGTTCTGGGTGGTGATCGGGATCGTCGCAGCGGGCGCCATCGCGGGCGGCGTCGTCGGTGGGATCTTTGCGGACGAGGCGGCGCAGCTGCAGCCCGAGTCGATGATGTCCGTCCGGCTCTGAGCCCGATCTTTCGCACCTCTCTCTTGGACCCTCGGCCCGGATCGGCGAGGATGGCGATCTCGTGCTGAAGGTTCCTGCGAAGGCGGCCAGCGATCCTGGCAACCGGCCGACCGTGCTCCTCGTCGGCCGTGGCGAGCCGATGGACGCCGCGCTCCGGCTGGCGCTCGATCGACACAACCTCGCGGTCGAAGAGGTGCCGGGCGACGTGCGCGCCGCGGTGCTCACCATGGCGCCGGATCTCGTGCTGTTGGTGGGCGACGCCGCGCGCGACGGTGGGCGCAAGATCCTCGAGCAGCTCAGCGGCGACGCGACGGTCTCGACGATCCCCGTCGCGGTGTTGGGCGCGGGCGGCAAGCTCGGGGCGCGCGTCGCTGCGTACCGCCACGGCGCGGTCGCCGTGATCCCCCGCACCGCGAGCGCGGACGCCATCGCCACCCGCGTCGCGATCTTGGTGCGCGAGATCCAAGAGCGCGCGGCCGCGCCGCAGGCCGAGCTCGGTGAGGCGACGTTCGACGAGCTGGTCGACATGGTCAGCCGCGAGCTGCGCTCGGGCATCCTCTCGGTGCAGAGCAAGGACGGCGAGCCGATGCGCGTCGTGCTGGGCGCGGGTCGCTCGGTCGCGGTTGCGGTCGAAGAGTTCGTGCGCCGTCTCAGGCCGCTGGTCGCGCGCGCCGAGCCGCTCAACTACGAGCTGCACGTCAGCTCGGGCGGGCAGGTCGGGCTGCTCGACGCGGAACCCGGCCCCGAGGCCGAGCCGGTGCAGCTCGAGGGGCTGCGGGTGCTCTTGGTGGACACGGAGCCCGCGCGCGCCGACGCGCTCGCTCAAGAGCTGCGCGCGCGCAAGGTCGTCGTGTCGGTCGCGGACGCGAGCGGACGGGGCCTCGAGCGCGCGCGTGGGCTCGATCCGGAGATCGTGATCTTGGACGCCGCGGGCATGGAGGGGCCCGGCTTCGACGTGCTGCGCACCATCCGTCGCGACGTGCGCCTGCGCTGGGCCTCGATGCTGGTCGCGCCGTGGGACGAGATCTGGCCCAACCCCGAGTCGATGCCGGACGTCGAGCGCCTGAGCGAGCGCATGGCGCCGCTCGTGGTCCACGATCAACAGCTGCGCCGTCGCACCGCGAGCGAGGAGACCTTCGACACCCGCCTCGAGTCGACCGGCCCGTGTCGCCTGCTGCGCATCCTGACGGACTCGCCGCACGCGCTGCACGTGACCTTCCGGAGCCGCACCGGCAGCGTGGAGGTCGACGTCGCCGAGGGCCTGATCGTCGGCGCACAAGGCAACAGCAACGGCGCGACGGTCGAGGCGGTGCACGCGCTCGCGGCGATCTTGGCGATGGGATCGGCGCGGGTGCACGTCGAGCGCCGCGCCAACCCGGCGACCGCGAACCTCATGGCGCCCGTCGACGAAGCGCTCGCGCGGGCGACGGAAGAGGCCAAGCCCCTTCCGCTCTCGCAGCCGCCCCCACCGATGAGCGGCTCGAGCCTGCCGGGCGTGCGCAAGCGGCCCTTCCCGGCGGCGAGCGAGCTCAAGGAGCAGCTGGTCCCGCCCCCCGCCAAGGCCGGACCGAAGAGCATCGCGGGCGCGTTCGCGAGCGCGACGAGTCCGCTCGAGCCCGAGAGCCCGGACGAGGACAGCATCGCGCCGCGTCCGGTGATGGCGTCGCACCTGTCGTCGCCGACGGGCACGCGCGGTCTGTCGTGGAGCGACTCCGAGGAAGGCTCGCGACCCAGGCAGCCGGCGCCGGCCAAGCCCGCGCCGAAGGCGGCGTTCGCCGCGCTCTTCGACATCGATCCGGGGCCCGAGTCGCTGGCGTCGGCGCCGGAAGAGAGCACGGCGATCTACGACAGCGTCGAGCTCGCACGCTTGGCGCAGAGCCAGGACGCACGCGCGACCGGCAGGCCCGATCCGCGCGTGACCCCGAAGTCCGACGCCGCGCCCGCGGCGCCTCCGCGCTCGCAGCTCCCCGGTGACGCGCGCGCCACCGCCAAGGCGCCGATCGTCCCGCTCCCCCACGCGGCCGTGCCCACGCCCGCCGGAGGGGTGCCTGCTCCGGCTTCGCCCGCGATGCCCGCGCCCGCGATGCCGCCGCCGGCGGTGCGGGTGGGGCTGCCGCCGCGCAAGCAGACGCTCGCGATGGGTCCGCTCTTGCGGGCGCCCGCCATCCCCAACACCGCGGCGCCATCGGGTCCCCGCGCGGAGCCATCGACCCGCAACGCGACGCTCACGATGGGATCGGCGCCGCCTCCGAGTAAGACCGAGCAGAAGGGAGCGGCGCTCTCGGCGTTCGGACCGCTGTCGAAGAAAGCCCCGACCTCGTCCGTCCCGCCCGCGAGCACCGCGAGCGCGGTCAGCGCGTTCGGCGCGAGCCCCGAGTCCGAGCCCTCGGCCGACCCCTCGATCGATCCTTCGACGCAGGCGGGCGATGCGACGCTGGACGAGCAGGGCTTCGCGTCCAACTCCGCGCTGCAGGAGATCGTGAGCGGGGTGACGAGCCTTCCGCCCGAGGCTGGCTCCGCGCCGCTCGCGAGCGTCTCGACCGCGCCTCCCGCGAACCCCTCGCCCTCGGATCCGCCCTCGCTCCTCTTGTCGGAGGAGGGCGCGAGCGAAGGCATCGACGCCGAAGCCGACACGGTCACCAACGCGACGCCGCTCGGCGCGTCGGTCGAGCCCGATCTGTCGCCCGGCAAGCGCAACCTCGACATCGGCATGATGGCGACCCTGCCCGCGGCCGGCGGCGCGCGTGGCGAGCCGACCGGTCCGATGGAGCGCGCGCCCGAGCCCGCGGCGGCCCCGCACGCGTGGCCCACGCCACCGCAGACGCCGCCGCCCACGCCCTCGACCGCGCCGCCCGCGCGCAGGGGCGGTGTTCGCATCTTCGCGTGGCTGCTCGTGAGCGGCGGCCTCCTCTTGCTGCTCTCGGTCGGCGCGCTCGTGGTGTGGACCCGGGTGCTGGGCAACGCGCTTCCGCCCGAGCTCGCGGCGCTCGGTTCGATCTCCGGGACGCCGCCGACGCCGTCCGATCCCGTCGTCACGCCGCTGACCGCGGACACGGGAGCGCTGGTGGCAGTCGCGAACGAACCCGACGCGGGCACGCTCGATGGGGGCGCCGCGGTGTCGCCCGCCAACGTCGATGCGGGCGTGGATGCGGGACGTGACGCGGGTGTGGATGCGGGACGCGATGCGGGCGTGGACGCGCCGCCCCCCGAGGAGGTCGTCGAGACCACCGAAGTGCCCGATGGCTCCGACCCCGCCGCCCAAGCCGAGGCGCTCGTCGCGCGCGCAGGCGAAGCCGCCGACCCGGTGGCCGAGACCTTGTACCGTCAAGCGCTCGCGCTCGATCCGCGCAACCACTACGCGATGCTCGGCATCGCCGAGATCCTGATGCGACGCGGAGACGCTGCGGGCGCCATCCCGCTCATCGAGGGCGCGATCGCCCGGCGCCGCAACCGCGCGCCCTACCGCGTGCTCCTCGGCGACGCGCGCCGCGACGCGGGCGACGCCGCAGGCGCTCGTCGTGCGTGGGAAGAAGCGCTGGAGATCGATCCGGACAACCGCGCGGCGCGCTCTCGCCTGGGTCTCTGATCGCGCGTGATCGCGCGCGGCGCTGATCGCGGGTGCGACGTCAGCCCGCGAGGAGGCCGCGGCGCCTGCGATCCTCCAGGTACCACTCGTCGAGCCGATCCTTCGGGTGCACGGGCCCCGCGAAGTCGAGCGTGAGCGCCGCGTCGAGGTCGGTGACTCCGGCGGTGCGCACGTAGAGGAAGCTGCGCTCCCAGCGGGCATAGAAGAGGTGGAAGGGGAAGAAGTTCTTCACGACCACCACGTCGGCGGCGCCGATCGGGAGCCCGAGCCGCTCGAAGAACTCGGGCTTCACCGCGAGCGGTGGACCGTCGGTCACCACGAGCGCGACGCGAGCGCCATCGCCTGGGTCGCCGAGCTCGAGGAGCGCGCGATCGCCGATGCCCTGCATCGTGTCCCGCGCGACCAGCCGCGCGCGCACGGACAGCGGCGCGTTGCGAGAAGGATCGAGCTTGCCCCCGAGCGTGACCTCGAGCGTGCTCCCGAGCGTCGCGCTCGAGAGGCTGCGCACCGCGTCCGGATCGCGCACGGCCGCGTAGATCCGGAGCCCCGTGCCGCGGGCGAGCAGCGCGCGCACCAGCTCCAGGTTCTCCCCGGGCGCCCCTGCGGACACGACGTCGGATGCATCCGACAGCATCACGACGCCGAGCCGCCGGGCCCAGCGCGCGCGCAAGCAGTGATCGACCGCCTCGTCGGCGGTCGCGAACGTGGGCGGCATCTGGTGCCGCACGTCCCAGCTGCGCACCGCGAGATCGTGCGCGGCGTCCTCCGCGAGCGCGCGATCTCCGTCGCTGATCGCGAGCGTCGCCCAGCCGACCTCGGGCTCGGCGAGCCACGGATGACAAGGGAACACGCTGCACGACAGGAGACGCCCCCGCTCGAGCGACCGCGCGCGCCGGTAGATCCCGCGCATCGGGGCCGAGAAGTCCATCGTGTTGCCGCCGCCGAGGAGCATCGGGAGCGAGCGCCACGCGACGGTCGGCCGCACCTCGCCGCGCACGGTCGCGAACAAGAGGCGCGCCGCGCGTCCCGCGGTCGCCGCGTGATCGCGGTGGGGGTTGGTGCGGTAGCCGACGAAGAGCGTCCCCGTCGCGATCCGCGCGGCGCTGAGGTTCGCGTGCAGGTCCAGGCTCGCTGCGATCGGGATCGCGCCCACCACCGCGCGCACCCGCGTGAGCAGCTCCGTCTCGGGGTCGTGGCTGCCATCGAGCCCCATCGCGCCGTGCAGCGACAGGAACACGCCATCCAAGGGGAGCGCGGCCTTCAAGCGCGCGCAGAGCTCGTCGACGAGCGCATCGAAGCAAGGACGCGAGAGCGGTCCGGAGGGAACGGCCCACGCCGAGAGCGTGGGGATCGCGTCGATCGCGCCGTCCCGCCGGGCAGCGTCCAAGAAGCCAGCGAGCTCCGCCCGCTTCAGGAAGCCGGGCGCCTCGTAGCGCGCGACCTGCTCGGCGAGCGCCTCGCCGCGGAACAGGTGCATCGCCTGAAAGTCACTCAGCTCCGTGAGCACCGGCGAGAGCGCGTTCGTCTCCTGCGCGATGCGGCCGTACGCGATGCGGAGGCGCTTCATCCGCTCGTGCGATCACTCGGACGCGACACGCACCCGCCAGCCGTCCGCGCCGCGCGGCACGCTCATCGGACTGCCGCCGCCCGAGGAGCGGACGTAGCTGACCTCGCGCCCGCAGCCCTGGTAGGTCTTGCTGAACGCCGCGTCCTCCGTGATGGTGAGCTGCTCGATCGGGCACTCGAGATCGTAGGCCGCGAGGTGACCCAGGCTGGTCTCGTGGATGGCGCAGCCGCCGAGGACGAGCAGGGCGACGGTCGAGACGGTGAGGGCACGAAGGAACGAGGCGCGCACGGGAGACCTCCAAGAAGGGATGCCGAGGGTAGCACCAGAGGTGCGGGCCCGGGCAGCGATGTTCCGCCGGTCGGTGACGTCCCGCGGCCACAACCACCCGCGGCTGCGCCCCACACTTCGAAGGGTTCGCCGCGAGAAAGTCGCGTTTCAACATCTGGCACGACCGTTGCGACACACCGGCTCGGATCGCGGTCGAGCACCTAACCCGCTCAGCTCCCCCCGGCACGAGCCGCTCGGCCGCGATCCAATTCTCTCGACGTCGCGACGCGCGTCAGCCGCCCTTCGAGAAGCCCGGGGCGACGACCAGCCAGCCGATCATAACGCCATCGCCCGCGGGATGCGTGGCCAGCGGCGCGCAGCCTCCGGCGCGCGAGGTGACCGCGGCGCGCACCGCGTAGATCCCGGGCGTCGTGGGTGCGGTGAAGGAGAACGGCATCTCGCCCACCGACGTCCCCGGGAAGGCGCCGCCGGTGTAGGGCTCGCAGCCGATCACGCCGACTCCGTCGACCGAGACGACGTACTGCAGCGGCGTGCCCGCGGTCGGTCCGCGCCACATCCGCGCGGGCGCGGTCGCCTCGAGCGAGTCCCCCGGCTCGACGATGCCCGCCGAGCCGAGCGAGACCTCGCTGTAGACGCGCAGGGTGAGACCGAAGGGGAGCACCCCGGCGCGCGTGCTCGCCGAGGGATCGCGCCGGTGGGTGAAGCGCTGCTCGGGGAAGCGGTAGCTCAGCGAGCCGTAGACCTCGATGCTCCAGCGGAGCGTGTCGCCGTCGCCGAGCTCGACCGTGACCGCGCCGCCAGGGCCGAGGAAGTCGCGCATCGTGGTCGGGCTCGAGCCCGGACGGCTCCCATCGAGCGTGTAGTACACGTCGCCCATCCAGCTCTGGTAGGCGGCGGTCGGCGCGGCGATGCGGTAGGTGACCGTCTCTTCGGGCGATCCCCAGGCGATGCCCTCGCCGTTCGGGAGGATGAAGTTGCTCCGACACGAGCCCGCGGCGCAGAGCTCGTCGCTCTCGCAGCGGGTGCCAGCGGAGGCGCCGCTGCAGGTGAGGCTCGCGCCGCACCAGCGCTCGTCGGTGATCGGCGAGATGCACGCACCACCGCAGCGCACCTGGGTGGGATCGGCGCAGTCGGACGTGCAGGACTCGTCGATCGCCGCGTCGCAGTCGTCGTCCGCGCCGTTGCAGCGCTCGATCGCGCCGGGGTAGCGGGTCGCGACCATGTCCGCGCAGTCGCCGCCGCGCACCGAGAAGCCCGGCGGCTGCACGCACGCGTTCACCGCGCCCGACGCGACCGAGCCGAAGCCGTCGGCGTCCACGTCGCGGTAATACGGCGTGCTCATCACGCCCTCGTCCACCGTCGCGTCGCAGTCGTTGTCGGTTCCGTCGCAGAGCTCGGGGACGCCCGTGCCCACAAGCGGGTTGGTGTCGTCGCAGTCCGCGCCGCCGCCCGGGCAGCGCGCGTCGACCACGCCGTCGCCGTCGTCGTCCTCCCAGTCGTTCAGCCCGACCGAGAAGTCCAAGAGCCCGTTGCAGTCGTTGTCGACTCCGTCGCAGAGCTCCGTGGCGCCGGGGTGGATGGCGGCGTCCATGTCGTTGCAGTCGGTGCCGCGCGTGCTGTGGTCCTCGACCGGAGCGCAAGAGCGAACGACGCGCGAGGCGTCGGTGGTGCCGAACGTGTCGCCGTCGTCGTCCAAATACCAGTTCACGATGCTCGGCGTCTCGTCGATCGCCTCGTCGCAGTCGTTCTCCATCGCGTCGCAGAGCTCGGGCGCGCCCGGGTAGCGGTTCGGGTTCGCATCGTCGCAGTCGTCGCCGCGGCTCGAGAAGCCGGCGACGCCCGCGCAGGCACGGAGCTCGGGACCGGCGCCGACTCCGTCGAGGTCCGCGTCGGCGTACACCGGCAGATCGACTCCGTCGTCGGCCATTCCATCGCAGTCCTGATCGAGGGTGTCGCAGACCTCGAGCGCGCCGGGGAACGTGGTCGCGCGGTTGTCGTCGCAGTCCTCGCCGCACACCATCTCGCCCGCGGCGTCGGGGTTGCAGCACGCGCTGCTCACGTAGCCGTCGGCGTCGAAGTCGAAGCCGCCGAGCGTGCTCGGGTCACAGTCGTCGTCGACGTCGTCGCAGGTCTCGACGTTGCCTGGAAAGCGGGTGGCGTCGGTGTCGTCGCAGTCGGTCCCATCGCCGCAGCCGGCGACGCCGAAGCCATCGCCGTCCTCGTCGGGAGGCGCCGACACGCACGCGCGCCGCGCCTCGCTGCAGCTGTCGAGGGTGCACGCGATGCCGTCGTCGCAGCTCACCGCCGTGCCCGCCGCGCACACCCCCTCGACGCATCGCTCCTCGCCGTTGCAGTACGCGCCGTCGTCGCACGTCGCGTCGCTCTCGCAGCGGATCGGAGGGGCGTCGGTGGTGCCTCCGTCGGTCGGCGTCACGGCGGGATCACACCCAGCGAACGCGAGCAGACCGAGCAGACCGAGCAGCGAGACGTGACGAGCCATGCGACCTCCAGAGGGCCGGAGGATACAAGGCGGCGGCCTGTTCGGGGCACCTCGAAGTGAGAACGGACCCTCGGACGCGCTCAGCGGATCGTGAGGAGGAAAGGCATCGAGACGATCACGTGCTCGCGCCCGAACATCTCGCCCAGCTCGAGGGTGCGCCGCGCGGCCTCGGGCAGCGCGAGGAACGCCGACACTCCGTCGCGTCGTGCGGATGCGCTGCCGCCGCCGAGCGACTCGGTGAGCACCTCGATCACCGAGCGCTCCCGCGGCCACTCCTCGATCGGCACGTCGTCGCCCACCCCCGCGCGCTCGCGGGCCCGGGCGATCGCGGCGCGCAGCCCGCCGATGCGATCGATCAGGCCGTGCTCGAGCCCGTCGCGACCGCTCCACACCCTTCCCTCCGCGACCGCCTCCACCGCGCTCCACTCGAGCTCGCGGCCCGCCACCACCCGGCTGATGAAGCGTCGGTAGGTGCTGCCCATCAAGCGCTCGACCACCGCGCGCTCTTCGTCGGTCCAGAGCTGGGTCAGCGTGGACCACGTCGCGTGGCGTCCTCGCGAGATCATCACCGGCGTCACCCCGATGCGATCGAGCAGCGGATCGAGGCTGACCTTGCCGCCGACCACGCCGATCGATCCGACGATGCTCGCGTCGTGCGCGAAGATCTCGTCGCCCGCGACCGCGATGTAGTAGCCGCCGCTCGCGGCCATGTCGCCGACGGACACGATGACGGGGATGCGCTCGGCGACCCGGCGGACCGCGTGCCACATGCGATCGCTCGCGAGCGCCGAGCCGCCCGGCGAGTTGATGCGCAGCACCATCGCCACCACGTCTTCGTCGGCCGCGATCTCGCGCATCCCCTCGACGAACGGGCCCGCCTGCGCGGTCCCTCCCCCGCCTGCTTCCTCTGCGTCGGTGATCTGACCATCGAGGTACGCGAGCACGATGCGCCGACCTTCGGGATGGACCGGCGGCGGGGTGCCGGCGAGCACGTCGATCAGGCCACCGATCCCCATCGGCTCGACCTCGGGCGTCAGGCGCAGCGTGACGTTGCGGGTGGCGTTGCCGGCCTCGCGGCAGCGGGTGCGCGCCTCGTCGTCGAACTCGACGCCATCGACCAAGTGCAGCTCGAGCGCCATCGCCGAGTCCTGCGGGCCCGCGTCGATCGCCGCCTGCGCGGCCTCGGCGGTCATGTCGCGACCGCTCACCATCGCGTCGATCAGGCGCTGGTGCAGATCGTCGACGAGCGCGCCGAGCGACTCGCGGGTGGCCTCGCCCATCTCGTCGGCGACGAGCGGCTCGGCGGCGTCCTTGAAGCGGCCCATGTGCACCACGTCCGCCACCACCCCCATGTGCTCCAGCATGGTGCGCGCGTAGAAGACCTGCGCCGCGACGCCCACTACGTCGAGCATGCCCGCGGGGGTCACCGTGATGCGATCACACGCGCTCGCCGCGAGCGCGTAGCCGGTGTTGTCGATCGTCTCGAAGTGACAGTGCACCGGCTTGCCGGCCTCGCGTACCGCCTGCAGCGCCTCCGCGATGTCGTCGATCGCGCCGTAGCTGCCGCCCATCGGCCCGAGGCGCACGAAGAGCGCGACCACGTGTTCGTCGGTGCGCACCTCTTCGAGCCCGTCGATCAGCGCGCGGAGCGAGGGGCCCGGCGTGGAGAACATCGAGGGCTGGTTGCTCTCGGTGGGCGGCGCGAGCAGCGTCAGCTCGCGCATCTCGCGCCGCAGCGGGTTGGGCTCGCTCTCGCCCTCTTCCTCGTCCCCGCCGCAGGCGAGGGTGCCGAGCACGAACGGGATCAGGAACAGGGAGAGGAGACCACCCAGCCGGCGCTGCTGCATCGCCGTCCTTACCACGCCACACTCTGGCCGCGATGACGGCGCCCGCGATGATCTTCACCCTCGATGCGGGCGAGCTCGACGACGAGCCCGAGGCGCTGCTCGCGCTGCCCGATCGCCTGCACGTCGCGTGCGGAGGGCACGCGGGCGACGACGCCTCGATGCGCCGCACGCTGCGCGTCGCCGTGGCCCACGGCGTGGAGATCGGCGCGCACCCGAGCTACCCCGATCGCGAGCACTTCGGGCGACGCTCGATGGCGATGCCGGCAGGCGCGCTCCGGGCCTCGCTCACCGCGCAGTGCGCCGCGCTCGCGTCGATCGCGCGGCAGGCCGCGCTGCCGGTGCGGAGCGTCAAGGCGCACGGCGCGCTCTACCACGACACCCTGATCGACGTGTCGCTCGCCGACGCGCTGCTCGATGCCGCGTGCGAGGCGCTGGGACCCGTCGCCATCGTCACCCAGCCCGGGGTGCTCGCCGATCGCGCGCGGGCCCGAGGTCTCTCGGTGCTGCGCGAGGCGTTCGCCGATCGCGGGATGCGACCTGACGGTCGGCTGATCCCGCGCGGCGAGCCGGGCGCCATGATCGACGATCCGGCGCGGGCCGCCGAGCAAGCGCGGCGGCTGGTGGCGTCGGGCGACTTCGAGACGCTCTGCGTGCACGGCGACGGATCGAACGCGCTCGCGGTCGCGAGCGCGGTGCGCGAGGCGCTTCGTTCGTGAGCGCGATCGTGAACGCGCATGAGCTGGAGCAGCTGGGTGAGACGAGCTTCCGGGTGCCGTTGCGCGGGCCGGTCGATCGCGCGGCCGCGCTCGCGGAAGCGATGCGCGCGAGCGGCCGGGTGAGCGACGCCTGGCACACCGAGAGCCACCTCGCGTTCACCCCGAGCGAAGGAGAAGACGCGCGCTCGCTGCTGTCGCGCGAGACGTCGACGAACGCGCGTACGCCGCGTCTGCATGCCCTCGAGACCGTGCTGGATGGTCCCGACCTCGACGAGGTCGCGCGCGCGAGCAAGCTCGATCGCAAGCGCCTGGCGGCGCTGCTCTGGGCCACCGAGCTGTCGGTGTCGTTCGTCGGGTTCTCGCCTGGCTTTCCGTACCTGCGCGGGCTCGATGCCCGGCTGCATCTCCCTCGACGTTCGACGCCACGGCCTCGGGTGCCGCGCGGATCGCTCGCGATCGCGGGCGGCTTCGCGGGCATCTACCCGAGCGCCACGGCCGGCGGCTGGCATCTCTTGGGTCGGACCGAAGCGCTCCTCTTCGACGACGACGGGCCGCTCTTGGCCGCGGGCGATCGGGTGCACCTCACGCCGCCATCGAGCGATCGCACGTTGCGCGATCCCGATCGCACCGCGATCCCCGCAGAGACGCCCGCGATCGTGCTCGACGAGGTGCGGGGCCTCGCGTTCGTCCAGGACCTGGGGCGGCGTGGGCGCTTGCATCAGGGCATCCCCAGCTCGGGCGCGCTGGTGCCCGCGCTGCTCGCGCGCGCGAACGAAGCGGTGGGCAACGCGACGGGAGCCGCGGGGATCGAGCGCTACGGCGCCATGCGGATCCGCGCGCTCCGCGAGGTCTGGATCGCGACCGAAGAGAGCCCGGCGCGAAAGCTCCGCGCGGGCGAGTCGATCGATCTCACCTGGCACGCCGAGCGGCGCGCGGGCTACGTCGCGGTGAGCGGCGGCATCGACGTCCCGGTGGTGCTGGGAGGCCGCGGCACCCACGTGCGCGCCGGGCTCGGAGGGCTCTTCGGGCGCTCCCTGCGGCGGGGCGACGCGCTCGCTCTCGGGACGGCGGAGGGTGACGTGTCCACCCCGCCGCCCTCGAGCCTCGATCCGAGCGCGGTGATCCGAGTGCGCCCGGGGCCCGATCTGATGCACTTCGCCGAGGGCTCGCTGGCCCGCCTCACCGCCAGCCCGTTCCGCATCTCGCTCAGCAGCGATCGCATGGGCTGTCGCCTCGAGGGCGGCGTACTCTCGGTGCGCCCGAGCGCCCGCGATCTGCCCAGCGCCCCGCTGGTGCTCGGCGCGATCGAGGTGCCCCCGAGCGGCGAGCCGATCGTGCTCGGGCCCGAGCACCCGAGCACCGGCGGCTACCCCGTGATCGGCGTGGTCCATCCCGCGGACTTGCCCTCGCTCTTGGTGCGCCCGCTCGGCAGCCCGGTGCGCTTCACGACCTGAGCGCTCATGCGGCCCGAGGGCGCCGTGCTAGAGAGCGCCGGTATGAAGCTGATGGCGGTCACCGAGGCCTCGTTCGAGCGCGAAGTCATCCAGTCCGAGCTCCCCGTCCTCATCGATTTCCACGCCGACTGGTGCGAGCCCTGCAAGCAGCAGACGCCGATCGTCGAGCAGGTGGCGAGCGAGCTGTCGGGCAAGCTCAAGGTCGTCAGCATCGACGTCGACAAGAACCCGCGCATCGCGGGGGCCTTCCGCATCCAGGCGATCCCGCAGCTCTTCGTCCTGGTCGAGGGCCAGGTCGCCGCGCACTGGGATCGAGGGCTCGCGAGCAAGCAGCAGATCGAGGCGCTGGTGAAGCCGTTCTTGCCGGCCTCGGCCAACGAGCTCGCGCCCAAGGATCTGGCGGCGCTCTTGCTGCAGAAGCGCGTCCTGCCGGTCGACGTGCGCGAGGCCGCCGCGTTCGCGCGCTACCACATCCCCGGCGCCATCAACATCCCCGCCAGCGAGGTCGAGAGCCGCATCGCGGATCTCGTGCCGCGCGACGGTCGCGTACGGGTGCTCTACGGCCGCTCGACCGACGAAGCCAAGGACCTCGCCGAGAAGCTGACCAAGGCGGGCCAGAGCGTCGGCTTCCTCACCGGCGGCTTTCTCCACTGGGAGGCCGATGGCCTCGACGTCGAGCGCGGCGGTCAGCCGAACTGACGGGACCGCATGAGCCGCCTTCGTCTGACCGATCCCAGCCCCGAGATCGAGGCGCTGCCGCGTCACGCGCGCATCGCGCCCCCCACCCGGGTGATCGGCATCGTCGCGCTGGGAGAGCGTGAGCGCACCCGGCGAGCGTTCGAGGACGTCGCGCCCGAGATCGCGTGGCGTCGCATCGCGGTGCGCACCCGAGCCGGCACCGAGCCGCTGACCTCCGAGGTCGGCGGCGGCATCGCGGCGTCGATCGACGCGCTGCCCGGCGCGATCGCTTCGCTGCTCGAGCCGCTCGCAGACCGGCGCATCGTCGCGCTCGAGGGGCTCGCGGCCGTCGGCTACCTGAAGACGGAGCTGTCGATCTTGGTGCACGGAGGTCGCCCACCGACGGACTGGCCGCGCGACGTGCGCGCGATGCGCCGGGAGTTCCAGCTGATCACCAGCGAGCTCCGCCCATCGCTGGTGCGCGCGCTGCTCGAGCGCCTGGGCTGACGCGAGCGGAGATCACGACGCGGTGGCGAGCGGACGCAGTAGCCAACAGGCCGCTGTGGTAGCGTCGCGCGCGTGAACCCGGGCGACCTCGTACAGCTCTGCGCCGAGACCCTCTACTTGGTGCTCTTGGTGTCGATGCCCGCGCTCGCCGCGAGCCTCGCCGTGGGCTTCGGGCTGGGGATCCTGCAGGCGGTGACGCAGGTGCAGGAGCAGACGCTCACGTTCGTACCGAAGGTCGTCGCTGTCGCGATCGTGCTCGCGACGATGGGCGGCTGGATGACCAGCGAGCTCATGCGCTTCACCACCGATCTCTGGACCGCGATCCCCCGCCTGGTCGGCTGAGCGCGTGGCGGAGCTGGTCCGCACGTTTCTCTCGGATCCGATCTGGGTGAGGCGGCTCGGCGTCGGGCTGCTCGTCGCGCTGCGCCTCGCGCCGCTCACCATCCTCGTGCCGTGGATCGCGCTGAGGCAGAGCCCCGCGATGTTGCGCGCCGTGCTCTTGCTCGCGCTGACCTGCGCGCTGACGCCGCTCGCCGACGCGCACGCGCCTCCGCTGCCGCCCGATCCCCTAACGTTCTTTCTTGCTGGCCTGCGCGAGGTCGTCTTCGGGACGATGCTCGCCGTCGCGAGCGCCGTCCCGCTGCTCGCGTTCGAGCAGTCGGGCCGGCTCATCGACGCGCTGCGCGGCGCACAAGGCGACGCCGTCGATGCGAGCGGCGCGCGATCGAGCCAGCTCGGCGTCTTCTCCATGCTGATGGGCACCACGCTCTTTCTGATCCTCGGCGGTCATCGCCTGGTGCTCGCCGCCCTCGCCGACGGCCTCACCACGGCGCCAGCCGGCGCGAGCGCCATCGACGCCGCCAGCCTCACCGAGATCGGGCGCCTCTTGATCCTCAGCATCGAGCTCGCCGTGGCGCTGGCCGCCCCCGCCGCCGTCGCGCTCTTCGCGAGCGACGTCGCGCTCGGCCTGATCTCGCGCTCCGCGAGCAACATCCCGATGTACTTCGCCGCGATGCCCCTGCGCTCCGCCATCGGCCTGGGCGCGGTGCTCCTCTCGCTCTCGCTGCTCACCCCCGAGCTCGCAGAGCTCTTCCGCCAAGCCATCGACTCGATGCGCCAGCTCAGCGCCTGAAGCGAGAGATGCACAGTCCGAGTGTCCCGAGCCATCCGAACGCATCTCGCCCTTCACGACTGGCTCAGCTGCGTATCTCCCTGGTCCTCCCAAGACGCCTTCGTCTCGTTCGAGCACGGCCGACGTGCTCGAACGAGACGGAGCTCATGCCGGACCATCTCCCTGGTCGCCTGGGAAGACAACTGTCTCTGCCACCCCATCTCCCCGCTCCCGCGGCAAGACAATTGTCTTCCCAACCCATCTCCCACCTCCCCCGGGAAGACAATTGTCTTTGCCAACCCATCTCCCACCTCCCTTAGGAAGACAATTGTCTCGCTTTTTCCTGGTTTTCTAGGTGTGGTCTGTTCCAGGCCACCGAAGGAACGCTCCCCGAGTCTTTCTGCAGTAGCGCGGCACCTC
>CAYZQM010000029.1:25604-38238 GCA_964480175.1 uncultured Sandaracinaceae bacterium
CGATCTACGTCCGCCCAGCGCAAGGCGGGAACAGTTCTCCGGCCAAGTACTGCAAAGGGGGCGTAGGGGACCCCGCGCAGAGCGAGCGGTGTCGGGAGGCGGGCCCCGATCTGGCTCCGCCAGGCGGGGGGAGGGGCTGCGTCACCAGCTCTTCCAACCGAGTACTGCAAGACGAGCAAGGGGGAGTAGGGGCCCCCGCGCAGCGCGAGCGTAGCGAGCGGAGGCGGGGACGTCACCAGCTCTCCCAACCGAGTAGTGCACGACGAGCAAGGGGGCGTAGGGGCCCCCGCGCAGCGCGAGCGTAGCGAGCGGAGGCGGGTGGGGGGCCCCGATCTGGCTCCGCCAGTCGGGGGGAGGGTCTGCTCCAGACCCTCCCAAAAACACCGCGCCCCCGCGCAGCGCGAGCGAAGCGAGCGGAGGCGGGAGGGGGGCCCCGATCTGGCTTTGCCAGTCGGGGGGAGGGGCTGCGTCAGCCCCTCCTAAAACACAGTGCAGTACTCGTCGTCGACCATCTCCGCGATCGCGGTCGACATGTTCAGCGCGCCGTCGCGTACGTCCGCGATGTCCCACACGCGGCCGCCCGTGACCTCGGGGAGCGAGGGCATGCCGCGGAAGTTGGTGAAGAAGCCGCGCCCCGTGTCGCTGCTCGTTCCCGCGCCGCAGTTCTCGGGGACCTCCATCGCGAACGCGCCGACCCGGATCTCGCGCGTGACCAGCGCGTCGAGCACCTCGTTGTAGTAGCGGACCGCGGGGATCCCGCCGCCGAAGGGACCGCTGCTGTACTCGAAGGGAGGCTCCTCGAACGTGTCGTCGGTGACGTGCACCAGGATGTGGGTCGCGCCCTCGCGCCACGTGCACGTGGTCGCCGCTGCGTAGATCGCATCCAGCGAGTTCTCCGCGCAGTCGAGGTTGTCGTTGCGGCTCACCGGGCTCTCGTTCGTCGAACAGAAGTCGCGCCAGCGCACGAACTCGGCGGTGAGCTCGTCGACCGTGCCGAACGGCGCGCAGCCGTTCACCACGAGCGCGTCGTCGACGAACACCACGAGCGAGAAGCGGGTGTCGGTGGTGAGCGCCCGCGCCGCCGCGTAGATGTCGGCGATCCCCATGCGCAGCGCGTTCGCCTCCATCGCCATCGAGGTGCTGACGTCGAGCACGAACGTGAGATCGATCGGCGCGGCGCACACCTCGGGCAGCACGTCGAGACGCGGCACGTCGCTCATGCCTGCGTCGATGGCCCCGCCGTCGCCGCCGCCCCCGCAGACCCCGACGCCGTAGCAATCGTCGTCCGCGCAGTCGAAGCGTCCGTCGCGGTCGTCGTCGCGTCCGTTGGCGCACGTCGAGGGGCCTTCGTTGGTCGGCACCCGCTCTTGGCAGGCGGGCAGAGCAGGAAGAAGAAGCAGGGCGAAGAACATCCGAGCGCGCATCGCCGGCAGGATGCCACGCGTCGTCGCGGGGGATGCAGCGACCCGTGCGCTCACGCGGAGGGCTCAGGGGATGCGAGCGTCGAGGGGGGTTGCGGGGCGCGCCTCGACTCGTCTAGCCTCGCGCCTCTGACACTGCCGTCAGCGTCTTCGGCGAGGATCGACACGATGGCCAGCACTGGGGACAAGGCGCTTCGAATCAACGGGTTCTCCGGGCAGGTCGTGATCGGTCTGGACGTCGGCTCGACCACCGTGAAGGCGGTCGTCGTCGATCCCGAGACGCACACGATCCTCTGGGACGACTACCGCCGGCACCACACCCGGCAGCCCGAGTGCGTGCTCGAGCTCCTCGGCGAGATCGAGGCGAGCTTCCCGAACATCACGCAGGACGACATCCGGATCTTCGCGACGGGATCGGGCGCGGGCCCGCTCTGCGCCCCGCTCGGCGCCCGCTTCGTGCAAGAGGTCAACTCGGTCACGCTCGCGGTCGAGAAGCTGCACCCCGACGTGGGCAGCGTCGTCGAGCTCGGCGGACAGGACGCGAAGATCATCATCTTCAAGTCCAACGAAGAGACCGGTGAAAAGACGGCCAGCACGTCGATGAACGACAAGTGCGCGTCGGGCACCGGCGCGACGATCGACAAGTGCCTGGTGAAGGTCGGGGCCTCGCCCGAGGTGAGCCGCAACCTCCGCTTCGACGAGAGCAAGCTGCACCACGTCGCCGCCAAGTGCGGCGTGTTCGCCGAGACCGACATCGTGAACCTCGTGAAGTCGGGCATCCCGGCCGAAGAGATCCTCTGCTCGCTCGCCGACGCGATCGTGCTGCAGAACCTCAGCGTGCTGACCCGCGGCAGCACCCTGCGCAGCAAGGTGCTCCTGCTCGGCGGGCCCAACACGTACCTGCCGTTCCTGCAGGACTGCTGGCGCCTGCGCATCCCGCAGACCTGGGACGAGCGGGGCTACGCCTATCCCAAGGACGTCCCGGTCGAAGAGCTGGTGGTGGTGCCCGAGAACGCGCAGCTCTACGCGGCGTTCGGCGCGGTGATGTACGGCCTCTTCGAGCCCGCGGACGCGGGCCGCTACGCGGGTCTCTCGGCGCTGCATCGCTACGCGACCGAAGGACGCAAGGAGCGCCTCGGCGCGAGCGCGGGCGCGCCCTTGGTGAGCGGACAGGACGAGCTCAGCGCGTTCCGCGCGCTCTACACCATCCCGAAGTTCGATCCCGTTCGCTTCTCACCGGGCGACAAGGTGCGCGCGGTGATCGGCCTCGATGGCGGCAGCACCTCGAGCAAGGCGGTGCTGCTCGGCGAAGACGGCCAGCTCCTGCGCAAGGCCTACACGCTGAGCAAGGGCAACCCGATCCAGGACATGCGCGATCTGCTCCGCATCCTGCGCGATGGGGTGCACGAGGACGGCGCCGAGCTCGACATCCTCGGCTTCGGCGCCACGGGCTACGCGGCCAACGTGCTCGAGCAGTGCCTCTTGGCCGACGTGAACGTCGTCGAGACCGTCGCGCACATGATCAGCGCGACCAGCGTGTTCGGCGACGTCGACGTGATCTGCGACATTGGCGGTCAGGACATCAAGGTCCTCTTCCTCGAGAACGCCGACATCAAGACGTTCAAGCTGAGCAACCAGTGCTCGGCCGGCAACGGGATGCTGCTGCAGGCCATGGCCGATCAGTTCGGTCTGCCGGTGACCGAGTACGCGGACACCGCGTTCAGCGCGGATCTCGCGCCGCGCTTCTCGTATGGCTGCGCGGTCTTCCTCGACACCGATCGGGTGAACTTCCAGAAGGAAGGCTTCAGCAAAGAAGAGCTGCTCGCGGGCCTGGCCCAGGTGCTCCCGAAGAACGTCTGGCAGTACGTCGTCGGCGTGCCGCGCCTCGCCTCGCTCGGGCGGCGCTTCGTCCTGCAGGGCGGCACCCAGTACAACCTCGCCGCGGTCAAAGCGCAGGTCGACTACATCAAGGAGCGCGTCCCCGACGCCGAGGTCTTCGTGCATCCCCACACGGGCGAGGCCGGCGCGCTGGGCGCCGCGATGGAGACGCTGCGGGTGGTCAAGCGCCGCGGGAGCTCGACCTTCATCGGTCTCGATGCGGCGATCGATCTCGAGTACGCGACGAAGAACGACGAGAGCACGGTCTGCCACTTCTGCGAGAACGAGTGCTCGCGCACCTTCGTCGACGCGTTCCGACCCGACGGAACCACCGCGCGCTACATCAGCGGCTTCTCGTGTGAGAAGGGCACGGTCGAGTCCGAGGAGGCGATGATCGCGCTCACCCGCGAGCGTCAGCGCCAAGCGAAGAAGTACCCGAACATGGTGGCCTACGAGGCCAAGGCCGCGTTCATGACGGGCCTCGAGACGGCGCCCCTGCCCGAGGCCGGCAGCTCCGTCGACGACGTCGAAGTGAAGCGATCGTTTCTGGGGCGCATGCTGCGAAGCGCGGTCAAGCGCGGCTTCGCTCGCTCGGGCAAGGACGCGATCGAGAAGCGCAAGCGCTGGCGCGTGGGCCTGCCGCGCGTCCTGAACATGTACTCGACGGGTCCCTTCTGGACGGCGTACTTCCGCGCGCTCGGGGTCGACCGTAGAAACATCGTCTGGTCCGACGAGACCAGCGAGGCGATGTGGGTCGCGGGCGGCAAGTACGGCTCGGTCGATCCCTGCTTCCCCAGCAAGGTGGTGCAGGCACACGTGCATCACCTCTTGTTCGAGAAGCACGTCGAGCGCCCGCTGAACGCGATCTTCTTTCCGATCCTCACCCACGTGCCGAGCTTCGCGTGGGAGGCGATGGATCAGGCGAGCTGTCCGATCGTCGCGGGCACGCCCGAGGTCATCAAGGCCGCGTTCACCAAGGAGCAGGACTTCTTCGCGACCCGCGGCATCCGCTACATGAGCCCCGCGTTCTCGTTCGCCGAGCCGGTGCTCCTGAAGCGCAGGATGTTCCAGGCGTTCGAGGACGAGCTGTCGATCACCGAAGACGAGAGCGACTTCGCGGTCGACGAGGCGCTCAAGACGCTGAAGGGCTTCGAGGACGACCTGATGCGCCGGGGTCGCGCGATCCTCGATGCGGTCGAGAAAGAAGATCAGGTCGCGATCCTGGTGCTCGGTCGCCCCTACCACTCCGATCCGGGCCTGAACCACGGGATCCCCGACGAGTTCCAGGTGCTCGGCTATCCCATCCTCTCGATCCGCTCGATCCCGCGCGACCGGGGCTTCCTCGATCGCTTCTTCGAGGACGACCTGAAGCAGGGCCTGATCGATCATCCGCTCCGCATCGACGACGTGTGGCCGGAGAACTACTCCGCCAACTCGGCGCAGCGGGTGTGGGCCGCGAAGTTCGCGGCCCGCCACCCGAACGTCGTGCTGCTCGATCTCTCGAGCTTCAAGTGCGGCCACGACGCGCCGACCTACGGGATCATCGAGGGCATCGTGCAGAAGAGCGCGGTGCCGCACGCGGCGCTGCACGACATCGACGCCAACAAGCCCGGCGGCTCGATCGGCATCCGGGTCAAGACGTACACCCACTCGCTCTCGCTGCACGAGGAGCGCCTGCGCGACGTGCGCGCCAAGAAGAACGAGCTCGAACAGAAGCTCACCGAGCGGCGCCTGACGCTCTTGAACGCGAAGCAAGAGCAGCTCGCCGCGGGGCAGCCGCGACGTGAACCTGGCGGCCGAGATCGACGCGCTGGGCGCGAAGCTCCGCGCCTTCATCCCGACGCCCAAGCCCGCGCTCACCCCCACGCCCAAGGGCCTCGTCCGCATCGGCAAGAAGTCCGGCGGCGAGGTCGTCCGCCTCTAGTCCCCCAACGAAGTTCCTCTCCCCAGCCCACGGAGCCCCCCATGAGTCAGCACCACGACATCGACATCGACGCCGAGCTCGCGAAGTTCGAGGCGCAAGAGCGCGCCCGCCTGGGCCTCGAAGGCAAGAAGGAGCAGTGGGTCGATCGCATGACGAACGCGACCTTCACCAAGTCGCAGCGAGCCCACACCACGATCTTGTGCGGCGGCCTGACCATCGCGCACGACTACCTCGTCGAGGGCGCGCTCAGCGGCCTGGGCTACACGGTGCGGGCGCTCGAGTGTCCCACGGAGGACTCGCTTCGCTACGGCAAGGAGTTCGGCAACCGCGGGCAGTGCAACCCCACCTACTTCACCGTCGGCAACCTGGTGCGCGAGCTCGTGCGCCTGCGCGACGAGGAGGGGCTCACCAGCGAGCAGGTGATCGAGCAGTACATCTTCCTCACCGCCGGCGCCTGCGGTCCCTGCCGCTTCGGCATGTACGTGACCGAGTACCGCAAGGCCCTGCGCGACGCGGGCTTCGATGGCTTCCGGGTCGTGCTCTTCCAGCAGACGGGCGGCCTGAAGCAGGCCACGGGCGAAGAGGCCGGGCTCGATCTCTCGCCGCCGTTCTTCTTGGCGCTCGCCAAAGCGCTCTTCTCGGGCGACGTGCTCAACCTCGCGTCCTACCGGATCCGTCCGTACGAGGTGGTGCCCGGCTCGACGAACATCGCGTTCACCGAGGCCAAGCGCATCGTGCACGACGCGCTCGCACAGAACACCTCGATCGTCACCGCGCTGCGCAGCGCGGGCCGGGTGATGCGCGCGGTCGAGGTCGATCGCATCCAGCCCAAGCCCCGCGTGTCGATCCTCGGCGAGTTCTGGGCGATGACCACCGAGGGCGACGGCAACTACCACCTCCAGGAGTTCGTCGAGTCCGAGGGCGGAGAGAACGACATCCAGATCCTCTGCGCGCTGCTCCTCTACAACCTCTGGGAGTTCCGCCACGACACCGAGCTGCGCGCCGGTCTCCGCGGCGCCGACGGCGGGCCCTTCGGATTGGAAGGTGCGGACGTCGGTCGACGCATGGCGGGTCTCTGGCTCGGTGAGCTCGCGCTCCGCAGTGTGTTCCACTTCTTCGCGGCGCTGGTGGGCCTGCGCGGCGTGAGCCTCCCCGACATGGACACCATCGCCGAGGTCGGGCACAGCCACTACAACGTGAACCTGCGCGGCGGGGAGGGACACCTCGAGGTCGCGAAGCTCATCATGAACGTCGTGCGCAACAAGGCGCACATGACGATCAGCGTGAAGCCCTTCGGCTGCATGCCGAGCTCGGGCGTGAGCGACGGCGTGCAGACCGTCATCACCGAGCGCTTCCCCGAGGCGATCTTCTGCGCGGTCGAGACCAGCGGCGACGGCGCGGTGAACTTCTACTCGCGGGTGCAGATGTCGCTCTTCAAGGCGCGCCGCCGGGCCGAAGAAGAGACCCAGGCGGCGCTGGAGAAGTACGGCGTCACCCGGGACGAGCTCGCCGCGTACGCCAAGACCACGGCGTTCCGCGACGGGCTGCGCAAGCCCACGCACGTGGCCGCGGGCGCCGCCGCCGATCTCATCCACACGCTCGCGCCGCGCCTGAAGGCCAAGGGCCCGCTCGCGCAGCTGAAGGTGCGTGCGTCGCAAGCCGTGCACGGCGCGCAGCACTTCGCCGAGGTCGAGGGCGCGTGGGCGTGGCGGAGCGCGAAGAAGATCGCGCCGCTCTTGCCGGCGCTCGGCGCGTGGATCGCCGAGGAGGCGCCCGACTACCTCGCGCCGGGGCTGAAGCCCGCGCTGACCAAGACGTGGAACGAGCAGATCAAGGATCGGCTCTGGCCGGACGCCGAGGACCGCGCGTCGGTGGATCGCGCCGAGGCCGCGACCGCGATCCCCGCAGGCTCGCTGAGCAAGAAGGGCCGCGCGCTCGAGGTCGTGGCGTAGTCGCAGCGCGTGCGTGGGCGCCGAGCGAGCGTTCTGATCGAGCACGGGCGCGGGCGCGGGTCTGAGGCGGGCGCGGGTCTGAGGCTCTACGGCTGGACGACGTCGGCCATCGAGAAGTCGATGGTGATGGGGCCGCCGCGGTACGGGCGCGCGTGCCCTGCCTTCGCGGCGCGGTGCACGCCGGCGTCGGCGCGGAGCGCGAGCGCGGTGCGGTAGTCGCTCAGCGCGGCCTTGCGATCGCCGAGCCGATCGAGTGCGCGACCCCGCCAGAGGTGGAACGCCGCGCGGCGCTCGACGTGCGGATGCGAGAGCGCGATCGCCTCGTTCAAGCGCAGGCGCGCGCCCGCGGCGTCGCCCTGCTCGAGCGCGGTGAGGCCAGCGAGGAAGTGAAAGAGCGGCTGGGTGGGGCAGAGCGCACGCGCCTCGTCCATCAGCGCCTGCGCCTTCTTCGGATCCTGCTCGTCGAGGTACGCGATGTATGCCTGACGATAGTGCTCGAACGCGACGCGCTCTTCGTCGCGCTCGCCGTCCGCCAAGCGAAAGCTCTTCTTGCTCGCGCTCACGTCGCTGCCATCGAGCGAGAAGCACACCCACTCGCCGCGGCTGGTCGGCGCCTCGCCCGTGCCCACCCAGACCTCTCCGTCCTCGGGCGAGAAGACCACCGAGCCCGTGGTCATCACCATCGCGATCGCCTCGCTGATGCGGCAGTCGGGGTTGCCGCGATCGCCCACGATGCCCGCCATGCTGACGGCGTCGTGCTGCCCACGGCCCGCCGCGAGCAGGTGGTTGGCCCGCTGGTGGCGCGCCTCGTTGTGGCGCCAGTAGCTGCCGTAGAGGTTGATCTCGGTCTCCCCGAGCTCCTCGTCCAAGTACACGTTCGCGTACCCGAAGGTGCCGCTCTCGCCCCGCACCCGCTTGGCGACCTGGCGCTTCGGGTTCTCCTCGAAGCAGAGCATCTCGCGCGACTTGCCGTCGGTGATGAGGTAGGTCCAGCAGCCGATCGAGGTGTGCGAGCGCAGGATCGCCTCGGCCTCGTCCAGGTTCGTCGCGGTGCGCATCACGATGTCGCCCACCGTGCCGATCGGGGTGCCGCCGAGCTTCGTGGTGTCGGTGAACATGTGCTGATGCACCGTGAGCGTCAGGCCCGACGAGTTCATCGCGGTGACGCCGCCGAGGCCCACGCCCGCCGAGCTCACCGACACGTAGCGCTGGCCTTCGTCGGGCGAGTGAAAGAGCACGGCCGCGTTGCTCGGCCAGTTGCCGACGCCGTGGTAGTCGAGGTTGCGCGCGTGCAGGAGCTTGCCGTCCTTGGTCGCGTCGCCCCAGGCGATCGCGCTGGTGCAGCCGAGGCCCAGCGAGAGCCGGTGGATCACCGCAGGGCCCGGCGCCTTGAGCTGCATGAGTCGCGCGGCCACCCAGAGCAGCGTGTCGGGCAGGGTGCAGCCGCCCATGAACTCGGCGAAGGGGATGCCCGCGCCGTCGGCGATCCCGCGGATCGTGTCGACCGCGAAGCGCGGCATCGCGCGCTCGACCTGCTTGCCGACGAGCGCCTGCAGCGCGGGCACGATCAGCTTGTTCGCCGGGCCGAGGCTCTTGCCCATCAGCCGCTCGACGTACGAGCGGTAGTACGGGATCGCGCCGCGCCGAATCTCGTCCGAGAGGAGCGCGCCGTGCTGCTCGCCCATCTCGTAGAACGAGCCCTTCAGGTGAAGGACGTGCACTCCGTTCACGCGGTGGTGCGTGCCCTCGCCGTGGCGGCGCAGCGGGGTGCGCGACGGACGCGGAGCAGAGACGGCGGAGGTGGGCTCGGTGGTGACGGAGATCATGATCGTTCCTCGGACGTGGGCGGTGGGTGATCAGGCGCGCGGGGACTTCTTCGATGCAGCGCGGGTGGACGGGGTGCGAGCGGAGGGCTTGGGTTTGGCGGACCGCTTGGGCTGCGCGTGGGTGGCGGGCTTCGCGACGCGCTTCTGCGTTGCTCGCGGCACGCTGGTCGACTTCGCGCCGGAGACGGTCTTGCGTGGCGACGGAAGCGCGACGGGGAAGTCGCCCCCGCCCTGCCCCATCAGCTCGGCGGCCGCGAGCATCCGCAGCGTCGCCCACTCGTGGAAGGCGCGCACCATCGTCCGCACCCCTTCGACGTCGTGCTGCGCGAGCAGCGTGACCAGCATCGAGAGGCCTTGCAGGTGCGCATCGACCGGCGGGCGCGCGAGTCGGAAGAGCTCATCGAGGTCATTGGCGATCGTGCGGTTCCAGTGCGCGAGCATCTGAAAGACCGGGTTGTGGGTGGCCTGCGCGACGACGAAGGGCAGCTCGCGAGACAGACGCGAGAACGCAGCGGTGTCGTTGCGCTTGCGGTCCATCTCGGCGATCAGTGCACGAAACGCGGCGACGTCTTCGGGGGTGCAGCGGGCAGCGGCCATGCTCGACATCTGCTCGTCGAGCTGCGCGCGCACCTCGAGCAGCCCGCGCAGCATGGTGAGGTCCACCTGCCCGGGCCGAGGCGAGAGCAGCGCGCGCAGCACCTCGGGCGACATCGAGCCCATCGGATCGAGCACCTCGGTGCCGCGCCGCCGCACCGGCCGCACCAGGCGGTGCACCTCGAGCAACTTCACCGCCTCGCGGATCACCGACCGGTTCACCGCGAACTCGGCCGCGAGCTCGTCCTCGCGCGGCAGGATCGCCCCTACCGCGATCTCGCGGGCCGCGATCCGGCGCATCAGCTCGTCGGCCACCCGATCGGCCTTGCGCGACGTCGAGCTCACGGGCTCGGCCTCGAGGGGCGGTGCTGCGAAGGGCTGTGCTGCGCGCGGCATCGGCCGTCTATTACATCCGGTTTATTCGTCGTCCACCGATTTGATGTAATTGATTGGTTGTCACGGTGCCTCCGGCGTCGCGCGACCCTGGTCTCATTTAGGATGCGGGGCATGCCGATCGCCGAGCCCTTCGACGCGCGGCGCGCCGCGCTCGCTCGCGCGCGCGTGCTTCGGCATCGCGCGCCGGCCGTCGTGGCGCTCTGCCTGCTCTTCGGGTGCGGGGACACCCACGACGAGCCGACGCCGACGCCGATGCATGCGCCGGAGATCCCCGAGACGGAAACCGCCGCGACCGCGGGTGCGCCCGCTGCGGTCGAGCTCTCGCTCTCGCCTTTGGCCGATCCGTCGATCGACGCGCTCGAGACCCTGTCCGGCCCCGAGGACTGGCGTCGGCTCGCAGCGGTCTCCGACGAGCACGCGATCGCGCGCGTCGAGGTGGTGAAGGTCGTGCTCGAGCTCGAGGGCGATCGCCTCCACTTCTGTCAGTCCGAGCGCTGGCCGCTGCACTACGAGTACGTGCTCCACATCCACCCCGAGGAGCGCGAGCGCTACGCGACGCTGCGCGCGTTCTCGACGCGCAACTACCTGAGGCCCGATCGCCGGTACCTACTCGGATCGATCGTGCACTTCGTCGACGGCGATCACTGGGCGCTCGAGCTGGGGCCGGCGGACACGATGGCCGCCGCCGAGATCGCGACCCTGCAGAGGCGCGTCGCCGACGCGTCGTTCTTCGGCAGCGCGCTCCGCTTCCATCCGCGGAGCGCACACCAGATCGCCGAAGCCGCGGCTTCGTCGGAGCTGTCGGCGTCGATCCTCGACACCGACGCGCTCTGGGCGGACGTCACCTACCAGCCGGTGACCCGCGGGCGCGCGATCGGGCGGGTGGTGCTCGCAGGCCCGTCGTTCGATCCCGCCTCGCTCGCGGGCGACGAGATCTTGGTGCTCGCCGCGCCGCCCGACGATCTGCCGCCTGTCGCCGCCGTGGTGACCGCGCAGCTGCAGACGCCGCTCTCCCACGTCGCGGTGCTCTCGGAGAGCCGAGGCACGCCGAACATGGCGCTCCGCGGCGTGCTGGACGATCCCGCGTGGCGCGCGTTCGAAGGACGCTGGGCCGAGCTCATCGTCGAGGACCGCAGCTACCACCTGCTGCCCGCGAGCCCACCGGCTGCGAGCGCACCGGTCGCGCGATCGATCCCCGAGGCGCTCGAGGGTGCGTGTGCGCCGATCGCGCTGAGCGAGATCGGCCTCGACGACGTCGGTCGCGTCGGAGTGAAGGCCGCGCAGCTCGGGGAGGTCGCGCGGCTCGGTCTGCCGACGCCCGGCGGCGTGGTGCTTCCGAGCGCGTGCTATCTGGCGCACCTGCGACGCCACGGCATCGCGCTCGGAGCGCTCGCGTCCGGAGTGGGGCGAGGGGACGCGCTCGAGGCCGAGCGCGCGCGCATCGCGGGCGGCGAGATCGATCCTGCGCTCCTCGATGATCTGGAGGCCGCTGCGCGGGCGATGGGCACGGCGCGTGTCATCCTCCGCTCGAGCACGAACGCAGAGGATCTGCCGGGCTTCTCGGGCGCGGGCCTCTACGAATCCGTCGCGTGCGACGCGCGGGACCGGAGCGCGCTGAGCGCGGCGCTCTCGCGCGTGTGGGCGAGCGTGCGGACGCTGCGGGCCTACGACGAGCGGGCGCGCGCCGGTGTCCCGCACGATCGGGTCGCGATGGCGGTGCTGGTGCAGCCGATGCTCGACGACGTGCGCGCGATGGGCGTGGCGATCACGGAGAACCCGTACTCCGATCACCGGCCCGGTCACCTGGTGGATCTGAGCCCGCGCGGAGGCTCGGTCACCGCCACGGGATCGGACGCGCCCGAAGAGTGGATCCTGTACCTGCACAGCGCGCCGGAGCTGGTGCGGAGCGCGCCCGGTGCGCGGCTCGTGAGCCCGCGCGACGCGATCGCGCTGCGCGATCTCTTGAGCACCCTCGACGCGGGGCTGCGGCCGCGCATCGCGACGCGAAGCGGCGTCGCGGTGCGCGCCCTCGACGTCGAGCTCGCGATCCAGCCCGATGGCTCGATCGTGGTGCTCCAAGCGCGTCCGTACGGACGAGCCCCCTGACGCGGGCGAACGGCTCGCGCGACTCGTGGTTCAGGCGTCGTCGACCGCGTCGCCCGCTGCGGCGACCTCGACGACCTTGCCGACCTCGCTCTGGTCCGCCTTCATGTGGCAGCTCTTGTACTTCTTGCCGCTGCCGCACCAGCACGGATCGTTGCGGCCGACCTTGGGCTTGTCGCGGCGCACGGTCTCGGCCTTGGCGACGGGCTGCGCGGCGGGCGCCGATGCGCGCGGCGCGGCCGAGGTGCGCTGCGGCTGGGGTGCGGCCGAGGTGCGCACTTCGCCTGCCGGTCCGATCTGCAAGTTGACCCCGCGCTGACGCGCCATCTGCTGCAGCGCGGCGGCCTGCGCTGCGGTCAGGCGGATCGGCTGACCAGGCTGCCCTGCGGGCGGCGCACCCGCCGCACCGGCCGGCGCGCCCGCCATCCGCATGCGCTGCTGCTGGGCCTCGAAGTCGCGGCGGCGCTGCTCTTCGAGCCGACGCACGTCCTCCTCGCGAAGCACCTCGAGCTTGAAGATCTGCTGGGCGACCGTCGCCTT
>CAYZQM010000030.1:0-17088 GCA_964480175.1 uncultured Sandaracinaceae bacterium
CATCGCTCGGGCGCAGCGCGCGCTGATCATCGCTTGCCCCAGCGCGTCGGGGCCGAGCGAGCTGCCCCAGAAGAACGCCAAGAAGCCCTCGTCGGTGAGGCACATCCCGCTGCGGTACGTGAACGTCTGCTCGGTCGCATCCGTCGGCGCCGCGCCCCACCACCATCGCTCCCACGGGTTGTAGACGCCGTCCTCCACCATCGAGGTGAGGTTCTGGCGAAGGTCCACCACGGTCGGCGGGATGGTGCGGTTGGCGAGGGTCTCGTCGAAGTAGCGGCCGCGCCAGTTGGGCTCGGGCCAGCTCCCGACGCCGACGCGTCCGTCCTCGTACACCGCGACCGTCGCGGCCCAGGGCTTGGGCGGCAAGTACACGCGGCGATCCGCCATCATGCCGAACTCGCCGTGCAGCGCTTGGAAGCCGCCGTTGAACGCGCCGACCAAGAGGCGCGTGGTGTCGGGATCGCGAGGGATGGTGCCGGTGCCGCGCTCGCCGGTCGCGCTCTCGGGCTCGCGGGTGCCCGAGACGATGCGCAGCTGCACCTGCCTGGGATCCCACAGCGTGATGTAGACCGTCGCGTACGGGCGCTCGGCGTCGGGGCGAATGAAGGTCTGCGCGAACGCGGGCGGCGCGCCCGGGTAGCTGTTCACGAAGGGATCGTCGACGACCGGGATCCACGCGCCCTCGCCTTCCACCCGATCGGTGAGCAGCGGCGTGAGCGGCGCAGGCGGAAAGCCGATCTCGGCCTCGGCGAAGTCGAGGAGCGCGCGCGCCTCCTCGCTCATCTCTTCGGTCGACGTGGTGCCGCCGAGATCCTCGAGCACCGAGCTCGCCGTCTCTTCGCTGCCGCCGCCGAAGAGCGCGTAGCGGGTGCGGTTCCACCGGTCTTGCAGCGCGAAGACCCGGTTCTCGAGCCACTCGATCGGCGCCGGGCCGACGAACGAGAGGTTGCGGACGGTGTCGACCACCCAGGTGATGCCGCCGGGCACGCCCTTCTCGAGCGCCTGCACCTCGCACAGCGCGTCGCCCTCGATCGGCGCGTGCTCGCTGGGATCGATCACCAAGCGCGCGGGCTCGTCGCCGAGCTCGCCGCTGAGCACGAAGTGTCCGTCTTCGATCGTCAGGGTGGCGTGCTCGAACGCGTCGTTGAGCTGGTAGCGCACCCGCCCGAACGCCTCCGTGCGGCCGGACTCCTGGAGGTTGGTGATGTCGTTCTGCAGGCGCTGGGTGGTGGTCCAGTCCTCGGTGAGCGCAGCGGGCTCGCCGCTCAGATCCAAGACCGTGAGCGCCTCGACGTGATCGCCGGCAGACGAGACGAACGCGACGAAGTCGCCCTCGCGCGTGAGCAGGTGATCGGCGACGCCCGCCGAGCGGGTGAGGTTGGTGACCCAGTCGACATCCAAGATCGCGCCGTCGCGTCCTGGCCGGACCTCGGCGTACCAGATGTCGCTCGGCTCTTCGCCCTCGCTCGCGACGAAGAGCGCGGCGCGGGTCGAGAGCAGGCTGTCGTCCTCGCTGAGCCACGTCACCGTGTCCGGCTCGACACGGATGTCGTCGCGCTCGAGCGCCATCGCGAGCGAGTCCTCGAGGGTCCCGGCGCTCGCCCCTTCGGTGAACACCCGCACCGCGAGGGCGACCAGCAGGAGGAACACCGCCGCCGAGATCACCCGCTTGTGCTTGGGCCAGAGCGAGCGAAGGCGCTCGCGCCAGCCCCCCACCGGCGCATGCGAAGGACGCTCGGCGACGTCCGCTGCCGCGATCTGACCCGCTGAAGAAGGCACCTGTTCGCTCCGAGCCACGCCAGCTAGCACGGCAGCATTCATGCCGCGAGCGAGACCCGGCCGAGGAAGTCACCCAAGACCTCCGCGCGCCAACCGTCTCAGAGGCCGCCCATGACTCGACGCTGGATGCTCGCCGCAATCATGTTTCTCGCGCCCGGACTGCTCGTGGGGACACGCAACGCGGAGGCGCAGCGCGCCTACGACGTCGTCGTGCGGAGTGCCGAGGTCGTGCACGTGCGGGGCATGTGCGGGGTGTCGACATTCTACGACGAGGTGGACGTCGCGGTGGTGCGCAGCGAGAGCCCGAGGCTCGTCGCGGGTGCTCACCTCGTCGTCGGCTGGAGCAACTGCGGCATCCGAGCGGGCTGCTATCGACTCGCGCTCACCGACCTCGAGGTGCGGCAGGTTCGGGTGGACGGGCGCGTCACCAGCGTTCCGCGCGTCCATCGTTGGCCCCGCCACGTCGAGTGCCCCGAGGACTGAGGCGCTCCGCGCACCGTTCGCATTCTTCACCGATCACCCCAGGCCGAGACGATGGCGGCGAAGGCGAGGTTCAGGTGATCAGCGGGTGGCGGCGGCGGTTGAGCACCGCGGATCCCGAGTACACCGCGACGCCGACGAAGAGGAGGCCGAGCGCGAGGGTGCCTGCCGCGAGGCCCCATTGGAGACCGAGCATGCGACCGCCGCTCATCGTCATCGAGACCGCCTGCACGAGCATCATGCCGCCGAGGCCGAGGCAGATGGCGATCATGAGCCCGATCGCGCCCAGGTCGATCACGGCCTTCCAGATACTGACGGTGCGGACCCGGAGGCCGCAGCCGGCGCAGGTGTGGTGGTACGTGGTGCCCGTGTGCGCGATGCCGCGGTAGTGGTCGCGCACCGCGTCGCAGCGCATCGACTGACCGCACTTGCCGCAGCGGCGCGCGCCCATGTTGGGATCTCGACCCGACATTCCCAGTGCCTCTTCTCTGCGGTGCGCCCGACGAACCCGCAGCGGGACGATCGCGCACCTCCCGATCGCTTGCCAAGCGCCTTCGGCGAAGCCCACCGATGCGTCGGCGGATCTCGGTGGCAGGTCGAAGCTTCGCTTCGGTACGCGCGCGACGTGAGGTGCACGCGCGAGCTCCCCGTCAGTCGGTGATGATCACGTCGGAGCTCGCGGCGTCTGCCGTCCAGTGGGCTGTCGCAGCGGCGGCGATGGGGACGACCACGACCACGAGCACCACGCGGAGGGGCGTGACGAACGCGCCGGTGAGGCCTGCGCTCGCGTAGAGATCGGGGAGCGCGGCGGCGACCACCACGCCGCTCGAGAGGCCGACCCAGAGCAGCGTCGAGCTCGATGCGTTGAAGACCCCGGGGGCGCGGACGCGCCACGCCGTGATGCCGGCGACGCTCGCCATCAGGACGACGAGCCCGAGCACACCGATGCCGAGCGTTCGACCGAACGCATCGCTGCTCCCGTCGAGCGGAAAGACCAGCGCCGCGAGCGCGGCGTAGCCGAAGAGACCCGCGACGAAGACCGCCGCCCGCACTCGCCGCCGCTGCGCGTCGGAGTAGCGACTCAAGCCACGTCACTCCGCGGTGGCACGCCGAGCTCGCGGCGGACGTCGGCGAGCGGTCGATGGAAGTGGGGCCACGGATCCCAGCGCTCGAGATCACACGCCACGTGCGTCCCGCGCTCGTACGCCTTCGCGGCGGCGCGCACGTCGAAGAGCCCTCGCCGCGCCGGCGAGTACGGCGAGACCTTCAGGCCCATGTGGTACTGGAGGACGATCGTGAAGAGCCAGAAGAAGGCGTCTTCCTTGCGGTAGCCCGCGATGAACGACACCACGAGCACCTCCTCGGCGTCGGTGATCCCGTAGCCCCCGAGCACGTGGGTGAGGTCGTGCCACAGCCCCGCCTCGGGCACCGCGCGGTGCTCGCCGGGGAACGACAGCTCGTTGTCCGTGATGAACTCGAAGTACGCGCGGCCCAGCGTGCCCGCGTCGAGCGCGCCGAGCCCGATGAAGCGCTGAGACAGCTCCGCGTCGTCCGCCAACCCCAGCAGCGGCCCGACGATGCGGTAGAGCTTGCCCGGCCCTCCGTCGCGCAGCGCCTGCTCGAACGCGTCGCGCGCGAAGCTCCGCCGCGCGAGATCGAGCCACGCGAGCGCGGTGCGGCGCTGGGCCAAGAGATGCAGCGCGCGCTCCCGCGGCTCCTCGATCCCGAGCGCCGCCGCCAGCGCGCGCACCTTCGCGCTCTCGGCCTCGGTCACCCGCTCGTCCATGAGCGTCGCGAGCATCGCCGACTGCAGCGCGCGCTCCCGCAGCGCGGGCGTGGTGAGCGCGCGAGCGATGACGTCGGGCGAGTGGCCCTCCGCCGGATCGAGCGGTCCGCCGAGCATTTCGCTCGCGACCTCGAGCATCGCCTGCTCGCGCGCATCGCTCGCGTCGCCGCCCAGCACGAAGCGCATGCCCTCGATCAGCGCACGTCGCTCGTCGCTCGACACGGTGAGGTCGGACCACATCGCGCGCGATCATCCGCCGCCGCGCGGGGGGTGCGCAAGCGGCGCGGAGCGCCGCTCACCCGAGAAGCGTCGCGCGCAGCACGTCGAGCCCGACCATGCCGGTGGAGAGCACGTCCGCGTGGAAGCGGCGCAGATCGAACGCCGCGCCCTCGCGCACCTTGCGCTGCTCGCGCAGCGTGAGCATCGCGCGCTGGCCGACCTTGTAGGTGATCGCCTGCGCCGGCCAACCCGCGTAACGAGTCGCTTCGCTCGCCGCGTGCTCGGGGGTGAGCATGGCGCGCTCGTGCATCACCTCGGCGATCCGCTCGACCGTCCAAGGCTGGCCCGAGGCGAACGGCGCATCGGTCGGGATGGGCAGCGACAGGTGCAGCCCGAGGTCGGCGACCACCCGGTACGCGCGCGCGAGCTGCCCGAGGTGCATGCCGAGGATCTCCTCGGGCCGCGAGAGCAAACCGAGCTCGAGCATCAGCTGCTCGGCGTACAGGGCCCAGCCCTCCGCGTAGCCGGTGAAGTCCGCGAAGAGCCGCTGAAAGCGGGTGAGGCGCTCGCGGTGATGAAGCTGCGTCGCGATCTGCAGGTGGTGACCTGGAAACCCCTCGTGGTAGGCGGTCGTGATCTCGGACCAGACCGGCATGCGGGTGCGACTGCCAGGGAGGTAGCGAACCGTGCCCGGTCGCGCGAAGTCCTCGCTCGGCGCCGTGTAGTACGCGCCGACCGGACCGCCGGGGGGCGCCAGCTCGACGGCGATGCGCCGCGCGGGCTCGGGCACGTCGAAGTGCGGCCCCAGGGCCTCGAGCGCCGCAGCTTGGCGCGCCTGCATCGCCTCGATGAACGCAGGCAGCGGCAGCGAGCTCCCCTCGGCGGCGTCGAGCGCAGCGACGACGCTCGCGGTGCGCGCCTCGCAGCCCAGGCGCGCCGCGAGCGGCACGACCAAGGCATCGATCGCACCCTCGATCCGGCGGATCTCCTCGAAGCCCCAGGCGTACGCCTCGTGGAGATCGAGATCGGCGCCGAGCTGGCGCCGCGCAGCGCGCGCGTATCGCTCGGGGCCCACCGCGTCGGCCGCGCCCGCGTGCGGCGCGTAGTGTTGCTCGAGCCAGTCGGTGAGCTCCGCGATCGCAGCGCGCGCCATCACCGCACCCCGCTCGAGGCGCAGCTTCGTCGCGGCGTCCGTGCCCTCGCCGAGCCGCGTCGCGAGCGCACCGTAGTGATCGGTCTCCGCAGTCTGCAGGCGCCCTTGCTCGATCGCCGCGCGCACCTGGCGCACGGCGACCACGCACTTTCGCTCGAGGCCCGCCGCCAGGAGCGCGCGGTAGCTCGCGGTCGCCTGCGCCATCGTCTCGAGGCGGGTCGCGATCGCGGCGCGCCCCTCGTCGCTTCGATCCCCCGCGACGTCCACCAGATCGAGCGCCATCGGCAGGAGCTGAAACGTCGAGCTGATCGAGTTCAGATCGAGGAACGGATCGTCGCTGTCGAAGAACACACGGCGCTCGTCCACGTGCTCGCGCAGCACCCGCAGGGCGAGCGCGACCTCGGGCTCGCGGTGCTGCGAGTGCATCCGCTCGCACGCGCTCAGGCGCGCCTCGAGCTCGGCGTAGCGGGCGCGACGCGCGTAGAGACCATCGGGTCCGAAGTCGTCCCAGAGGTGATCGAAGCCGCGCACCCCCGCGAACGTCGCGAGGAGCGGCGAGGTCTCGGCGATCGCGTCCGCTAGATCGGAGCCGAGGGCGAAGACGGGATGAAGCGACATGGCCGGACTCTGATCGAGTCTGTATTGCCGAGCCACTCTCGTCCCCCGTCGACTCACTCGACCCACGCTGGCCGATCCGCGAGCGCGGAGTGCCGCCGCCAGCTCCGCAATCGTTGCTCGAGGACGCTCCCCGAGAACAAGATGACGAGCATGACCACCCTCGAGTGGCTCCAACGCCCCATTCACATGCACGTCGATTCGGGTCCGCTGAGTCTCGATGCGCCGGTGTGCATCAGCGCCGCCGGCGATCGCGTGGCGTGGACGAGCGAGACCCGTCGCACCGTCCGGATGAACGAGGTCGCCACGGAGACCGAGCTGGTGAGGCTGTTCATGCCCGAGGCCGTCGAAGCCATGCGCTTCGACGAGAGTGCGCTGGTCATGCTGGGTACGACGGCAATCCATCGCTGGAGCCCGGACGGAGGGCTCGCCCGGATGGGTGACCGGCCGTCGCCGGAAGGGCGGCTCTCACGCACGGGACGCTGGGCGCTCTTCGAGGCAAACGGAAGCCTGCTGCGGATCGACACCCGGGATGGGTCCTCACGCACGCTCGTCTCGAAGTGCCGTGGTCGAGCCGTCGACCTCGCGATCTCGGACGACGGCGAGGTCGTGGCGAGGGCGACCGCGAAGAGCATTCGAGTCCACCGCGCGGGAGCGAGCGATGTGCAGCAGCTGTCCGTGGACAAAGGCCCCGCAGGAAAGGGGATGTCGTTCTCTCCCGATGCGCGCGCCCTCGCGGTCGGGGCCGGCGACGCGCTCTACCACTGCTACGTCTACGATCTGAACCGGCCCGAGAAGCCGCGGTTCTATCGGGATCACTTCGATCCGCTCTATCTCGCGGACGGGATCCTGAGCTGTCAGGGCTGGCACTCCGAGGGGTGCGTGTTGCACATCGCGCCCAGCGGCGGCTCGCGGCTCACGGGTGTGAAGATGACGGCCCACTGCCGTAGCTACTCGCACGACGGCGCTCGGCTCGCCGTGAACACGAGCTACTTGGGATCCCAGCGGGTGCAGGTGCTCGAGATACCCAGCGGCGAGCCCATCACTGGGAAGGCAGGCGAAGCGTACTCGGCCGTGGCGGTCGGAGACCACACCGTGGTCGTCGACGTGAATGGTCGGGTGACCCGCTTCGACGAGCAGGGTCGCGCGTGCCGATCCACCAGGCACCCCGGGCTCACCTCTGCGTTCACGGCGACAGCGGACGGAACACGCGCCGTCTACGGCGGTGCGGGAGGGGTCGCGATGCTCGATCTCGCGACCCTCGAGCTGCGCTGGCACGAAGCGTCGCTCGGACGGGTCGGCGGGTGCCGGTTTCTGTCCAGTGGAGAGCTGCTCGCGATCGTCGACAGCAGTGGTCCGGGGCGCTCGCTCTGCCGGCTCGATCCCGACAGCGGCGCCCGCGTCGCACAGTGGTCACTCCCCGAGTGGATCGACGCGATGTTCGTCCGTCCCGTGGGGCTGGGTTGGGTGAGCGTCGCGGGCAGAAAGGGTGTCGTCGTCCTGGACGCCGATGCGCGACCGATCATCGAGTGGAAGGTGCCGCCAGGCGGGTACTTGGCCGACATCGACGAGGACGGTCGACACGCGCTCGTGTCCTCGGAGGGCGTCGAAGTTCGCCTGTGGGACACCTGTCGATCGGAGGTGGTGGCATCGCTCGACGCATCCAACGGCGTACGCCGAGATCTCGGGTTCGCGCGGTCGTGGATCGTAGGCGCAGCCAACACGGGCGAGACCGTCAGCGGGTACGTCTGGTCACGGACCGGTGCGCTCGTGCAACGGATCGCGTGGCCCGTGGTGAAGAGCGCTGGGTTCATCGTGCAGCCGTCTCAGGTGTTCTTGACGTCACCCACTGGGGTGGTGGTGCGCTACGACCCGAGCTGAGGGCATCCGTGCCGGGGCGTCCCCGTCGCCCGAGCTCGCTGCGTCCTGCATCGCGACGTCGGATGCGACCCGGAAACATGGCGGCACGGGGCCCCGCGGCGAGACGGAATGAAGCGACGTCCGAGCGAGGCTACGCAGGGCCGCGACGCGTTCAGTCGCGGAGCGTCACCCGCACGGCTTGCTCCATCTCACCGAACGCGCCGTAGCCGCCCACCACCAGCACGTCGCCGTCGGGCAGCGTGACCGCGCGGTGCGCCGCGCGCCCCAACGGCAGCGCGCCGATCGGGGTCATGGTGTTCTCCGCGACGTCGAAGAGGAGGATCTCGTCGAAGAGCTGCGCCGCGCCGTCGTAGACGAAGCCGCCGATCGCGAGCACGCCCCGCGGCGTCTCGACGAGCGCGACGGTGTTGCGCGCCGACGGCAGATCGGGGCCCGCCTCGAACCCGTCATCGTCCGCCGACCACACCTCGGTCGAGTCCAAGAAGAAGCCCGCGCCGAGGCCGCCCACCACGAGCAGATCGCCCGCCGTCGTGCGCAGCGTCGCGTGGTAGATGCGGCCGCCCGAGGTGAGGTCGCCCGCGGCGCTGAACGCGCCGTCCTGCCAGCGCTCGACGCTGCCCACCGGCGCGACGCCGCCCATCGACGAGAGCCCGCCGATCGCGAGCACGCCGCCTTCTCCGTCCCGCTCGAGCTGCAGCATCGCGCGCCCCGTCGCGAGCGCGCCCGCGCTCTCGAACGTCTCGCTCGCGGGTACGAAGCGCTCGGCCTCGGCGATCGCTTCGAAGCCGTCTTCCCCTTCCCCTGCGCCGCCGACGATCAGCACGCTGCCGTCCGTGAGGAGGATCGCTGCGTGGTGGCCGCGCGGATGCGCGAGCGCAGCCACGTCCTCGAACGCGTGGGTGACCGGGTCGTAGAGGAGCGCGGTCCCATCGACACCGACCCCTGCGGGCAGACCGTTGCTGGTGCTGCGTCCGCCGCCGACGATCAAGATCCGTCCGTCGCTCAAGAGCGTCGCGGTGTGGTTGGTACGCGGCGCGGGGAGCGTAGCGACCTCGGTCCACGTGTGCGTGACCGGATCGAGCTCTTCGATCGACGCGGTCGGCGCGCGCTCGAGGCTCTCACCGCCGATCACCAGCGCGCGCCCGCTGGGCAGGAGCGTGAGCGTGTGGCCCAAGCGCGGCGTCGCGAGCTCGCCTTCGGGCGTGACCTCGGCCGTCAGCGACGGCGCGGTCGGCGCGTCGCTCGGTGCATCGGGCGCGGGCGCGACGTCGATGGGGACGTCGCTCATCGGGCCCGCGTCGGGCAGCACGATCGGCGTGGGCCCGCAGGCCGCGAGGAGAATGAAGACGAGTGCGGAAGACGGAGCGATGCGCACAGCGCGCGTTCGAGCGTTCATGCGATCGCACTCAGCACGTTCGATGCCGAGCGCGGATGCTTCGATTCGAGCGGCGTCCGCGCGGGCGCGCAGAGCGCCGTCAGGAACTTGTCGCCGAGCCGCCGACGAGCTCGACGTGGTGCTACCGGCCGCCGCAGCCGTGCTCTACAGTCGCGCGCATGAAGGATCGATACCAAGCGCCGTTCTCCGCCGGCGGACCCAACGCGATCGACGCGGCCATCGCCCGGCGCTTGCTCTCGGTGGCGCTCAGCGCGGGCGGCGACTACGCCGACCTCTTCTTCGAGTACGACGTCGGCGGGAGCTGGAGCTACGAGGACGGGATCCTCAAGTCCGCGGGCCGCGGGGTGTCGATGGGCCTCGGGGTCCGGGTGCGCAAGGGCGACGCCACCGGCTACGCCTACACCGAAGACCTCGACATGAACGCGATGGAGCGCGCCGCCAAGATCGCGGGGCAGATCGCGCAGGGCAACCAGAGCGTCGAGCCGGTCGCGCTGAGCACGCCCAAGACGCCCTCGCGCTACGTGGTGAAGGAGCGCTCGCTCGACGTGGTCGGGGAGACCAAGCGCGAGCTCTTGCGCCGGGCGGACGAAGCCGCGCGCGCCGCCGATCCCCGCATCACGCGCGTCGAGGCCTCGCTCGCCGAGTCGCACCGCGAGATCCTGATCGCCACGAGCGACGGCATCCTGGTGAGCGACGTGCAGCCCCTCATCCGCTTCGGGGTGCGCGCCATCGCGGAGCAGGAAGGCAAGCGCCAGTCGGGCAGCTCGGGCGGCGGCGGCCGGATCGGTCTCTCGTACTTCGACGACAAGAGCCCCGAGTGGCACGCGAAGGAGGCGGTGCGCCAAGCGATCCTGATGCTGGACGCGCGCGAGGCGCCGGCCGGCGAGATGGAGGTGGTGCTCGCGCCGGGCGACAGCGGGATCTTGCTGCACGAGGCCGTGGGCCACGGCCTGGAGGCCGACTTCAACCGCAAGAAGACCTCGAACTACACCGATCAGATCGGCAAGCCCGTCGCGAGCGAGCTCTGCACGGTGGTCGACGACGCGACGATCGCGAACTCGCGCGGCACCATCGACGTGGACGACGAGGGCAACGTGCCCCAGTCGAGCACGCTGATCGAGAACGGGATCCTGCGCGGCTACATGCAGGACCGGCACTCGGCGGGCTTCTTCAAGACCCCGACCACCGGCAACGGGCGGCGCGAGAGCTTCAAGTCGCACCCGCTGCCGCGGATGACCAACACGATGCTGCTGAATGGGCCCCACGACCCCGAGGAGATCCTCAAGAGCGTCAAGCGCGGCGTCTTCGCCCGGAAGTTCGGCGGCGGTCAGGTCGACATCAGCAACGGCGACTTCGTCTTCTCGCTGACCGAGGGCTACCTCATCGAGGACGGCAAGCTCACCGCGCCGCTCAAGGGCGTGAACCTGATCGGCAACGGGCCCGACGTGATGCGCAAGGTCGTGATGCTGGGCAATGACATGGAGCTCTCGGACGGCATCTGGACCTGCGGCAAGGACGGCCAGTCCGTCCCCGTCGGCGTCGCGTGTCCCACCATCAAGATCTCGGCGGTCACCGTCGGCGGAACCCAGGTAGGTTGAATCGAATGACCAAGCACCTCGAGCAGCTGATCGATCTCGGACAGGACGTCGTGGGCCGCGCCAAGAAGGCGGGCGCGGACGTCGCCGAGGCCGTGGTGGGCGAAGGCTCGCACCTCTCTGCGAAGATCCGGCTCGGTCAGCCCGAGCTGTTGGAGGAAGCGGGCTCGCGCTCGGTGGGCCTGCGGGTCTTCGTCGGGCAGCAGGTCGCGGTCTCGTACACCAGCGATCTGAGCATGGGCGGGATCGATCGCCTCGTCGAGGACGCGGTCGAGCTCGCGCGGCTCTCGCAGCCCGACGCATTCGCGGGGCCGCCCGATCCGTCGCTCTTGTCGAAGCGGTCGGAGCACGTCGACCTGAACCTCTTCGACGCGAGCATCGACGCGATCGACGGAGCGCAGGCGCTGGCCCACGCCCGACGCGCCGAGCGCGCCGCGCTCGACTACGACAAGCGGGTCACCAACTCCGAGGGCGGCGACTACTCGCGCGCATCGGGCTCACGCGCCGTGGTGACGAGCGGGGGTTTCGCTGGCGTGTCCACCGGCACCTACGCGTCGCTCACCGTCTCGCCCGTGGTCGACGACGAGGGCGGCAAGAAGCGCAGCGGCTACCACTGGACCGCCAAGCGCCACGCCAAGGGGCTCTTGCCCGACGAAGAGGTCGGTCGCGAGGCCGCGCGGCGCACGCTCGCCAAGCTCGGCGCCAAGAAGGTCGAGACCCAGGAGTGCGCGGTCGTCTTCGATCCCGACGCGGCGCGCTCGATCCTCGGCCTGCTCGCGGGCTGCATCACCGGCGGCGCCATCTGGCGGCGCTCCAGCTATTTGTTGGATCGCGTGGGCACCAAGGTCGCGAGCGAGCTCGTGAGCGTGGTGGATGATCCGCTGATCCCCGAGGCGCCCGGTTCTCGCGCCTGGGACGGCGAGGGCCTGCTCTCGCGACGCAACGTCGTCGTCGAGAACGGCGTCCTCAAGAGCTACCTGCTCGACAGCTACAGCGCGCGGAAACTGAAGCTGGAGTCGACGGCGAGCGCGAGCCGCGGCGGCTCGGGCGGCGTCTCGCCCGGCACCACGAACTTCGTGCTCTCGCCCGGTAGCTCGAGCCCCGAGGACATCGTGAAGAGCACCAAGAAGGGGCTCTACGTCACCGACATGATGGGCTTCGGATTCAACGCGGTGACCGGCGACTTCTCCCGTGGCGCCTCGGGCTTCTGGATCGAGAACGGCGAGAAAACCTTCCCGGTCTCCGAGGTCACCATCTCGCTCAACCTGAACGACATGCTGCAGCGCATCGACATGGTCGGCAGCGATCTCGATCTGCGCAGCTCGGTCGCGAGCCCGACGATCCGGGTCTCCGCGATGACGCTGGCCGGCCGCTGAACGGGCGTCGACCTCTGGTACCCTCACGGGCGGAGGTCGGCGATGAATCGAGTCATGCAGGTGCTGCTCGCGCTGGCGACGGTTGGGCTGGGGGCCTGCGTCCTGTGCACCGAGATCGGCTGTGGCGACGAGTTCACTGTGCGCCTGTCGGAGGGGCACACCTTCGGCGCTGGCGTCTTCACCGTGACAGTGTCGACCGAGGCCGAGATGTACACGTGCGAGGCGACGGTGAACCCGGACGGAAGCGTGCCTCTGGACCAGACGGACTGCGACCCAGGCATGGGCTTCGGAGCGCACGAAGGCGTCTGGAGGATTCGTATCCCAGTGACCGACCGGGATCCCACCGACGGGACGTTCAGCGTGAGAGTCACCCGCGCGGGAGCCCCCGTGTTCGAGCGCCTCGAAGTGCCCTACCACCTCGAGCCCTACCAGCCCAACGGTCCGAACTGTCCGCCGACGTGCATGCAGGCGCAGATCGAGCTGTAGTCTTGGGCGCTTCCTGGATGATCTGCTGGCGTGGGCGAGAGCGTTCACGACCACGACCACGATCACGATCACGTTCACGGGCCTGACGGTGAGGTTGTCTCGAGCGGTGGAGACCTCGGAGCGGGCGCGGGCTCGGGCGCGGGCGCGGGGCTGAACGGGAACTGCGTGGCTCGCCGTCAGCGCACGCGGTGGATTACCAGGCTCCCGACGTATGCGAAGCGGCTCGTTCCGGTTGGGCTCACCGACACCGTCATGCGCAGCGTTCCGTCTGCTTCGACTTCCGTGAACGTCGCGGTGCGTGATTCGTTGTCTGCCACGTTCAGCTCCGCGCTCTCGCTCTCGAGGGCGTAGCGCGTCACTCTGCCGTTGCCGCCGTCGTCGCCGTCGCGCGAGGCGAACACGGTGAGCTCGTAGACGCCGGGGGCCAGCCCGCTGATGGTCACGCTCCCCTCCAGACCGAGCGCCGCGGCGTGGCCGTCGAACGATCCCACCCACAGCGAGTCGGACGACACCTCGCCCGGATAGCCCAGCGTGTTGCTCGCGCTCCCGCCGGTCTGGGTGCCGGTGAAGCCGGACGTGCTCACCACGATGCCCGTCGCCGCGCCGGACGTGCTCACCACCGGACCGACGCTCCCGTTGATCGAGCCCAGCGACGCCCAGCCCTCGACCGTGGTCGGTCCGAAGTCGACGCGCACCTCGTCGCCGACCGGCAGCTCGGGCACGCACTCGAGGGCGGGCGGCGGACGGGTCGCGCCGGTGAACAGATCCGCCGTCTCTTGCAGCTCGAGCGCGGTCGGCTCGTCGACGCCGATCGCGGGCAAGCCGATCGTGCTCCGGTCGTAGATGGTCCCGAAGAAGACCAGCGCGGTGAGGTACGCGCCCGCGGCGCTCGGGTGGTAGTCGTCGCTCCCGTGAAGGCGCGGCGGCTCGCCCGCCATCAGCACCGACTCCCACGCGTCACCGACGGGCGCGTACTCGGGCGGCGGCGCGAACGCGGCCTCGCTCATCGCGGGGATGTAGTTCTCGACGCAGTCCCGGTAGTGAAAGCGAAGCTGCGCCTGCATGTCCTCGGGATCGTCGAAGGTGCCCGGATAGATCGAGTGGTTGAAGCGCCGCGCGAAGGTCTCGTAGAGGATCACGCGCACCTCGGGGTTGGCCTCGACCGCGAGATCGTAGAACCACGTCGCGTCGACCTTGAAGCGCTCGGCCGGGCCCACCGAGTCCGTCGGGCGGGTGCTGAACTCCTGCAGGACGACGATGTCCCAGCCCTCGCGCACCCGGGCCGGCGCGCCGTCCGAGGCGGTATCCGCGCGGTGACCTTGCAGCGTCTGGCCTCCGATCGCGCGCATCTCCACCGCTTCGGGCGCGTAGCCGCCGGCCTGCGCCAGCGAGCGGAAGACGGTCGGCATGCTCGCGGTGAAGGTGAAGCTGTTGCCCACGAACAAGATGCGCGCAGGGCCGGGGCCTTCGGGCGTGGCGCAGGGATCGACGCCCGCATCGCTGCCGCCGCCATCGACGCTCGGCGCATCGCGACCAGGAGCATCGCGCCCTCCCACGTCGCTCACGCTCCCATCGCCGATGCCGCCGTCGGGATCGATCTCGCCGCCCTCGCAGCCCGCGGCGAGCAGCGCGAGCGCGAGCAGCGCTCGCCTCAGCGGCACGCGGCCTCCAAGATCACCGCCCCGAGATCGACGCCGCTGGTGGTGAGATCGACGTCGCGTCGCGCTTCGAGCCCGGACGGGCCGAGCACCAAGAGCGCGTGGCTCCCGCTGCTCGCGCGCAGCGCGAAGCTCCCATCCGCCTCCAGCGGGCTCAGCGCCAGGAGCTGTCGCCGCAGCGCGCCCTCGCGCTCGCGACCGTCGCGGATCGCGTCGAGCAGGCTGGTGACATCGAGGCCGCTCGGCGCGAGCGCGACGTACGTGGCGCACGCGCTTCCGTCCGCGCGGCTCACGATGCCCCGCACCGACCCATCGCCTGCGCTCGGCACCCCGAGCGCCGCGTCCGACTCGCGCATCGGGGTGAAGCGCAAGCGAACGGTCGGCGCGCGGCCGTCGCGACCGCGCGGCACCACGACCGCGATGAGCGAGCTCGGTCCGTCCGACGACGTGATCAGCACCTGCCCCGAGCCCCGTCGGATGATGCGACCGCCCGCGCCGATGAGGCCCATCTCGAGCCGCGGCGAGAGCGAGACCACGCCGGGGCGCGCGCTCGGCAAGCGGTAGTAGCGCACCTCGCCGCCGCGTCCCGATCCATCACCGGCCTCGGCGTCGGCGATCTCGGTGAGGATCGCGATCTCGCGCAGGCCCTCGGTGGGCTCGGGGGTCACGTCGGCGCCGCTCGCGAGCGCGGTGAGCCAGGTCGCCGGCACCCGCGCGGTGGGCCGCGCGAGCTCGATCGGCTCGATGGCCGCGCGCGAGACGGCCGTGGGCACGCCGACCAAGCGGCAGTCTCTGTCGATGAGCGCGCCGCCGCTGTTGCCCGGGTTGAACTCGGTGTCGGTGCGCATCCACGCGGCCTCGCCCGCGTTGTTGTCCTCGAAGCCCGCGACCTGCCCTGCGGTGACGTTGATGGTGCGCACCCCGGTGGGGAAGCCGAGCGCCCAGACGCGGGAGCCGAGCGACGGCACGTCGCTCCGCACCGCCATCGCGGTGAAGGGGCTCGCGCCGAGCGGCGCTTCGTCCACCCGCGAGACGATGTGGATGAGCGCGAGGTCCAGCATCACGTGCCCGCGCACCACCTCCGCGAGGTACTCGTCGACCACGAGCCCGCGCTCGCTGTGCACCATGGCGACGCGGAAGCGGGTGTTGTGGTGCACCCCCGGCGTGCCCGTCTCGTGCGAGAGGTGCCCCACGACGTGGAAGTTGGTGAGGATGTAACCCCGGGGATCGATCACGGTGCCGCTCCCCGAGAGCGTGCCGCGCGGAGTGTCCACCTCGATGCGCACCATGCTCTGGATGCAGCGCGCGCGCGCGTCTGGCGAGAGCTCCTCCGACTGCGCCGCCGCGGACGCGGGCAGGAGCAGCGACAACAAGAGCAGGCGCGCGATCATCGGAGCGGCTCGAAGCGCACCCGGAGGCGCAGCCCGCGGGGATCGTCGGGGCGGGGCATCCGCACCGCGACGAGCACGTCGGCCTCCGACGGGATGAAGATCTCGCCGGTGCCGCTCTCGATCATCCGCCCGCCTTGGTAGGCCGACACGCTGACCGCGGGCTCGACGACGACCGAGCCGGCCTGCAGCGAGGGCAGCGAGAAGACGAACTCCTCGGTCGCGTCGCCGCCGCGCTCGTCGTCCGCGGACGGCACGTAGGTGCTGTCGCCGATGAGATCGATCTCCGACCACACGCCGGGCACCAACCGCTCGATGCCCACCACCTCACGGTCGTCGATGTGTCCGCTGCCCAGCGCGTCGATCCACGCCTGCGGGATGCGGCTCGGCGGGCGCAAGAAGCCGCGCGAGAGCACGCCCGCGAAGCGACCGTCCGCGTCGTAGTAGGGCGCGCCGTCCAGTGTGGTGCGGTGCAGGTTCACCAAGAACCCGGCGATCGCGCCCTCTGAGTTGCTGATGCCTGCGACCAGCGAGCCTTGGTAGACCGTCAGGCTCGGCACGTTGGCGCTCGCGCCGATCGCGAAGCCGATGCCGCCCCAGAGCGGCTCGGACGACGCGTTGCGCAGATCGATCGCGGCGAAGCGGTGATCCTCGGGCAAGAGCCCATCGAGCGTCGCGGTGATGCGCAGGAGCGCGAGGTTGAGGCGCATGTCGCCCCGCACCACGCGCGCGACGTACTCCGTCGGCACGCTCGCGTACGGACCGTCGAAGACCTCGACCGCGACGTGATCTCCGTCGTAGAGCGTGCCCGGCCGCGCGCCCGCGCTGCGGCTCGTCGCGCCGCCGCCCGCGAAGCTCTCGACGCCGATCGAAGAGAACGTGGTGAGCACGTAACCCCGCGGATCGATCATCACCCCGGAGCGGAGCATCGAGACGCGGCCGTCTTCCACGCGGAGGCGCACGGCCGCGGCGGCGTGCTCGGTGAGGTCGGGCGTGGGCGGCGCCGAGAACACCAACGTCGCGGCGCGCGGCGCAGGAGCGCTCCCGCAGCCCATCAGGGAGCAAGCGATCACGAGCGAGCAGAGACCACGGACAACCCATCTCGAGCAGACGCCCCGATCGATCATGGCGGCAACGCTACGCGATCGAGGGCGCGGTCGGCGGGAAAATCACTCGCGAACCTCGACGTAGAGGGTCTCGTGGGCGCCGCCGCGGATGATCTCGGCGCGGAAGTAGGGGGTGACCCGGAGCTGCTCGAACGCCCCGCGGAGCCGGT
>CAYZQM010000030.1:17098-37946 GCA_964480175.1 uncultured Sandaracinaceae bacterium
GACCGACATCTCGTTGAGGGTGTGGATGATGTCGCCGTTCTGAAAGCCGAGCGCCGCCAGCGGATCGCTCGCGCCGATCCCCAACACCCGGACGCCGCCGCCGCTCTCGCTCGGCGCCGTGTGGATCTCGGTGCGCCGCAAGAGACCTCCCTCCGCCGCGCGCCAGGTCTCGAGGTCGGCGGCCGCGACGTCGCGGGTGATCGTCGCGCCCGCAGCGGGCCCCGCTGGCTCCTCGGTCGCGGCGACGGGGTCGGTCGCCTCGATGACCGCGGGCGGATCGTTCACCAGGGCGGGCTCGCTCGGCGCCGGATCCACGGCCGCGGTGGGCGTCGCGGGTGCGGGCGCGACCTCGGCGGCGGGCCCCTCGCTCGCGACGGGGCGGGCGCCGACCGCGCTCCCCAGCTCGCAACAACCCGACAGCAACGCGAACGCAGCGACCCACGGGAGTGCCTGTCTCATGCGCGCATACTACCCGCACCCAGCGGCAGCTCACTCGGCGGTGGTCACGCTCGCGAGCGGCGGCAGCGGCGCGCGGATCCACGACGGCATGAAGAGCAGGGCGAAGAGCACCAGCGTCGCGATCGCGGCGGCGCGTCGACCGGGAGAGAGGAAGGCGTCGTCGGTCGGCGGGTGATCGGCCCCCCCCGAGAAGCGCGCGATGACGAAGAGCACCCCGAACCAGACCAGCCAGTACAACCCGGCCGCGAGCTCGGGCAGCGCGAGCTCCCACGGGTAGCCCGCCGCGCGTGCGAGCGCGACGTAATAGAGACCGGTCGCGAGCGCGACGACCGGCAGCGCGTAGTGGACGATCTTGGCGAAGCGGTGGTGTCGCTCGCCCAAGAGCGCGTAGCCGACGTGACCGCCGTCGAGCTGCCCCACGGGCAAAAGATTCATCATCGTGACGAGCAGCCCTGCCCATCCCGCGAACGCCGTGGCGGACAGGCTGATGTCGTGGCCCTCCGGGAACGGGCCTTTGATCGCGTAGAGCAGCCCGGCGTAGAGCAGCGAGTGCCCCTCGAGGATGTAGCCGCCGACGTCCGGCGAGAGCGGCTCCACCGGCGACGTCGCGATGCCGTAGACGAGCACGGGGATCGCGATCGCCAGGCCTGCGTAGGGGCCTGCCGCGCCGACGTCGAAGAGCGCGTCTCGCGTCTTGATGCGACCTCGCATCGAGATCACCGCGCCCATCGTGCCGAGCAGCGCGATGGGCATGGGGATGAAGTAGGGCAGCGAGATGTCGACGCCGCGGACGCGACCCGCGACGTAGTGCCCGAGCTCGTGGCAGAGCAGGATCGCCATCAGTGGGATCGCGAAGTCCCAGCCGCTCAGCAGCGAGGGCAGATCGACGACCTCGACGCCGTGCATCCCCGCGCCCGCGTAGAGCATCGAGACGAGGGTGACGACCCCCAGCGTGAGCACCAGCCCGACCCGGGCCGGTCGCCGCGGGCCTGCGTCGTCGTCGTCGCTGGGCGCGGCGGGCAGGGCCGGCTCGCTCATCGGCTCCCCGAGAGCGCGGCGCGTACGGCGTCGAGCTTGGTCACCACGCGCGCGTCGACGACGCCCAGCTCGCTCTTCACCACGCAGTCGCCGCGGCCGAGGGTCGCGTCGATCTCGACGTGCACGTTCGCCGGGATGGCGTCGGGGGCGCTCGCGAGCGAGGCGGCGTCCTCGGGATGCAGGCAGAGCGTCACGCGCTTGGCGCGGCGCGCCCGATCGAGGGTGCCCTTCACCAGCGCCGCGACCTGGTCGGCGCCGAGCGCGACGTGGCCCTCGACGATCTTGGCGGCCGCGGCCAGCGCGATGTCGAGCACGTCGGCCTGCGCGCCCGCAAGCAGCGCGTCCTTGGTCCGCGCCGCGTCCACGAGGGTGCGCGCGACATCGGCGTGCGCGGCGGCCATGCCCTCGCTCCGCGCGCGCTCGCGTACCGCGTCGGCTTCGGCGCGGGCGGCAGCGACGATCGACGACGCCTCGTCGCGCGCCGCGCTCAGCGTGGCGGCGGCCTCGGCCTTCGCCTCGGCGAGCCCGCGGGGGACCACCACCGCGCTCGCCTTGATCACCCGGGCCACGTCGAGGCCTCCAGCGCCGCGTCGAGCTCGGCGCACTCGCGCGAGGTCCGCTCGGCTTGGCTTCGGCTCGCGATCCGCGCGAGGGGATCGCGCAGCGCGGGCGCCACCGTGAAGCCCGCGCGCTGCCGCGGGACCGCCGCGAGCCACACGGCGCCGCGCTCGCGCTCGACCTCGGTGCTCAGGACCGCGAGCACCCGTCGCACCTCGCCCTGTCCGTCGATCACCCGGTGCTTCGCCTCGAACGCGAGCTGCCGCAGCGCCCGACCGCGATCGCTCTCCATCGCGGTCTGCAGGGCGAGCACCCGCTTGCCGATGCGCTCCTTGCTCGAAGGCGCCATGGACTCGAGCGCGGCGACGTCGCCGTCTCCGCACATCACGGCGGTGAGCACGAAGCCTGCGTCGAACGCGAACACGGAGCGCGGCGTACCACGAAAGCCGGGGGACCGGCCCGCGGCGGTGCTGCGTCGGCGTCGATGTGACATGGTCCGCCTCGGTGCAGCAGCATCCCCGGACCTTCGCCTTCACGCTCGCGTTGCTCTCGGCGCTCCTCGGGATCGGCGTGGCCCTCGCCCAGGACGAGCCCGACGTCGCGCCCGAGGAGGCGCCGCCGACGGAGGACGGCACGACGGACGACGGCGCGCCCGAGGACGAGGTGCTCGAGGAGATCACCGGCCCCGACATCGACATCGGCCGAATGAGCGCGGACCCCTGCGACTTCATGGAGCTCACCCCTGCGCCCGGGCGCCCCGGCACCCGGGAAGAGCTGCACGCGCATTGCGAAGTGGAGATGGACCGCTACGTCGACGCGCGCGAAGAAGCCGAGGCGATCCTCGCGGCGCACCCGGACTCGTACGCCGCGCGCTTCGTGCTCGCGAAGGTCCTGCACCGGGGCGACGCCAACCACCCGCGCGCGCTCTTCGAGATGCGCCAGGCGCTCGACACCTACGTGCGCCGCTACGGCGCCGATCCCCGCCCGGGCCTGCCGTGGCGCTGGCACAGCGACATGCTCGTGGAGATGATCCTGATCGAGTCCGATCTGGAGCACTACGAAGCGCAGCTCGCGCTCATCGAGGACTACAACCGGCTCTACTCGCCGCGCATGGTCGCCGAGCGCGCGTGGCCGCTGATGAAGCTGCGCCGCTTCGACGAGGCGCGCAGCGCCGCCGAGATGGCGCGTGGGACCGGAGACGGCTGGCAGGTCGAGCTCGCGCTCAACGCGCTGTGCGCGGTCGAGTTCGAGGCCGGTGACGAAGCCCGGAGCTACGAGGCCTGCCGCGCCGCGATGCTGCTGCACGGCGGGAGCCCCAGCTCGCAGAGCGCGGTCGACTTCACCAACTTCGCCGAGGCCGCGCGCTCGCTCTTCCGCCTCGACGAGGCGGAAGCGACGCTGCTCACCGCGACCGAAGCCCAGGTGAGCTGGTACGGCAACCCGTACCTCGAGATCGCCGAGCTCTACACCCGCGAGGGCCGCTTCATCGAGGCGCTCGCGATGCTGCGCGAGGTGCACCCGTATCGGATGCGGCGGCCGGTGCACGTGCGTGAGGCGGATCGCAACGAGACCCGGCGCGCGCTCTCGGCGTTCTACATCGCGGTCGGCCGCAGCGAGGACGCGCTCGCCATCACCCGCGCCGCGCGCCTCAACCCCGATCGCCGCGGGCACAACAGCCGCGATCCGATGCAAGACCTCGCGCTCACCGCGCTGCTCGATAGCGCCGCGCTGCGCCTGCACGCGGCGTGGACCGAGACCGACGCGTCGGGCGCCTCCTTCCTCGAGCAGCTCGGGCTCCGCGCCCAGGCGCTGTGGTGGCGGGCGCTGGCCTGGGGCGCCTCGCGCGAGGCCGCGCGCGCGATCGCGGACGACACCCGCCTGGTGGGGATCTTCCAGATCGGGCGCGCTCGCAGCGCGGTGCTCCCGCCGTGGCTCGTCGGCGATCTGGTGCAGGTCCTCGGGGGCGGCGTCTCGAGCGAGGCGATCCGTCGCTGCCGCCTGGAGGATCCGCGGCCCGGCTCGTCCGCCTACTACGATGCATTCGAAGCAGAGGCCGCGCTCGAGTCGGGGGACACCGCGCGGGCCTACGAGCTGGCGCGCAGCGCGGTCACGTCGCTGCCGCCGGCGGAGGCGCTCTTGTCCGCGCGCGCGTCGGCGATCTCGGCCGAGGCCGCCCGCGCCGAGGGCTATCCGTCGCGCGCGCTGCAGGCCTACGACGAGACGTTCCAGGTCGATCCCGGGCTCTTCGTGCGGATGGATCTCGCCGTGCCGGTGCGCGTGCGCTCGAGCGGCGGCGGCGTGGCCGACGCGATCCGCGACATCGTGAGCAGCAGCCCGCGCTTCTCGATCGGAGACATCGGCCTCGAGGTGCGCGCGACGTCCGACGGCGTCAGCGGCGAGGTCTGCCTCACGTCCTCGACCGGCGCCGAGCTCGGCTGTGAGCGGGCCGAGCGCGAGGGCGAAGAGAGCGAAGACGACTTCGCGCTGCGCTTGGCCCGCGCCTTTCAGCGCACGGTGTTCTCGCCCCGCATCAGCCTCTCGGCGATGGACGCGAGCTCGCTCGACGGCGCGAACACCAGCATGCGCGGCAGCGGCCTGAACGATCTCATCGGCGACGCCTTCTGAGCGCGGGCGCTCGCGGTGCACCCGGCGCCGGGTGGTCTCGCGCGCCGTCTCCCGTCGCTGGACTTGAGCTCAACCTCGACGTGAGCGTGGGTCGTGACCGTGAACGACTCATGTTCGAGCCGCGGTGTCGTCGACTGGTTCACGTCCACGAACGTCCACGACCTCGATCACGACCACGTACGACCACGATCGACTCGTGACTGGGCAGCAGAGATGCGAATGGCCGCCTCGGATCCGATCCGGGGCGGCCACTCGGGCGATCAGGAGCTGTGCTCCTACGTCGTCGCTACGCGATCAGGGCGTGTACTCGCCGATGCAGCGCAGGAACTCGAGGCTGTTCGTCGTCGTGTTGATGTCGACGTCGCACGCGCCGGTCACGACCTGCCAGCGCTTGGTGCCGCCCGCGTCGTAGCCCTCGAAGTAGAGGCGGTAGTTGCCGGGGCCGAAGCCGGGGTCGATGCCCTGCTCGAAGAAGAGGTCCTCGATGCACGCCGTGCTGTTCGCCATCGCGACGGTCGCGCCGGTGGTGCGGTTGCTCAAGCGCCAGAGCATCGTGCTCACGCCCGCGCCCGCGCAGTCGGTCGCCGGGCCCGAGACGCCGTTCTGCCAGTCGATCGCCACCGCGAGGATGGGGTCGAACACGAAGTTCACCGGGGTCACCGTGACGGTCGAGCCGGCGGTGACGGTGAAGGGCGTGGCGGTCGGCATGAGCGACGAGACGAGGTTGCCGTCGTAGTCGATCGCCTCGATCGACACGAGGTAGCTGCCCGCACGGATCACGTTCATCGGCGCGGTGTTGATCAGGCCGACCTCGCAGTTCGTCGCCATCGCGACGACGATGCCCTCGGAGAAGGTCGTGTCATCCGCGGGGTGCAAGAGGACCTGCACCCGGTCCACGCCCGCGGCGTAGCAGTTGTCGTCCGTCGGGGTCTGGCCGTTCAGGCTCCAGCTCGCCATCAGCGTGGCGTCGGTCCCGATCGGGTTGAACGCGCCGCTCGAGAAGTCGACGGGCGCGCCGCCGTAGAGGCTCAGGTGACCGCCCGCGGCGACGGTGACGTCGGCCATGGCGCCCGCGCCGAGCACGTTGCCCGCGGTGTCGACGGCCTGGAACTGCACGGTCCAGTCGCCCGCCGCGATCACCCGGTTCGGCCGGGTGTCGAACGAGCCGTCCTCGCAGTTCGCGGTGAGCGCGGTGTACTCGTACACGGCGCCGACGTCGTCGAAGAACGCGATGCGGACGCGATCGATGCCGAGCGAGCTGCAGCTCGAGACGGTCGGCGTCGCGCCGTTGACCGTCCAGTGCGCTTCGACCGACGCATCGGTGCCGGTCGGATCGAAGGTCGGGGTGCCGCCCTCGAGGTTCAGCGACGTCATCATCACGTGAAGCGCGCTGCGGCTGTCGAGGTTGCGCTCGGGACCCGACGCGACGACGGCACCGGCGCGGAGCGCCTCCCAGCGCGCGGTGTAGAGACCCGCGCTGAGGATCGGCGTCGGGCGGGTGTCGATCATACCGGCCGAGCACGGCGCGGTGAGCAGGGGATCCGTGTAGCGGGCGCCACCATCGAAGATCACGAGCCGCACTTGGTCGACGCCGATGGCGGCGCAGTTGGTCGCGGTCGCGGCCTCACCGCGCACGGTCCACGAGCCCGAGACGGTGGTGTCGTCGCCGATGACGGTGACGAACCGGCAGCCGCCCACCGCGAGCATCGCGAAGAGGGCGCAGAGCCCCGCGACGCGGCGGACGAAAGGAACAGAGAGCTTGGTCATGCAGTGACTCCAGGAAGAAGAGAGAAGCAGACGGGAACGAACGGCGGAGAAAAATGCGGCCCGAGCGCGGAGGAAGACGAGGCGCTCGGGCCTGGCGCTACCGACGCCAGGTTCCCGAGACCCATTCACGACGCCGTTGGACCGGGATGGTAGCGCGCCCTGGGCGAGCCGGCCGCTGGGCGTCTCCGCCACGCACGGCGCAGTCGCTCGATGCTCGTGCTCGGCCCCCTTCGCCGAGCGCGCGCGTCTCCATCACCCCACGACTTCGAGCTTGAAGTCCTCGATCACCGTGTTGGCGAGGAGCTTCTCGCACATCGCGGCGAGCTCCCGCTCGCTGGCGGCGCGATCGGTGCTGTCGAGCTCGATCTCGACGAGCTTGCCGACGCGCACGTCACGCACGCCAGAGAAGCCCTGGCTTCCGAGCGCGCGCCGCACGGCGTCGCCCTGGGGATCGAGCACTTCACGCTTGAGGGTCACGTATACGCGGGCCTTCATCCTCTGCTCCTTGCCGTCTCGGGTCTCGTCGATGTCTCAGGTTCGGTAGGGCGCGAGCGCCGCGTTCAGTCGGGCGATGGGCTCCCGCGCGTCGGGCACGAAGGGCTCGCCCGAGATCGCCTCGGCGGCCTCGGCGTAGCGCCTGCTCGCCTCGATGCGCACCGCGTCCGGGATCGTCGGGATCGGACCGTCGCCCTTGAAGCCCACCTCGGCGAGCCAGCGGCGCACGTACTCCTTGTCGAAGCTGTCGGGCTCGCTTCCTTCGCGCATGCGCGCCTCGTACGTGTCCGCCTTCCAGTAGCGCGAGGAGTCGGGCGTGTGGATCTCGTCGATCACGACGATCCGCCCGTCGGGCGTCTTGCCCATCTCGTACTTGGTGTCGACGAGGATGAGGCCCCGCGATGCGGCGAGCGCTCGGCCCCGGGCGAAGAGGCGGTGCGCGATCGCCGCGGCCGCCTCGAAGTCCGCCTCGCTGAGCTCGCCCATCGCGAGCAGCTCCGCCTTGCTCACGGTCACGTCGTGCGCCGCGTGCGCGTCGGTGGAGAACGGAGCCTTCGTCGACGGCGTGAGGATCGCCGCCGGCAAGGGCTCGTTCTTCTTCATTCCCTCGGGGAGCGCGTGCCCCGCGAACGTGCGCTTGCCCGCCGCGTAGTGGGTCCAGATCGAGGTCGACGTGACCCCGGTGAGGTAGCTCCGCATCACCAGCTCGACCGGCAACGGCGTGCAGTCGATGCCGACCGTCACGTTCGGATCGGGCACCGCCAGCAGGTGACTCTCGGCGATGTCCTTGGTGGCCTCGAACCAGAACGCCGCGACCCGGTTCAGGATCTGCCCCTTGTACGGGAGCGTTCCGAGCACCCGATCGAACGCGCTGATGCGATCGGTGGTGATCAAGATCCGCTTGCCGTCCCCCGGCAGGTAGCAGTCGCGGACCTTGCCCTCGTACTTGGCGCCGAGGCCTTCCAGGTCGGTGCGCTCGAGCGTGTGAGCGAGGCCCTCGGCGAAGACGGAAGCGGCGGGCGGCATGCGGCCGCGAGATACCCCTCGCGCTCGCTCGGCACAAGGGGCACCCGCCTCGCGCACGAGGTGGCTACGCGGAGGTACGGGGGGCATACTCGCGCCCGTCGTGCGTCCCCGGCTCGCTCTCTTCTGCTTCGTGTTCTCCGTCGCGCTCGTGTCGTTTCGCGCAGAGGCCCAAGAGGAAGCGACGGCCGACGCGGCGGACACGGAAGCGGGCGTCACCGATGCGGCGGTGGGCGCAGACACTGGCGCGAGCGATGCGGGAACGGGCCCAGATGCGGGCGCGGGCGCGGGCGCGGGCACGGGCACGGGCGCGGGCACGGGCGCGGGCGCGGGCGCGGGCGCGGGCACGGGCGCGGGCACGGGCTCGGGCTCGGGCTCGGGAACGGGAACGGGCACGCCCGGTCGGCGGGAGGCCGGTGAGGATGTCGTCGCTGCGCTCGAGACCGCGGTCGTCGAGGGCGGTGGGCCCGGGCTGCCGGAAGATCCGCTCCGCATCGAGTGGCGCGAGACGTGGCCCCGCTACTCGTTCGACGAGCTCGTCCTCACCGCGGGCCTCGGTCTGTTGCTCGTCGCCGCGCTCGCGCTGCCCACCGCGGCGTTCGAGCCCAACTGGCGAGGCGGCATCCTCTTCGACGATCCGGTGCGCGAAGGTCTGCGCCTGCGCTCCTTCGATCAGCGCAACTCGTCCGCGATCGCGTCCGAGGTCATGCAGTTCGTGCTGATCGGCTTCCCCTTCGTCGTCGACGCGCTGGCGACCGCCGGCATCGGCGAGGGCAGCTGGGATCTGGCGCTGCAGATGGGCCTGATCAGCGTCGAGGCGTACGTCGTGTCGCTGGTCTTCTGGCGGATCACCAGCCTGCTCGCCCGGCGCGAGCGCCCTCTCACCGCGCTCTGCGAGGCGGGCGACACCTCGCGCCACTGCGACGATCCCAACCTGCGCGCGACCGAGAGCTTCTTCTCCAACCAGACGACCAACGCGTTCACCGGCGCCGGTCTCACCTGCTTGCACCACACGGCGATGCCGCTCTGGGACGACGAGGCCGCCGACGCGACCGCGTGTGTGAGCGCGCTGACCGTGGCGGCGATGGTGGGACTGCTCCGCGTGATGAGCGACTTCGAGTACCTGACCGACGTGCTCGCGGGCGCGGTCGTCGGCCTCGCGTCGGGATGGCTGCTGCCCTACCTCCTGCACTACCAAGGCGGCGCCCGCCCCGAGCTCCGGCCCCCGGTCAGCATGGTGCCCGCGCCGCTCATCGGACCGAACGACACCTATGGCCTGCAAGTCGTCGGCATCTTCTGAGTCCATGCCGCGCCCCCGAGATCGACTCACGCAGCCTGCGCGCGCGAGGCGCTCGAGGCCGCCTCGTCTCGCCGGGCTGCGCGCTGCGACCGTGCTCGGATGCGTTCTTCTCTCTGCGTGCTCGCTCGAGCGACGCCCCCTTCTCGACGGCGCGCCGGACGCCCACGTGTCCCCGTCGGACGTCGGGACACTCGACGTGCGACCTTCGCTCGACACGCCGCCTTCGTGGGACGTGCCGCGGACCACGGATCGCGACGCTCCCACCAGCGAGCCCATCGACTCGGGTGTGGACGCACCGATCGATGCGGGCAGCGACGCAGGGTCACGACCGACCTGCAACGAACTGTTCATGTCGGTGATCCGGGCGTACCGAAACTGCGGCCCGCCGCCCGAGCCGAGCACGTGTCGCTTCTACGCCGATCCCGAGCCCAACGCCTCGTGCGACACGCTGTGCGCGTTGGTAGCGGGCTCGACGTGCGTGGGCAGCGAAGCGGACGACGACACGCTGTGCGGATCGACGGCGAACGTCGGGTGCGATCAGGAGCAGGGCGACACGATCTGCATCTGCCGCCGACCCTGAGCGCACGCGCGTCAGTCGTCGAAGAGGCGCGCGAGACGATCGCGAATCCCGAGATCATTCGCCGCGGACGCGCCGCGCTCGAGGGCCGCCGCGACCTCGGTACGTCGCGCGGTCCAGTCGTGGACGAGGGGGCGGAACGCGTCTTCGAGCACGAGCCTCGAGCCGCGGGCCGCTGGGGCGCCCTCCGGCACGAGCGCCACGAACTGGGTGGAGCCGGCGAAGACGCCCGCAGTGTCCAAGGTGGCCTGCATCGGCGAGTCGCCGATCGCGCGCAGCCGCTCGTCGAGCTCCAGCAGTCGGTGAGCGGCGTCGACGAACGCCGTGGCGATGCGCGTCGCGTCGGTCTCGTCGAGCAGCGCAGCGAGGCGCTGCCGCAGCGAGACACGCTCACGGATGATCTGCCACAAGCGCCAGCGACCCTCGCCGTCTCGGGCGACGACGACGCAGCGTGGACTGCTGAGCACGCTCGCGTGCGACACGTGCAGCCGCGCGAGATGCACGAGCGAGCCGCGGGCGTCGTCCGCGTCCGAGAAGACGGCGAACACGGGTGACACGAAGCGCCAGCCGCGGTCGGTGGACGCGCGCCACGCGCCCTGGCTCAGCGCGAGCGTCGGCGGCTGTGCGACCGCGTCGGCGAGGTGCAGGCGACCATCGATCGGTGGCCACACCAGACCACTCGGGACGGCGTCGTCGGGCGGCGCAGGAGGCCGGAGGTTCATCGCGACCGGGCCCGATCGGACACTGGGACGATGGGCCGCATGCTCTTCGCGAAGCACCTCCTCCAGCACCTGGCCGGCCTGCGGCTCCGCCGCGTCGTGCGGCGAGCGCTCCTCGTCGAGAGGCGCCGCCTCGGTCCCTGCGACCGACTGCGACAGCGTGGGGGCCGCCGTCTCGGCGACGGCCTCGACATCGAGCGCGCGCATCTGCGCGAGCAGCGCCGACGCGTCGTCGGGTCCGAGCGGGGTGCTCTCGAGCGTTCCCTCGCGGAGTTGCTCGCGAACGCGATCCAGCGCGAGGCGCACCCCGAACACGAAGGCCTCGCGGATCCCGACGCCCTCGGTCGCGACGGACTCCACGAGCCCGACCTTGAGCCCGCGTTCGGCCAGCGCATCACGCAGCTGGAGCGCGGAGAGGCTCCCTCCGACGTCCCGCTTGTTGGCCTGGAGCACGACCCCGAGCGAGCGCCCGCGCACACGCGCGCGCTCCTGGATCGCGGCGAGTCGGTCGAGCGTGCCGCCCACGGAGTCGGCCGTCGGCGCATCGACGTACACCACGGAGTCGGCCGACTCGAGCAGGTGCTCGCGCCGGTGCGCGAGCATGGCCTGTCCCGGCACACTCACGATCTGACACCGGAGCTGATGGCCCTCGAAGAGCCCACCCGTGTAGTCCATCCAGTCGAAAAAGAGCGTGCGCTGCCCAGCCTCCTCGGGTGTCTCGGCGGAACGGCCGAGGCGGGAGGCGAGCGCGCGCACGCTCGTCGTCTTGCCGGCGCTGGCCGGGCCGTCGTAGACGATCCGGAGCACGACGACGTTGCGCTCCTTGTCGAGGACCGCCACGGCGGAGCTAGTGCCTCACGCCAGCGACGGTGCGTGTCTCGCGACGGTCGAACGCACCAGCGCGAGGTTCGTCGCGGCGCGCTCCGCGGCGAGGTACAGGAACGTGGAGGGGCTGATGATCTTGATCAGGTGAATCTGATCTCCGAGGGTGAGCAGCATGTCCTCCAGGTTGGTCTGGAGGTTCAGGACCTTCACGGTCTTGAGCTTCGCCTTCACCATCTCGCTGTTGTAGGCGCTCGCGAGCGCGAGATCGAAGTCGGGCCGACGGGTCTTGGCCGCCAGCGTCATCCCCGACTCCAGATCCACGAGCGAGGCCGCGATGAAGCCGCCCACTTCGCTCTCGATCTTGTTGATCACGTCCATCATGTCTTTCTCGGTCGCCATGAACTCCACTCCTCGGGCACTCACAACACATCGGGACGGCGACACACCACGCGTCGCCCCCCACCCGTCCGCGCTGGCGTTCCAGCGACGGCTACGTCAGGTCAGATCTTGAGATCCTTCTCGATGGCGGCGAGCTGGTGGCGCGCCATCGCGAGGTTCCCTCGGGTCTTGTCGAGCACGACGTACACGAACAACGCGTCGTTGCTCGAGAGCGGCCGGATGATGTGGTACTGGCGCCCGAGCGTGATGAGGATGTCCTCGATCTGATCCGCGAGGCCGAGCGACTTCATCGTCTTGCGCTTCGCACGAACGACCTCCGTGTTACCGGCCGAGGCGATCTCGAGGTTGAAGGAGCTACCCCCGCCCTCGGAGCCGAGCATCATCCCACTGTTGCTGTCGACGATGCAGGTCCCCATGCAGCCGTCGAGCTCCATGATCCGAGCGAGCGCTTCCTTCACTGTCGCCATTCCGTATCCTCTTCTTTCTTCGTTCTCGTGAACCAACTGGCTCGGTCTCGTCGGGCAGGTGCCCGCTCAGCCGAAGCCCACCATCTGTCGCCGCTCGGACAGCACCCGTCGAAGCTCGACTCGAAGTCGCTCCGCGTCGATGGGTTTTCCGGGCTCGAGCAGCACCTCGATCTGAACGTCGATGCCGCGGATCTTCTCGAGGTGTCCACGCAGCACCAGCCGACCGGCCGCGAGCAACGCCTCCACGTGCGCGAGCACCTCGGGCAACGCCTCGAGGTCGTGGGTGATCAGCTCCTCGCGGCGATCGACCGCGCGCAACATCGTCGCGAAGGCGGTGACGTCGGCGAGCCAGCGTTCCAGCTCGAGCGCATCGTCGGCCGTGCGCCCCCGGGCGCGTTCGAAGCGGGTGAGCAGCGCGTCGATCTCGACGCGGTCGGAGGGACGAAAGTCGCGCGCTGCCGGATCGACGCGCAGCGCGCGTAGCGCTTGCTCGGCAGCACCGGCCTCGGAGGCCTCGGCGTCGAGCGCTCCGATCGCGCAGCGGAACTGCGTGTACGCGCGACGAACCGCGAGCGAGCGCCCGCGGACGTCGTCCGCGGTCAGACGCCGGACGAGCCCGTACGTCGTCGCGAGGATGGGCTCGACGGTCGTCGTCGCCTTCACCACGTGGCGCAGGCAGCTGTTCAACGACTCCGCCAACCGCACCCCGGCACGAGCATCCTCGCTCCCCGACGCCGCGATCACCTCATCGAGCTCGGCGGCCTTCCGACGCAGATGGCTGGCCGCGATGAACGCGACGTCGCCCACCGGATCCTCCGTGCTGCCTGCGCTCACTTGATCGTCGAGCACGATCGCGAACTGCCCGGTCGAGTCGCCCACCGCGCGCTGAGGCCGGGTGGCCATCTCGCGCACGAGGTCGGACAGCGCGCGGATCGTGTCGGCCAGGTTCGTGCGAACGTCTTGGGTCCACGTCGCCCGGTCACCGACGGCGGCGTTCTTCTGAAGCAACGTCGCGCCGACGTGGCAGGCCACGAGCCGGGCTTGGTTGGTTCGAACGGGGGTCGAGCTCGGACGAAGCATGGGTGGGAGCGCCAACACCGCGGGCCGAAGAGCCAGGAGCGTGCCATCACAGTCCCCGACGATCTCGCGGCGCAGCGTGTGGGGTGCCGGCGGCACGATGCAGGATCGAGACGACAGTTTTCAATACTGAAACGCTCACGCTGCGTTCGATCGGCGCGCTCCGCGCGTTCTCCGTCGGCATTGCGTTCGCATACGCGGCCCTCCGTGCACTTGGTTCCGCCGCTACGCCACCTCACCGAACGCCCCGCACGTCCAGCGTCGGCCTTCGAGGAGGCCGTCAGCAGCGCCGCGGCGGAGGTCGGCCCAGGGCAGACCGTCGTGCTGCGGATGATGACCGAATCGGCCGAGCTCGAGGTGTACGTGACGCGCGATGGGATCGCGTGGGTGCGCGATGCGGCGCAGCGCGGGAGCTTCACGTCGCTCTTGCTGCGGCATGCGGGGATGGATCGCGCGTCGCTGAGCGCGGCCGTGGCCGACGCGCCCAAGCTCTCGTCTCTCGTGGGCGCGGCCGCGGGGACCATCTCACCGGACGCGCTGCGCGCGGCGCTCCTCGAGCACAACGCGAACCTGCTCGGCGCCGTGCTCATGGGCGCTTCGCCGACGGGCCTGCGCGTCCACGGCACCATCGCGACGGGTCAGGTGTTCGCGTTCTCGCTCGCCGAGCTGCGCGACGCGCATCGTCGCTTGGACGCGGTGAGCACCCTGCACCGCAGCGGCACGTTCGAGCGAGGCCAGGAAGTGCACGCCACGCCGCGTGTGCGGAAGACGCAGAGCACCGGCAACATGCTCGCGGCGCCCAAGCAGGCGAAGCCGGAGCACCGCGTGGGATCGGCCGCAGTGCAGACGAGCCTTCGCTGCTTGTCCGAGACCGACGGCTTCTGCGGCGCCGCGATCGCGCGGATCGACAACCACGTGGTGCTCGGCTCCATCGCCGCCCAACCCGACGTGCCGCTCATCGCCGCGCTCGATGGGATCGCCGAGAGCCTCGCGGCCAGCCAAGCGCATGCCGACATGCAGCCGAGCGGCGATCGCGTGGACGAGATGGTGTTCACCACGTCGGATCGCCACTTCCTCGTACGTCGCGTTCGCCACAGCGACGCCCTGTTCATCCTCCTGGTCGTGAAGCGGAGCCACGCGACCCTGGGCATGGCGAACCACGCACTGCGTGAGGCGGAAGCCGCGCTCGCGACCCGCTGAGTCGCGGCGCCGGGACGCGCGTTCGAACCACGCTCCGTCCCGCCTCGCGGCGGACCGCCTGGTACCGAGCGCTCCGGTGACGCGCGGTCAGCGCGGGCCGGCTTCGCAGTAGCCGCGCGCCGGGCTGCGGTACTCGCGCAGGCGGGTGCGCGCTTCACCGACGATCGGGGATCGCGGGAAGCTGGTGGTCACCGTCTCCACTGCGGTGCGCGCTTCGTCGCACGCGTGAAGCCGCCAGAACGCCTCGCCCATCGACATGAGCGCGTACGGCACGCGGTCGCCGCTCGCGTAGTCCGACACCACGCGACGCAGCTCGCCGAGCGCCGTCGCCGGACGATCCTCGAGCAGGTAGCTCTGGCCCACGTAGAACTGCGCGTCGTCCGCGCGGTTGTCGCTCGCGTGGCGGGTGACGAACGCGCGGTAGAGCGCGCGGGCCTGCGAGAACTCGCGCGCCTCGTAGGCGGCCGTCGCCTGGCGGTAGATCTCGTCCGCGGTGCCGGGGATCTCCGACTCCTCGAGCGCGACGTCCAAGCCCGCGCGGCGCGCGAGCTTCTTCATCCGGTCCTCGTAGTCGTGCTCCATCTCGGAGAACTCGGTGTGCAGGCGCTCGATCTCGTTGCGCAGCTCCGCGATCGTCCCCTCTTGCGCCATGATCTGCGCCGCGAGCGTCTCGACCTGCGCGCCGGTGTCGGCCGAGTTGCGGGTGACGAGCTCGGTCGCTCGCGTGAGCACGGCCTCGAGCTCCGCCATCGTGGTGCGCGCGTTCTCCATGTCGGTGTTGAGCTCTTCCCGCTGGGCCTCGACCGCCACCAGGCGCTCCTCGTGATCCGCGGTGCGTGCCCGAAGCGCGTCCCCGTCGGGTCCAGACGTCCAGAGGCCACACGCCCCGAGCGTGCCCGTGGAGAGCGCGATCAAGGCGACCGGAGCAGGGATGGAGGAGCGGCGATGCGACATGGGCCGCGAGCGTAGTACAGGCCGCGCGCCGCGCACTGAAGGGCCGCACGACACGCGACGCGCTGCGACGCGGCCTTCGACGAGGGCTGCGCGCACGCGGGGCTGGGTTCGCGGCGCCGCCTCGCGTACTCTTCTGCCGGGGCCATGGCGCCGCTCGTATTCCTTCTGCCCATCGGGCACGACCAGCCGGTCTACGACCGGCCGTGGGTGACCCTCGGCCTCGTCTCGATCTGCACGGCGCTCTTCGTGGTCACGGCCACGCTGGATGCACGCGCGATGGACGACCTCGAGGGCGCGGTCGCGCGCTTGGATGCGGTCGCCGCGAGCCACCCCGAAGCGCGCGCGACGTTCTCGGTCGAGGATCTGCCCGAGCGCCTCGATGGCATCGTTCAGCCGCTCGTGGACACGAGCCCCGAGCGGCGCTCGCGCGAGGGAGACGCCGAGCTCGGCGACGCGCTGCGGGAAGTGATCGGCGCGCTCAACCGGGTGCCGACCGTGCGCTGGGGCTATCGGCCCGCGCGACCGAGCGTGCCGCGCGCGATCGCCTCGATGTTCCTCCACGCGAACTTCGCTCACCTCGCGGGGAACATGCTGTTCCTCTTCATCGCGGGCGGCGTGCTCGAGTGCTTCTGGCGCCGCTGGGCCTACCTCGCGCTCTACTTCGGCTCCGGCATCGCCGCGCTGATCGCGCACACGCTCGCCGCCCCCGACGGCCTGACACCGGTGGTGGGCGCATCGGGAGCCGTCGCGGGGTTGATGGGAGCGTTCTTGGTCGCGCACACCCGCACGAAGATCCGGTTCGTCGCGGGCGGCCTCCTCTACATTCCCATCATCCACTTTCGGGGGACGGTCGCATCGGGCTCGGGATACCTGCGCTTCGGCTCCTGGCTCTTCGGTACGGTGTGGATCGGGTACAAGCGCTTCGATCTCCGCGCGTGGCTGGTCCTGCCCTTGTGGCTCGCGCTCGAGGTCGCGTACGCGGTCTTGGACGCGGGCTCGACGGTCGCGCACTGGGCGCACGTCGGCGGCTTCGTCTTCGGCGCGCTCGTCGCGCTGCTCGCCAAGCGCATGCTGTGGATCGCCGAGGACGCGGGCGCTTCGCGCGACGTGGGACCCCTCGAGCCGGCGCCGGCGTTGGTCGCGAGCGTGCGGCCGAGCGGACGGGCGCTCTCGATCGCCGCGCCCTCGATGGACGGCCCTTTGCCCTCCGCGCCCCCCGCGGCGCCGAGCGCGAGCCCCGTGTCCCGCAGGCCGCCCGTCGACGCGATCGAGCTCGACAGCCTCCCCGCGCCCGACGAAGACGACCCCTTCGAGCGCTGAGTGACTGTGCAGCCGACTGCACGTGGCGTGTACAACGGCCGGCGCAGCTCGATCGGAAGATGCGCGAAACTGCGGCGAACGCGACGGTACCGACGTTGCGTTGGGAGCGCGGCATGTCCCGCAGCACGCTCGTCACCGTCGTCGTCCTCTCTTTCGCCCTCCTCCCCGAGCTCGCCTCGGCGCAGGGTCGATCGCTCGATGAGCCGATCGCTCCGATCTACGCGGCGTCGTACGGCGTGGCCGGCTCGACCCTCGAGACGCCGCGGCCCGACGACTTCGTGGTGCGCGCGAGCGCCGTGGGACGTGATCGACGGGCGGCCGGCCCGATCTTCCGCGAGGGCTTCCGCCTCTTTCCTCGCTCTCCGATGCTGCGGCTGGCCCGCGAGGCGTTCGACGCGGGGCTCGATCCCGAGCTCGCGCTCGCGCTCGACGACGCGCAGCGCGACGAGGCGCTCGCCGAGAGCAGCGACATCCACACGCAGCACTTGGTCGGCGTCGTTCTCGGGATCCCCGCCGCGATCAGCGGGGTGCTGTCGGTGGGCTTCTTGTTCGCCGGTCTCTTCGCGCAGGCCGAGTGCTCGACCCTCCTGATCGTCCCGATCTGTGGGACCACGATCGACGAGCGCTGGATGGCGGCGTCCGCGATCACCGGCGGGGCGTCGCTCGCGTTGGTCGCGACCGCGCTCGGTCTGCAGATCGACGCAGGCAGCCGACGCGGCGGGTGGCGGCGGCGCCTCGAGGCTGGCTGGCCGAGCGTCGCCCTCACGGCGAGCACGGACGGCGGCACGCTGCGGGTCGGCGGCAGCTTCTGATCTCACGACCCCACGTCGACTCCATGGGAATGGGTCGCGCTGGGCGCTAGCCTCGCGGCGCTCATGCAGTTCGAGCCCGACGTCAGCGTGCAGCTGGTGGTGTCGCACAACGTGCTCATCGCTCGCTGGCCCAGGACCACCACCGTCGAAGACGTGCGCGCGGCGCAGCGAGCGCTCGTTCAGCTCGGCGGGCGCCATCGCAAGGTGGCGTTGCTCAGCTTCCTCGCCGAAGGTCCGATCGATCGAGAGACCACCGACGCGGTGCGTGACGAGTCGCGCAGGCTCATGTCCATGCCCGGCATCGGGCTCGTGGGCTCCGCGGTGGTCTTCTCGGGGCAGGGCTTCGCAGGCGCGATCCTCCGGGGGATCCTCTCGAGCTTCGCGCTGGTCGCCGGGACGGGCGCGCCGATGCGCGTCTTCGGGAGCGCAGAGGACGCTGCAGGGTGGATCGTGGCGTCGCTCGGCGCGGACGCTTCCTTCAGCCCCGCCGAGCTGGCGCGCGCCGCTGCGCGCTGAGGGACGTCGCGGACCGCGGGGCTCGGGTGCGCAACGGGGTGCTCGCTCGGGCGTGCATCGCGCTGCACGATCGACGGTTCCGCCCCGCATTTTCGCGGTCGGACGCGCGGCACGCGGGCTGCGATGGGGGGAGACATGACCACCCAGCACAGCATCTCCTCCAGTCTCCTCCGTGTCGTTCTCTTCTGGGCCGCGTGCGGCGCGCTCGGCGCGCTCGTGTCGGCTTCGACGGCGCACGCCCAGGAGGACGTCGCGCTCCGCATCGAGCAGCTCGAGAGCCCCGAGCTCCGGCTCGAGGCGCGCAACGAGCTCGCGAGCATCGACTACCAGGCCTCGCTCGCGACCGCCGGCTACATCACCAGCGTGATCAGCCACGTCGCGGGCCTCGGCATGATGTTCGGCGGCGCGGTGGGCGGCTTCTGCATCAGCTTCAGCAGCGGCGGCTGTGGCGATCGCTCGGGCTGGCACGCGCTGGTGGGCATCGGCACCGCGATGGCGTCGGTGGGGCTCATCGGAATCTTCGTGTCGGTCGGCCTCGACGTGAATTCCGGCCACCGTCGGCGCGACCTGCGCCGACGCCTGGGCCTCGACCTCGACGTCGCCGTCGCACCCACGGACGGCGGCGGCTCGTTCGCCGTCCTCGGTCGCTTCTGATCACCCGGGCAAGGGACCGAGGAGATCCCACGGGTTGCCCGCGACGTCGCGAAAGACCGCCACGCAGCCATAGGGCTCGACGCGTGGCGGTCGCACGATCTCGGCCCCGCTCGCTCGCAGGCGCGCGAGCGTCGTGTCGAAGTCGTCGACCCGGAGAAAGAACCCCACCCTGCCCGCGGTCTGCTGCCCGATCGCGCGCGCCTGCTCGGGGCCGTCGGCACGCGCGAGCAGGATCCCCGTCGCGGCCCCTTGCGGACGCACCACCACCCAGCGCTTTGCCCGACCCTCCGTGGTGCTCGACAGGCTGTCCTCCACGAGCTCGAAGTCGAGCACGTCGACGAAGAAGCGAATGGCCTCGTCGTAGTCCTCGACGATCAGCGCGACCAAGTGCAGGTGGCTCATGGTTCCATGCTCGCACGCCGAGCACGACGGGTTCACGCGCCGCGCACACCGTGGCGCGCGATGCGGTCAGCGGCCGAGGAGGCCGGCGCGCCTCGCGAGCTTGCGCAGCGGCGAGGCGAGCATCTGACCCGTGACCTGACCGACGTCGAAGCGGTCGCGCCACACGGCGATGCGTCCGTCGCGGATGACGAACGTGCCGCAGACCCAGAACTCGGTGTCGAGCAGCGGCCCCCGCAGGATGTCGGTGCGCTCGGTGAGCACGACCCCATCGGTCTCCGCGATGTGGTGCATCTTCACTTCGAAGACATTCGTGAACCGCATGAACGCGCGCAGCGTGCGCTCGACGTTCTTGCGCCCCCGATCGGGCGGGAGCGGCACGTTCTGGTACTCGACGTCGTCGGTGAAGTGCGCGAACGCCGCGTCCATGTCGAACGCGGAGGCCGCGGCGAAGAACGACTCGACGATCTGAATCCCGCTGCGCTCGGTCGAAGCCTTGCTCATGCGGGACGAGCGTAGCCTCGAACGAGCGCTTGCGGTCGAGCCGCACATCGATGACCGTTCGCTCCATGGAGGACGCAGCGATCGCGCATTGCGGCGAGCACCCCGGCATCGCCGCGACCTTCACGTGTGGACGGTGCGGCTCGTTTGGGTGCGAGGCCTGTCGCATCGGCGATCGGTGCCTTCGCTGCCGGAAGCCCCATCCGGCGTATCTCTTCGAGAGCAAGCCTTCGCCAGCGACGTTCGTGCGTGCTTGGTGGGCGGTCCTGAGCGACCGGACGTTCTTGCCGCGGTTGGGCGTGGGGCGAGTGGGTCCCGCCGTCGTGTTCGCGATGCTCAGCCACGCCGTGCTAGGGGTCGGGTGGGCGATCCTCGGTCTACTGACCTCCATCAGCGCCGGCCGAGCCGTGTGGGCGAGCATCTTTGCGTCGGCGTGCGTCCTCGTGATCGTTCCGGTCGTAGGCGTCGCGCTCTCGTTGGCGAAGGCCGTCGTGTTCGCCTTCGGCAACTGGGCCGTCGGTGGACGGCGCGTCTCGGTCGAGCACTTCTTTCGTGCGAACGCGTACGTCGATGCACTGGCGCCGGCGACCGTGGTCTCCGTCGCCGCCGTCACGATCGGGGCGCAGCACGCGACGCTGTGGCCCGCGGCGATCGTTGCGAGTGTGCTCGCACTCGCCCGCATCCGTCTCCATGCCCTCTTCGCGATGGGTCCACCCCACCTCGACGCGTTCCGCGCGATCGCCGTGGCTTCGCTGCCATGGCTCCCCCTGGCGGCGCTCGCACTGCTGATCCTCATGCTGGGCTGAGCACCGACGACGACGACGGCCTCTCCCGGATCGGGAGAGGCCGCGTCGTGTGTCCGGTGGCTCGCCGTTCAGGCGGCCGCGGTCGGCGTGGTGCCCGAGCCGCTCGAGGGGGCGGTCGGCGGCGCGGTCACCGGCTCGAGCTCGAGCGCGTGACCGAGCACCTCGCTCATGTCCTCGACGGTGATGAGCTCCATCTCCGCGCGCACCTGCTCGGGGACCTCGGGCCAGTCGCGCTCGTTCAGCTTGGGGAGGATCACCTTGCGGAAGCCCGCGCGGTGCGCCGCCATCACCTTGCTCTTCACGCCGCCGATGGGGAGCACCCGGCCGCGCAGCGTCGCCTCGCCCGTCATCGCGAGA
>CAYZQM010000031.1:0-32135 GCA_964480175.1 uncultured Sandaracinaceae bacterium
TTCTGATCAGCCGTGTGATCGGCGGTTTCGTTCACGTTCACGACCACGTTCAGGTTCACGTTCACGATTCGAGAATCCCGGTCTCGCGGGTTTGCTCGGTCGCTCAGGGGCGGGGGAGGCGGCGGGTCGTTCCTGCGGCCACGCGGGTGAAGCGGACCGTCAGGTCTTCGCCCGACTCGAACGTCACGCCGTACACCCCTTCGGCGACGACCACGGTCACGTCGTCCGACGCGAGCATCACCTCGCCCTCGGCGCTGCCGTCTTCGCGGGTGATGTGCGCGCGGATGGCGCCGGTGCCGCCCTCGAAGAGCAGGACCCCTTGGCCTTCGCCGACCGGCACGGCGGCTTCGGGCTCCTCGACGCCGAAGCCCGAGACCAGCCGCGGCGGCGGGGGAGGCGGCGCGTCGACGGGGGCGTCGGGGGGCGCGACGGGCGGCGCGATCACCGGGGCGGTGGTCGTGGTGGGATCGATGGCGGCGGGCTCCACGTGCATCGCCTGGTAGCCGACGTAGCCGATGAGCGCGCACAGACCCATCCCCGCGATCCATGGCAGCGGTCCGTCCATCACCCCCGGCGCGGGCTTGGTGGTGACCGGCGGCTTGCCGGCGGGCGCCACGGGCCGCGCCTCGATCCCAGCGACGGTGTTCTTCAGGCGCGGGCGAACGACCGCCGCCTTCGGCTCCGCGGTCTTGGATTCGGCAGTCTTGGATTCGGCAGTCTTGGATTCGGCGGTCTTGGACTCGGCGGTCTTGGATTCGGCAGTCTTGGATTCTGCAGTGCTGGATTCGGCAGCGGGCGGGCGCTGGCTCGCGCGATCCTCTGCGACGATCTCGGCTTCGGGCCGAAGTGCCTGACGCACGATGTTCTCGGTCGTCTCTTCGCTCTTCAGCCAGCCCATGTCGGGCGCGGGGAGGTCGACCGGCGTCGGCTCCTCCGACACCAAGAGGTCGCCGGGCGACGTCGGCAGGGTGCTCGGATCGATCGCGCCGATACCCGGCGTCGTGCTCGCTGGCGCGCGCCCGGGCGGCGCGAGCGACGGAGTGCGGGTCGGGAGCTCGGTCTCGCCCCGCTCCTTGCGCGCGAGCTCGATGCGATCCTCGCCGCGCTCTCCGCGCACGCCGATGATCGCGCCTTGCCGCGCCAGATCGACGAGCACGCCCTCGAGCACCTGCGGCGCGACGCGCCCCTCGAGCAAGAGCGCGCGGGGGCCGTGCCCCTCGCCCAGCAGATCCACGACCTCGGTCACGTGCGCGGGCGATGCCCGGGTCACGCTCGCCAGCACATCGGGATCGAGCTCGATCTGGTGCGCGTGCGCCAGGTGCTTGCCCGACACCGCCTGCACGACGCCGCCCAGCAGCGCCGCGCTCTGCGCGAGCAGCGTATCGAGCGGCTCCTTCACGCTGCCGCGCACGGGCGCGTCCGCGTCGCTCACGGTGAAGCGTCCCTCGGTCGCGCCGAGCAGCGAGGGCACCACGCGCGGCCCGCGGCTGAACGAACCGTCGCTCGCCGTGCGGGTCACGTCGATCAGCTGTCCCTTGCCGTCGACCTCGCGAAGATCGATCTCGAAGAGGTTCCACGCGTCGCGCACGGTCACCCGCGCGTTGGGCCGGAGCTGCGCGACGGTCTTGAGCAGCGCGATCGGTCCGACCCGCGCGAGGCGCCCCCGCACCTCGCCGCCCGCGCGCAGCCGCGACTCCAGGCGCGCGCGCGGTCGCAGCACGTCGCGCACCGAGGCGAGGATCTGCGCAGCGCCCGCTTCCTTGCGGAGGTAGCCGCTCGCGCCGCTCTGCAGCTCGCGCATGCGCTGAAGGAAGTCCTCCTTCCACGAGAGCAGGATCACCGGCACGTCGGCGAGCACCGGGTCGCGCTGCAGCTCGCGCAAGAGCGCGAAGCCGTCGATCCCCGGCATCAGGATGTCGCTGATGATCACGTCGGGGCGGACCTTGCGCGCCAGATCGAGCGCTTGAAGGCCGTCGTCGGCCTCTTGCACGTCTGCGCCTGCTTCGCGGAGCAGACCGGCGAAGAACCACACGACCGCGGGATCGTCGTCGACCACGATCACGCGGCGATCGCGGAGCGAGACCTCGACGTGCTCTTCCGTGCCCGTGTCTTCGTCGGTGAGCGCGAGGAACGCCGGGCCCGAACCCTTCTCGCGGAAGTGCACCCGACCGCCGCTGCGCACGGCGAGGTGAGCGCGCATGCGGCCGATCGCGGCCCACGTCGCCGCGAGGATCTCCGCGCCGTCGCCCACCGGGACCGACAGATCGCGCCCCTCTTCGGCCGACTCCACCAGGCCGCGCCGGATCTCCTCCGCGACGCGTCCGGCGATCTCTTCGATCGTGAGGTCGCCGCCGAGGCCGCTGGGATCGCGCGGGCCTTCTCCGAGACCGAGCCGCACCAGGACCGGCTCGATCATGCTGACCTCGAGCGGCTTCTTCACCGCGTCGAGCGCGCCGAGCTCGCGCGCCCGCACCGGATCGAAGTCGGCCTCCGGGCTGAGCGCCACGACGGGCACGAAGTCGGTGAGCGGGTCGTCGCGCAAGCGGCGCAAGAACTCCGCCTTGGAGGCGAGCAGCGCCTGGTCCACGAGCACCACGTCGGGGGAGCTCGAGCGCGCGAGGCGCAGCGCCTCTTCGGGGTCGGCGGCCCCGAGCACCTCGAACCGATCGGAGGGCAGGATGCTGCGCGCGCGAGACACGACCTCCGCGCCGTCGAGCACCAGCACGCTGACCACCGGCGGGCGCGCGCTGCGGGGCGCCATCGGTCGCTCGAGGATCGAGCCGGCGAGCTTCTGCTTCAGCTCGGGCGCGCGCGCGGCGGGGGCTGGCGGCGCGGCCGGAGCCGGCGTCGCTGCGGGCGCTGGCGTCGCCGGGGAACGGCCCGGCTCGGGGGGCGGCGCCGACGGAGCGCGGCCGAACTGGAGCTCACTGCCGACGAGCGGAGGGCGAGAGATCGAGCGCTCCGGCAGCGGCACGGGGGAGGGGACCACCGCCGGCCCCGGGTACGTGCTGCGCTGGGGCGGCGGCGCGACGGGCCCGGTGGAGACCCGGTTCACCAGGGGGATCGGCGCGGCGGTCGGGATGACGATCGCGGGATCGCTCGCCGGCGTCTGCGAGCCGAGCAACGGCAGCGTAGCCGCGAGGCTGGCGAGCGAGTCGAGGTCGTCCTGCCCGACCGGCACCCGCTCTTCGCGCGCCTGATCGAGGCGAACGATGCCGTCCTTCAGCGCGCCGGCGAGCGCCTCGAGCTGGAACACCTGGGCCGACGCGTAGAGCGCGTGGAGCCGGCGGCGCAGCTCTTCCCGGGGGCGCTCCTCGTGGGGCGTCGCCGCGAGCAACGCGAGCGAGCCCCTCAGCTCTTGGGACTTGCGGGCGAGGCCATCCACGAAGCGGGCGCGCGCGACGCCGAGCGGGGTGGGGCGTGAAGACTCCGAGGAAGCCATCGAGCGCGGGATGGTAGCCGAGAAGCCGCCCGATGTTGCCGCGATGCGACATGGGCTCGCGATGTGCGCAGAGAGCGCACGAGAGCGCTGGCCACGAAAGCGGTTCCGTCGGCGCGGAGGTGCGCACTATCATCGCGCGCCGTGTCTTCCCCGAACGATCCGAACGACGCAGAGGACACCAACCCTGCGATCGCCGTCCCCAAGCGACCGACGCCGGCGCCGCCGGGGCATCGACCGCGGGGAACCCCGAGCTCGGCTGCGGCCGCGGCGTTCCCTTCACCCGCTGCGCGCTCGGGGTTCTCGGTCAGGCCGATGCCTGCTCGCGCTTCTGCCGCGCCGCCTCCACTCCCGGCGCCACCGCCGCTCGGGGTCACGGTCACTCCGTCCACGCCGTTCGCCGCGCGACCTTCGGCGCCGCCTCGTCCGTCTGCGCCGCCGCGCCCGGTCGCGCTGCGCGCCTCGACGCCGCCGCCTCTGTCGCGCACGAGCGTGACCGCGACCATGCCGGGCGGCGTCGTCGCGCCGCCGCTGGATGCTCCGATCGCCCCGAGCGTCCCCGAGGCCGTCGAGCCCAGCCGCAACACGATCCCTTCCGGCCCGCCCTCGATCCCTGCGGCGGCGGCGCCGCCTGCGCTCGAGCCTCCGCCTGCGCTCGATCCGCCGCCTGCGCTCGAGCCAGCCGAGCCGGTCGAGCTGGACAAGTCGGTCGCCGGCGCCACCGCGCAAGGTCGCGCGTCCGTGCCGGCGTCGCTGCTGATCCCTCGGCCCGCGCCCGGCAGCGCGCCGAGCGACGCGCGGGTAGGGCAGATCGAAGTGCAGCTCCAGGCAACGCGCGCGGCCCTGTCCCGCGCGAGCGACGACGTGCTCGCGGCGCAGCGGCGCGCCGAGGCAGCCGAGGCGGCGACCGCGACGCTCGCGGCGGCCGTGCAGCGGCTCGAGGCCCAGCTCACCGAGGCCCGCGCGTCGCTCGAACGCGAAGTGCGGGGCGCGCTCGAGCGCGCCGAGCGCCCGGTCGCCCTCGATCCCCTGATCGAACGGCTGGACAAGCTGGAGCACGGGATGGGTCAAGCCCGCGCCAGTCAGGCGACCGCACAGCACGAGCTCGCCGAGCACGCGCGGCTCTTCGAGTCCCGCAAGGCACGCCTCGAGAGCGTCGAGGCGCGCGTGCATCGACTCGAGAGCGACGCCCGCTTCACCGATCTGCACCGCGCGGTCGAGCGCATCGATCTGCGATTGAGCGCGCTCGAGAAGCGCGCCGCCCCGGCGAGCGGCGACGCGGCCAGCGTCGATCTCTCCCCGCTCCTTCAGCGGCTCGACGCGCTGGAGAAGGCCGCCTCGCCGGCGTCGCGCAGCACCAGCGCAGGCGCCGAGGGGCTTCGGCAGATCAAGGGCATCGGGCCCAAGTACGAGAAGCAGCTCCGCGAGCTGGGCATCACCGAGCCCGCACAGATCGCCGCGTGGACCGAGGCCGATCTCGCCGACGTCGCCGAGAAGCTCGGCGTTCCGCTCAAGCGCCTCGAGAAGCTCGGCTGGATCGAAGCCGCGCGCGCCGTGCTCTGAGGTCCGGATGATGGCGCGTGATCGCGACGAGGTGATCGACGTCGCCATCTGCGGAGCGGGCGCCGCCGGGCTCTCGTTGGCGGCGCGGCTGGTCGGCAGCGGGCTCTCGGTCTCGCTCTTCGATCCCCGCACCACCTTCGGCGACGACCGCACGTTCTCGGGCTTTCACTTCGCGGGCTCGCATCCCTTCGAGTCGGCGATCGAGCACCGCTACCGCGCGCTCACGCTCTTTGCGCCCGACGGCGCCGAGGTGCGCCGCAGCACCGGCGCCCATCCGTACGTCCGCATCGCGGGCGAGCTCTTCTACGCGGCGGCGCTCCGGATGCTCGCGCAAGATCCTCGCGTTCGGGTCTCGCTCGGCGCGAACGTCGAGTCGCTCACCGACGAAGGCGACGCGGTGCGCATCGACACGTCGGACGGCCCGCGGCGCGCGCGCTACGTCGTGGACGCGCGAGGACGCTTCTCGCCGGGGGCGATCACGCCCGCGCTGAGCCAGGTCTTCGTGGGGCACGTCGTGCGGAGCGAGCGGCCGATCTTCGATCCCGACCGCGCGATCCTGATGGACTTCCGCGTTCCGCAGCAGCGAGGCCCGCACTTCGTGTACGTGCTGCCCGAGAGCGAGCGGGTCGCGCTGATCGAGGACACGTACTTTCTCCCGACCGGGGACCGGGCGCCGCTCGATCACGAAGACGCGATCGCCGCGTGGCTCGAGCGCGCGGGCGCAGGGCGTTGCGAGGTGCTGCGGCGCGAGCACGGCGTCTTGCCGATGAGCGCGGCACCCGCCGAGGACAGCGGCTCGCCGCGCATCGTGCGCGCCGGGCTGTCGGGCGGCGCGGCGAAGGGCTCGACCGGCTACGCGTTCGCGTTCTTGCAGCGTCACGCGGACGCGCTCGCAGCGGTGCTGCGGACCAGGCCCCGCACGCCGCCGCGCTGGCCCGAGGTGCGCAGCCCGCTGGCGACGTTCTTCGACGCGGTGTTCCTCCGCTTCGCGCTCGCGTCGCTCCCGGCGCACCCCGAGCGGGTGGGTGAGGCGCTCGTCGGTCTCTTCGCGCAGGCGGACGTGGCGACGGTCGCGCGCTTCTTGAGCGAGCGGGCAGGGCCGACGGACTTGCTCCGGGTGATGGCCGCGATGCCCACGACGCCGTTCGTGCGGGCCGCGCGGGCCCAGCTCGCTCGCTGAAAGGTCCAATCTTTTCAGTAATTGGCGCCCGATCACTGCAAGAATGTTGACGGGTGAACAAAGGGCACGTAATCCTGCGCGACACCTGGCCGCCTGGGCAGTGCCCATCCGTCCAGGGCGGTACCGAACCCTACTGCGCTGATGTTCCACTGCGATCTCGTCCAGTGCCGTCCGCGCGTCCCGTCCGTGAAGGCTGGAGGCCCGATGCAGAAGCTCACCGATCGTCAGCGCATGGTGCTCGACTTCATCTGCACGTCGATCGACGACCGGGGCTATCCCCCGACGCTGCGCGAGATCGGGATGAAGCTCGGCATCCGGAGCACCAACGGGGTGAACGACCACCTCCGGGCGCTCGAGCGCAAGGGCTACCTGACGCGCGAGGACATGAAGTCGCGCACGCTCAGGCCCACCCAGGTGACCCGCGATCTCCTCGGCACGCCCGAGGTCGCGCGGCCCGCTGGGCTCTCGCTCGTGGGCTCGGGCGGCAAGGCGGTGTCCCTCGCCAAGGCGGAGGTGGCGCCCGCGAACGGCGCACCCGTGATCGACGACGACCTGATCGAGATCCCGATCGTCGGCCGCGTCGCGGCAGGCGCGCTGCACCAGGCGATCGAGGAGCGCAGCGACACCGTCCGGATCGACCGGATGATGCTGGGCTTCGGCGGCGGTCGCGTGGGTCGCCGCGACCAGGGCGGAGAGGTGTTCGGCCTCCGCATCTCGGGCGACTCGATGATCGAGGCGGGCATCCACGACCGCGACTACGTCTTCGTGCGCAAGCAGGCCGAAGCCCCGAAGGGCTCGATCGTGATCGCGATGGTCGGCGACGAGGCGACCTGCAAGTACTACTTCCCCGAGTCGAGCCACATCCGGCTGCAGCCCGCGAACCGGGACTACGCCCCGATCCTCATCTCGAAGCACGACTGGCGAGAGACCCACATCCTCGGCGTAGTGGTCGGCGTCTTCCGCCGCCTCTGAAGACGTAAGCGATCGGAGCCCGTCGCTCTCGATCACGACGTCCGCGTACGTTCGCGATGGCCGCGCTCCGCATCGAAGCGCAGCTTCGACCTGCGGCCCCTGGTCCTTCGCGAGCGCGTCGCTGGGGCGCGCACCGCTCGCCAAGTGGCGCGCTGTCGATCGCGACAGTCGTGAACGTGAACTTGAACGTGGTCGTGGTCGTGAACGGTCGTTTTTCTCCGCTCGATCTCGCCGTCGGCCGTCGCCCGCGTTCACGTTCACGACCACGATCACGATCACGTTCACGATGGTCGCGCTGCGCAGCGGCGGCTCGGTCTCTGGGCGGGCCGATCGCCTCGCGGTCTGCTGCTTCGCGATCCCCGCGTCGCGGTCGCCCTGATTCGCGCGGCGGAACGGGCTCGGATTGCGACCGCTCGCGCGAACGGGCTCGACTTCGCCAGCGCGCCAAACTAGGGCAGGCGCGTGCGCGTCGCGCTCGTCACCGTCTTCTCCCACCCGACCTGCACCCTCAAGGACGTCGCCGGCGGGTTCGGTACGGTCTTCGAGGTGGGCGCGTCCTGGCCCGCGCGCTTGCTCGAGCGCGCCAAGGGCGCCATCGCGGAGCTGCCCCCGGTGACCTTCGGGATCTTGGCCGCGCAGCTCCGCGAAGCTGGACACGACGTGCGCTACGCCCGGCTCGATCGCGTCCCGGGCCGCCGTCCGACGCCGCTGCCGGAGGTCGACGCGGCGATCGTGTTCACCTCGATCACCGACACCGACGCCGAGCGTCAGGTGATGGCCGAGCTCGGCGCGCGCGGGGTGAGGACGTTCGCGATCGGCGCGACCGCGACGAGCGAGCCCGCGCGCTACCTCGACGTGGCACACGCGGTGATCGGCGGCGAGCCCGAGGCCCTCGGCGCTGCGCTCCTCGACGGACGGGGGCTGACCCAAGCCGGCGAGGTCGCCGATCTCGACGCGCTCCCGTTCGCCGACTGGAGCGCGTTTCCCGTCGACAGCTTCCGGTACGCGCTCCTCACCTCACCCGTCGCGCGGCGGGGCCCGACGCTGCCGCTCAGCTCGGCGCGCGGCTGCCCGTACGGCTGCGGCTACTGCCCCTGGCGCGTGACCGCGCGCTTTCGAGAGCGCGCGCCCGAGCGCGTCATCGCCGAGGCGCGCCACCTCCGTGATCGCTACGGCGCGCGGGGCATCGCGTTCCGTGATCCGCTCTTCAACCTCGATCGCGAGCGGACGCTGGCGATCGCCGAAGGCCTGCGCCCGCTCGATGTGCGGTGGTCGGCCGAGATGCGCGCCGATCGCCTCGACGCCGAGCTCTTGCGCGTGCTGCACCGCTCGGGGCTTCGCAGCTTGGAGCTCGGGGTCGAGAGCGCCGACGCCTCGATGCTCGCGCGACAGAAGCGAAAACCTCCGTCGATCGATCACCTCCGCACGATCGTGCGTGAGGCCGAGGGCATGGGCATCCGCGTGATCTGCAACTACGTGCTCGGGCTCCCCGAGGACGACGAGGCGACGATCCGGGCGACCGTCGCGCTCGCCGAGGAGCTCGGCTCGTTCGCGGTGCAGTTCACCACCGCGACCCCATACCCGGGGACCACGCTGGTGGAGGCCGCGCGCGGTCGCGAGCTGCCGGCGGGGCGCCGGGTGCTCACGGGCTTTCGACCGACGTGGCGCCACCCGGCGATCTCGCCCGAGCGGCTCGAGCACCTCCGCGAGTGGGCGTACCTCCGCTACCACTACCGTCCGCGGCACGTGGCGAATGTCGCGCGTCATGCCGCGCGCACGCTCTTCGACTGAGCCTCGATTCGCGCTGGCCCTGCCGCGGCCGCCCGCGTCCGGCCGAACCGCGAGGCTGAGATCCCTTCTCGCGGGCCGCTCCCGACGAGGTCATCCCCTCGCTCGGGGGGGCCGGGTTGCGATAGGCTCGATCCCGAGCCCGGGGGGCCGGCCTCGATGACTGCTGACGTACTCGAACCCGATCTGATCGCTCTCCTCGACGCTCCGTCCGTGGGCGTGGCGCTCTTCGACAGCGACCTGCGCTACGTGCGCATCAACGAGCTGCTCGCGGCCATCGACGGGGTGCCGCTCGCCGAGCACTTGGGCAAGCGCGTCGAGGACGTGTCGAGCGCGCTGGCCAGCGAGCTCGTTCCGCACCTCGAAGCGGTGCGCCGCACCGGCGCGCCCGTCCGCAGCGTGCTCCTCGCGGGCGATCGCTCGGCGGTGCGCGCGACCATCTCGCCCGCGCGCCTCGGCAGCGGCGCGCCGGGCCTCGCGATGCTGTGCACCGAGGCCTCCGCCGAGGGCCTCGAGGAGCACCTCCGCTTCGAGCCGGCGCTCGCCGCGGCGTCGCAGCAGCTGAGCGAGGCGAGCGGGGCGGCGCTGGACGCGGCGATCGAAGCCAGCTTCGCGCGGGTCGGCGTCGCGCTGCGCGCCACCCGGATCACGCTGATGACCCACGAGCACGGCGTGCTGCGGCCTCGCTTCGACTGGGTCGCGACGGGCGGCAGCGCGGCGCTCGCGCCGGTCGCCGTCGAGGGCGTGCGGGATGGCGCGTGGACGATCCCGCGCGCAGAGGAGGCCCCCGAGCGGACGTGGGTGCGCCTCGCCGTGGGCGGCAGCGAGCAGGGCGCGTTGCGCTGGACCTGGGCTCCCGGTCAGGAGCGCAGCCCGTTCGGTGACGCGCGCGTACGCCTCTTCTCTCAGCTCGTCGCCGCGGCGCTGCACCGGCGCGAGGCCGACGAACGGACCGCGGATCGCCTGCGCTTCGAGGGGCTGCTCTCCGAGATCAGCACGCGGTTGCTCGCCGCGTCGGGCGAGGGGTTGCACGGCGCCATCCGCGACGCGCTCGAGAAGCTCGCCGCCGATCGCGGCGCGCACCGCGCGTACCTCTACGAGCTGCGCGACGACGAGATTCGACTCGACCACGAGTGGTGCGCGCCCGGCGTGCCGCCGCGCGCCGAGCGCGTGATGTCGCTCGACCGCTACCCCGTGGTGACCGCGCGGATGTTCGAGGGCGCGCCTTGGATCATCGACGACAGCACCCAGCTGCTCGCCGACGAGCACAGCGACGAGGTGCAGACGCTCCGCGAGCGGGGCATCACCGCGCAGCTCATCCTGCCGCTCCTGGCGCACGACCGGTTGATCGGCGCGCTCGGCCTCGACGTGCTGGACGGGGTGCGCACCTGGTCGGCGCCGCTCCGTAGCCGGCTCGCGCTGGTCGGTCGCATGTTCACCAACGCGCTGGTGCGCGCGAACGCGGAGCAGCAGCTCATGCACGACCGCTCGCTCGACGCGGTCATCTCGTCGATCTCGTCGTCGTTCATCGAGGCGCCCGCCGCGGGGTTCGACGACGTGATCGAGGCGGCGCTCGAGCGCCTGCGCCAGCAGACCGGCACGCTGCGCGCGGTGCTGCTCGAGATCGATCCCGACGCGCAGACCTACGTCGTGACGCACCAGACGCGCGCGCTCCCGGTCGCGCTGAACCGGGTGGGCCCCCTGCGCGAGCTGGGCGCGCCGGTGGAGGCGCTGATGCGCGACGGCTTCTCCTGGCTGCACGCGCGTGACCTCGATCCCCAGCACCCGGTGACGCGCGCTTGGATCGCGGCGGGCGTGAAGGTGGTCGCGATGCTCGCCATCCGGAGGCGCGGCACCAAGCGCACGGTGCTCGGGCTGCACGCAGGCGATCGCGGGGCCCAGCGCCTCATCGAGCGGCGCCGCGGCATCCTCGCGGACGTGCTGGGCAACGCGCTCGCGCGGCGCGAGGCGGAGCAAGCCCAGCGCGAGGCGTACGAAGAGCTGGGTCGGCTCAAGTCGAGCGCGGAGCGCGAGCGCGACTACCTGCGCGAAGAGGAGGCCCGGCGGCTCGACGTGGACGGCATGGTCGCCGAGAGCGCCGCGATGCGCGCGGTGCTCGAGGCGCTCGACGCGGTGGCGCCGACGGGCGCGACGGTGCTGGTGCGGGGCGAGAGCGGGGTGGGCAAGGAGCTGATCGCGCGCGCGCTGCACGCCCGCAGTCCCCGCGCCGAGGCGCCGCTGGTGAAGGTCAATTGCGCCTCCATTCCCCGCGATCTCTTCGAGAGCGAGTTCTTCGGGCACGCGCGCGGCAGCTTCACCGGCGCGCACCGCGATCGCGCGGGTCGCTTCGAGCTCGCCGACAAGGGAACGCTCTTTCTCGACGAGGTGGGCGAGATCCCGATCGATCTGCAGGCGAAGCTCCTGCGCGTCTTGCAGGAGGGGGAGCTCGAGCGCGTGGGCGAAGAGCGGGTGCGGCGCGTCGACGTCCGCATCGTCGCCGCGACGAACCGCGATCTCGAGGCGGAGGTCGAGGCGGGCCGCTTTCGCCGGGACCTCTTCTACCGGCTCAACGTCTTTCCGATCGTCGTGCCGCCGCTGCGCGAGCGGGTGGCCGACATCGCGCCGCTGGCGACGATCTTCCTGCGCCGCTTCGCGCGCGAGCTCGGACGCGCCGGGCTGAGCTTCAGCGCAGCGCAGCGGGCGGCGCTCGAGGCGTATCCCTGGCCGGGCAACGTGCGGGAGCTGTCGCACGCGATCGAGCGCGCGGTGATCTTGTCGGCCACCGCCCCGCTCCGCTTGGAGCTCGAAGGGAGCTCGGTCACGGAGAGCGGAACGCGGCGCACGCGGACGGCTCCGACGCTGCAGGGCGGGATTCATGCGGGCAGCGGCGAGGTCCCGCTGATCCGCACGGACGACGAGCTCCGCGCGCTGCAGCGCGACAACCTGATCGCCGCGCTCGAGCAGGCGGGCTACCGGATCGCGGGCGAGGGCGGCGCGGCGCTGGCGCTGGGGCTGAGCCCGTCGACGCTGCGGGATCGGATGCGCGCGCTCGGGATCCAAGCGCCGCGCAAGACGAAGCGCTGAGCGAGGCTGAGTCGTCTCGCCGACCATCGTCGGTCCACCGCCGCTGTACGCGCGGATTGCATTCGCGGAATGCCGCGCGTCGATGGCGGAATCCCGACACGGAGTCGCCGCCGCCGCGCCCCCGATAGCTCCATTTTCGTGGCGTCAGTCCTGGACACACGTCTGGCACATGCCGTGCTCAGGGCGCGGTGTGATGACCGACGAGCTCCGCACTCGCTCCACCCGACCGCACTCGTCCGGCCCCGTCAGCCGCGCGCTCGCCGAGGAGCTTCCGCAGATGACGAGCATCATCTCGAGCTGCTTCGCCGAGCTCCAGCGCTTGCTCGACGGCGAGGCGGACCCGCGGCGGATGGCCTTGCTCCTCGAGGCGGGGCAGCTCGCCACCGCGATCGCCAACCGCGCGATGCGTGGGCTCTCGCACGCGAACTCGAAGGCCCCCGAGCTGCGCGGCCTCCTGCTGTCGGCCGTGACCCTGGCGCGGGTGCACGTCGCGGGGCTCGAGGTCGAGCTCGGCGATGTCGAGCCCGTGCGGGTGCGCGGCCGGGAGGTGCGCCTGGTGCGCATGCTGCTGGCGGCGCTGGCGGTCGCGCCGCGGCTCGATCGGATCCGGGTGAGCGCGACGCGCGCCGGGCAGCGCGCTCGGGTGCGGATCACCTGGCAGAGCGTCGGGCACGACCCCGGTCCCGGCATGGGCGCCGCCGTGCAGCTCGCCCTCGCCGCGGGCGCGATGCTGGTGGTGATGGAGGACGGCATCGAGCTCGACCTGCCGCTCGCGAGCAAGAGCGATGACTGACCTCCGCCGCACCCTCGAGGACACGCTCCGGCGCTACCTCTCCGAGATCCTCGCGCAGTCGCTGCTCCGCCGCGCGCTCGGCGGCGCGCAGGTCCCGGAGGGCGAGCTGCGCGCCGATCAGATCCCGCTCGTCGCGACCCAGCTCGAGGCCGGCCTCCGCCTCTTCGTCGATCCGAGCCTGCAGGCGCCGTTGATGCGTGAGATCCTCGCGCTCGCGTCGGGACCGCTCGCGCCACCCGAGGCCGAGCGCCACCCGGTGCTCACGGAGGCCGACGTGTCCGTCGTGCGGATGCGCGCCCGCGAGCTCGCGCTCGCGATGGGCGCGGGCGCGCTGGGTGTGCAGCGCCTGGCCACGGCCACGAGCGAGCTCGCGCGCAACGCGGTCGCGTACGCGGGCGGCGGCTTCATCGAGCTCATCCCCGAGCGCGAGTCGTTTCAAGTCACCCTCTGCGCGGTCGACGAAGGCAAGGGGATAGCGAACCTCGAGGAGGTGCTCTCGGGCCGCTACCGGAGCCGCACGGGCTTGGGCAAAGGACTGATCGGGGTGCGGCGCTTGGCGCGGCGCTTCGACGTGCAGACCAGCGCTCGCGGCACCCGCGTCGAGGCCGAGATCGCGCTCTGAAGCGGGCCCGGCCGACGACTCATCCAACCCCGCGTCGCGCCGCCGAGGCGCCGCTCGATCGAGAGAGAACCGCATGGACAAGACCAGCCACACCATCCCCGTCGTCGAGCTCTGGGGTCAGCTCCTCGTGCCCCTGCAGGGCGACATCCGCGACAGCCAGATCGACGAGCTCAAGCGGACGATCCTCGAGCGGATCCGGGATCGCGGGCCGAGCGGGATGGTGATCGACGCGTCGGGGGTGTGGATGATGGACAGCCACCTCTGCGCGACCGTCGGCAAGATCGCCGCCGCGGCGCGCCTGATGGGCGTGCGGGCCGTGCTGACGGGGCTCTCCTCGGAGGTGGTGATCACCCTGCAGGAGATGGGCATCGAGCTCGAGGGCATCGACACCGCGATCGATCTCGAGGCGGGGCTCGAGAAGCTCGGCCTGCGCGTGGTCGGGCGCGAGCTCAGCCGCGAAGACCGCGAGGCGGAGCAGGCGGATGCGTGATGCTCGGGTCGAACAGATCGAGCACGAGCGCCGTGGCGTCGTCGCGCGCGCTGCCGTGCTGCTCGACCAGGCACGTGGCGGCTTCGTCGGGGCCGAGGCCCTCGAGATCCTCCCAGCCGAAGCGCCGGGAGACGCCGTCGCTCACGAGCACGACGCGGACGCGCCCGGACCAGGTGATCGTCTGCGGACGCAGCCGGAAGCGGCCCGAGCCCACGATGCCCGGCGCGGGCCGCACCTCCGCCGCGCTCGCGCCGTGCGCGCGGAGCGCGACGTTGCCCACCCCCGCGACGTCCACGCTGCCCGGTCCCGCGATCGCCACGGTCATCGCGGCGCCGCGGGTGCCCGCGAGCGCCGCGTGCGCGCTCGCGAAGAGCGAGACGAGGACCGGCTCCTCGTTCTGCAGGATCGCCGCCGCTTCGTTCGCGGCGTGCGCGGCCTCGGGGCCGTGGCCCAGGCCGTCGATCACGGCGATCAACACCCGGTCGTCGAGCACGCGGATGACCGCGTGGTCCCCGCTGACCGTCTCGCCAGGACAAGCCCTCACGCGCGCGCCGACGGAGTGCTGCACCGCGCGAGCATAGCCAGAACCCCCGCACCGACTGAAGCCCGAAGGAGACCCGACCCATGCAGACGACCCACGACGATCGCGTAGCCGCGCTGGAGGCCGAGCTCGCCGCGACCAAGACCGAGCTCGCGAGCACCAAGGCGATCCTCGACGCGGTCTACGAGGAGCACCCCGACGGGATCTGCGTGTTCGGCGCGGATGGGACCATCAAGACCAACGCCGCGGGCAGCCACATCGCGGCGGCGGCCAACCAGGAGATGCCCGAAGGGGCCGACTGGCAGACGATGTTCCAGTGCTTCGAGGTCGATCGCACCACGCCAGTCCCCTTCGATCAGCTCCCGCCGATCCGGGCGATGATGATGGGCGAGACCGTCATCAAGCGCCTGATGTTCCTGGTCTCGCCGGACAAGCCCGAGGGCGCGATGATCGAGAGCACGGCGCGTCCGCTCGTCGGCGGCGGCGCGATCGCGGTCTTCACCGACGTGACCGAGCGCGAGCGGCTCTCGAGCGAGCTGAAGGCGCGGAACGAGACGCTGGCCGCGCGCGACGTCGAGAACCGCGATCTGGTGGCTCGCCTGCGCCTCGCGCTCGAGGACCTCAGCACGCCGGTGATCGAGGTCGCGCGCGACGTGCTCGTGCTCCCGGTGGTGGGCGTGGTGGACTCGCAGCGTGCGGCGGAGATGGCCTCGCGCCTCCTCGATCACGTCTCCCGCGTGGGGGCTCGTCACGCGATCATCGACGTGACCGGCGTGCAGGCGATCGACACGGCGACGGCGGATCGGCTGGTGCACCTCGCGCGGGGCGTGCAGATGCTGGGCGCGCAGTGCGTGCTCTCGGGGATCCAGCCGCAGGTCGCCTCGACCATGGTCGATCTCGGCATCCAGCTCTCGGGCATCGCGACCGAGCGCAACCTGCGCGGCGCGCTCGAGCGCTGCGTGTCGGGAAAGCGGGCCGAGGCGTGAGCGGCGCCGCGCGCATCCCCTGCGTCGATCTGCGCGATCGGCTGATCGTCGCGGCGATCACGCGCGCGGCGGCGCGGCGCGCGGGGCTCTCCCCCATCGCGGCGCTCGAGCTCGCGACCGCGGCCGCGGAGCTCGCGTCGAACGCCGTGCGCCACGGCGGAGGCGGCGTCGTCGAGGTCGAGCCGATCACGGGCGAGATCCCCGGCGTAGAGGTGCGCTGCATGGACAGCGGCTCGGGGATCGCCGATCTCGAGCGCGCATTCTGCGATGGCTGGTCGCGCGGTCGCTTCAAGACCCCCGACGATCCGATGCCCGATGGTCTCGGCAGCGGCCTCGGCGCCGTGCGCCGCGCGTGCGACGACGTGGAGATCGAGACGGGCCCGGGCAAGGGCACCCGCATCGTCGTGCGCCGCTACGCCTGGCGCCCCCGCCCGGCGCGCGTCGCCTGACCCGCCGTTGCTGCGCGCCGCGTCGCTGGCGGGGCGGGGGGCTAGCAGCGCGGCGGGCCAGCAGCGCGACGGGCTGGCAGAGTGGCGCGCATGAAGACCGACGATCTGGAGACGCGCATGCGGGCAGGGGAGTGCTTCCACGCGCTCCGCGTCCCGCCCGGCGCGTTCATCGTGGTGCGCGCGGACGGGCGCTCGTTCTCGCGGCTGACCGAGCGCCTCACCGACAAGCCCTTCGACGACCGCTTCCACCAGCACATGATCGCAGCCGCGACCGGGCTCCTCGAGACGCTGGGCGGCACCTACGCGTACACGGAGAGCGACGAGATCTCGGTGCTCTTGCCTCGAGCTTCGGCGCTCTTCGATCGCGAGGTCGAGAAGCTCGTCTCGATCTCCGCAGCGCGCGCGGCGGCCGTGCTGTCGATCGCGCTCGGCGAGCCGGTGGAGTTCGACGCGCGGCTCTGGGTCGCCGCGCGCGAGGAGGACGTCGTCGACTACTTCCGATGGCGTCAGAACGACTGTGGTCGCTGCGCGCTCAACGGCTGGTGCTACTGGACGCTGCGGCGCGAGGGCAAGAGCGTGCGCGAGGCGACCCGGATGCTGGAGGGGGCGAGTGTCTCGACGAAGAACGAGCTGCTCCACGCGCGCGGCATCTCCTTCGCCAAGGTCCCCGCGTGGCAGCGTCGGGGCACGGGCATCGCGTGGAGCACCTTCGAGAAGGAGGGCGTCGATCCCCGCAGCGGCGCGCGAACGATCGCCACGCGTCGGAAGATCGTGGTCGACGACGAGCTGCCGATGAAGGCCCGCTACGACGAGTACGTGCGCGCCCGGATCCGGTGATCGCGGCGCGCGCCGAGGATGCGGCGCGCTGGGCGCCAACAAGTGCTACATGGGGCCGCGATGATCCTGCGCGATCCGGTGCATGGGCTGGTTGCGTTCGAGGCCGAGGACGAGGCGCTCGTGCTCGCGCTCCTCGACACCCGCGAGGTCCAGCGCCTGAGGAGGGTGCGTCAGCTCGGGCTCACGTCGCTCGTGTTCCTCGGCGCCGAGCACTCGCGCTTCGCGCACGCGCTGGGTGCGGCGCACGTGATGACGCGTCTGCGCGAGCGGGTCTCGGCGCAGGGCAGCGAGCTGCCGGTCGAGCTGCGCCTGACCCCCGAGCGTTCGCGCGACGCGCTCGCTGCGGCGCTCTTGCACGACCTGGGGCACGGGCCGTACTCGCACCTCTTCGAGGAGGTGATCGAGGGCGCGCGGCCGCACGAAGAGTGGACCGTCGAGGCGCTCCTCGATCCCGGCACCGAGGTGCACCAGGCGCTGGTGAGGTTCGACGCAGGCATGCCCGCGCGGGTCGCTGCGCTGGTGACCGGACAGTCCGATGTGGGCTGGCTCTCGCGCGCGGTGAGCGGGACGCTCGACGTCGATCGCTGCGACTACTTGCTGCGCGACAGCCACATGACCGGCGTCGCGTACGGCATCTACGATCTCGACTGGCTGCTCCGGGCGCTCACCTTCGCGGAGCTGCCGTTCGGCGCGAGCGCGAGCGAGCGCTGGGTGCTCGCGATCGAAGGACGCAAGGGCCTGCCCCCCATCGAGGGCTTCTTCCTCGCGCGCCACTTCATGTACCAGCAGGTCTATCACCACAAAGCCACGCGGGCGGCCGAGTGCGTGGTGCGCGCGATCTTCTCGCGGGTCGCGGCGCTCGTCGCCGACGGTCGCGCGCCGAGCCCGCTCCCGTCGGCGCTCGCCGAGGCGATCGCGGGCAGCGATCAGAAGCTCTCGAGCTACCTCGAGCTCGACGACGCGATGCTGAGCTTCTGCTTGGCGGAGTGGGCGCGGCACGCGGAGCCCGTGCTCGCGGATCTGGCGCAGCGCTTTCGCGCGCGTCGGCTGCCCAAGACCTTGCCGCTGCCCGAGGACGCGAGCGCGGAGGTGTGGACCGAGTGCCTCCTGCGCGCGCGCGACGTGGCCCGCGAGCGGGGCCTCGATCCGGATCTGCACGTCTTCTTGGACGTGGCGCACGATCTTCCCTACGCCGAGCCGACCGAGCCGAGCAACGAAGAGCTCTGGGTGAGCCTCAGGCACCGCCCGCTGGTGCGCCTCGGCGAGGTGAGCTTCGCGCTCGAGAAGCTCCGCAACCAGTCGATCGTCCGACCGCGGCTCTGCTTTCCGGAGGAGATGCGCGACGCGGTCGTCGATGCCCTCGAAGGAGTGATCTCGTGATTGGAAGTCGTGCGCTCGTGCTGTGGTCCCTGCTGTCGGTCGCGTTCGCGATCGACACCGCGCACGCGCAGCGCCGCGCCCGCTACGAGCCGCCGCTGCAGCCGGTGATGGTCAGCAGCTCGGAGGGCCCATCCAGCCGCTACCAAGTGGTGCTCGGGTTGGTCGCGAGCGGCGACGTGGAGGTGATCCAAGACGGCCGCCTCTTCGAGCTCTCGGTCAGCGAGCCCATCCCCGAGGGCTCGCGCCGCCGCCGCGCGCGCACCCATCGCTGCGCGCTCCCCTCGCGCCCGCGCCGCACCAGCGCGGCGCCCGGGCTGATGCACGCGGGCGATCGATTCGGGGTGGCCCTCGATCTGCGCGCGATGTGCTGGGGCCGCGCGCTCGCGGCGATCGAAGCCGGTGGCGAGGTGACGGTGCGCTACTCCGTCGCGCGCGGACGCCGCGCGTTCGTGGCGCGCGCGCCCGGCGGCGATGCGCGCAGCACGCTCACCAGCGTCGAGTCGGCCTCCGACTTCGCGCTCCCTGCCGCCGAGGTCCGCGAGACCTCGCCGATGATCGCGATGACGCCCGCGGATCTGCGCAGCCCGAGGAGCGCGACCTTCCGCGTCTCCATCCGCGGCCCCGAGCCTGCGAGCCGCCGCGCGTGGATCCGTCCGGATCGAGTGCACTTCGTGGTGGTCACGCCGCGGGGCGAGCGCGTGTCGTGCGCGCTGCCGCGAACCGGGGCATCGCCGATCCCCGATCTGTTCGCGCGCATCTCGTCGCGCCGCGCGTCGCGCCTCTCGCTCGATGCGCTCACCTACTGTCCCGACGACACGTTCGAGCAGGCGGGGGTCTACGAGGTCACCCCGGTGCTCACGCTGGACGAGGACGGCGCGGCGTGGAACCTCGATGCGCTGGTGGGCACCTTCGAGGGCGCCACTGTGCCCGTCCGGGTGCGCTCGGGCGAGGGGTCGCTCGTCCGCGTGCTGGGCCCCGACGATCTGGCGCGGCTGATCCGATGAACGACGCCCGCCTCGCCAAGATCCTCGCGTCGCTCGCGCTCGCCGTCGCGCTGATCGCGCTCCTGGTCGCGGGCTACGCGCTCTCGCTCGAGGAGGCCCGGACCGCCGAGATGGAGGCGCTCTCGGAGCGCGCCCGCCGGGCGCTGGAGACGCCGCCCGCGCCCGTGCGACCACCGCCGATGGGGCTGGACGAGAGTGAGTGATCCACATCGATTGACGCCGCCGGCCGGGTAGGGGAGGGTCGCGGTCGATGGCAAGAATCCTCGTCGCGGACGACCAGCGGAACATGCGCACGACGTTGGCGCTCATGCTCAAGGGGTCGGGGCACGACGTGGAGCAAGCCGTCGACGGGGAAGAGGCGTGCGCCAAGGTCGCCGAGGACACCTACGACATGGTCCTGACGGACCTGAAGATGGGCAAGAAGGACGGCATCGAGGTCTTGCGCCACGTCAAAGAGGTCTCGCCGCTGACCGAGGTGATCGTGATGACCGCCTTCGGCACGATCGAGAGCGCGGTCGAGGCGATGCGCATCGGGGCCTACGACTACATCCAGAAGCCCTTCGCGGAGGAAGAGCTCGCGGTGAAGGTCGAGCGCGCCGTCGAGAAGCGGAAGCTCTCGGGCGAGGTCAACGCGCTCGCCGCCGAGTTCCGCGAGCGCTACGGCTTCGCGAACATCATCGGCCGCTCGCAGTCGGTGCGCGACGTGCTCGGCCGCATTATGCGGATCGCGCCGACGGACACGACGGTGCTGATCACCGGCGAGAGCGGCACCGGCAAGGAGCTCGTCGCGCGCGCGATCCACGCGGGCTCGATGCGCGCCGAGCGTCCCTTCGTGACGGTGAACTGCGCCGCGGTCTCGGACACGCTGCTCGAGAGCGAGCTCTTCGGCCACGCGCGAGGCGCGTACACCGGCGCGGTCACCGCGCGGCGCGGCCTCTTCGAGGAGGCGAGCGGCGGTACGTTCTTCTTCGACGAGATCGCCGAGACGCCGCCCTCGTTCCAGGCGAAGCTCCTGCGCGCGATCCAAGAGGGCGAGATCCGGCGCCTCGGCGAGAACAAGCCCGTGCACGTGGACGTGCGCATCGTCGCGGCGACCAACGTCGATCTGCAGGAGGCGATCGCCGACAAGCGCTTCCGTCTCGACCTCTACTATCGCCTCAACGTCGCGCGCTTCATCCTGCCCCCGCTGCGCGAGCGCCGCGAAGACGTGCCGCTCCTCGTCGAGCACTTCCTGCAGCGCTACGCCAAGAAGATGCGCCGCCGGGTGCAGCTCGGAGAGGGCGTGCTCGACTGGCTCATGCGCTACGACTTCCCGGGCAACATCCGCGAGCTCGAGAACCTGGTCGAGCAGGGCGTGGCCCTCGCGGCGGACGGCTTGGTGCGCCTCGACGACATCGTGCCGCCCGAGATCCACTCGCGGGTGCCTGCGATCGTGAGCACGGGCGGCGGCGAGCGCCTGCAGGACGTCACGGACCGAGCGGAGCGCGAGGCGATCCAGCAGGTCCTCCGTGAGGTCGACGGCAACAAGGAGAAGGCCGCCGAGCAGCTGGGCCTCTCGACCACGACGCTGTGGCGCAAGATGAAGCGGCTCAACGTGTCGTCGCCTTGAGCGGCCGTCGTGCGGTCCAAGCGCGGCGAGCCGATGCGGTGCAGCGAGCCGATGCGGTGCAGCGATCCGATACCGTGCAGCGAGCCGATACGGCGCAGCGAGCCGATGCGGTGACGACGGCGGCCGAAGCGTTGACGAACGCGCCGTTGCGCGACGATCATTCGCCCCGATGGTGAACCCCTCACCCCAGGCGAGCGCGCCGGCCCCCTCCGTGGGGATGGTCTTGGGGGGACGCTACCGCCTCGATCGCGCGCTCGGCGCGGGCGGCATGGCGGAGGTGTTCGAGGGCACGGACGCGACGACCGGCCAGCGCGTCGCGGTGAAGGTGCTGAGGCCCCACCTCGCCGAGAGCGACGAGGCGGTGCTGCGCTTTCGACGCGAGGGGCAGGTGCTCGCCGCGCTCAAGAACCCCGCGGTCGTCGGGGTGGAGGCGGTCCAGGAGCTGAGCGACGGGCGCATCTTCATCGTGATGGAGCTGCTCGAAGGCGAGACCCTCGGGGCGCGGATGAAGCGCGGCCCGATGAGCGCCACGCAGCTCGCGCCGATCGTCGCTGGGTGCGCCGCGGGTCTGGCCGCCGCGCACGCGCACGGCGTGGTCCACCGCGATCTGAAGCCCGACAACATCTTCCTCTCGCGCCTGCCGAACGGGGACGACCAGCTCAAGCTGCTCGACTTCGGCGTCTCCAAAGTGCGCGGCGAGGAGAAGCTCACCCAGACCGGTCAGGTGCTCGGGACCCCGCGCTACATGTCCCCCGAGCAGCTCGGCGCAGAGCCCGACATCGACGGTCGCGTCGACGTGTACGCGCTCGGGGTCATCCTCTACGAGGCGCTCTCGGGCGGGAAGTCGCCGTTCCTCGCGAGCACGCCGACCGATCTGATCGTCGCGATCCTCAACGGCAAGATCGTTCCCCTGCGCTCGGTGCAGCCCGACGTGCCGCCCGCGCTCGAAGCGGTGGTCTTGCGCGCGATGGCGAAGGTGCGCTCGGCCCGCTACGGCAGCGCGACCGAGCTGGCCGAGGCGTTCTTCGAGGCGGGCGATATCCGCAAGAAGGCGGTCCCGAAGCAGGTCGGTACCAGCGCGCTCGGCAGTATGCGCACCGTCGCGTTCGGGGGGGAGCTGCTCTCACCGGCTCCTTTGGATCGCACCCCGAGCGAGGAGGGCTACGCCGAGCCGGGCGCGGGCCTCACGCAAGGCACGTTCAGCGAGCTGCCGGCGTTCGACGTGCGGCCCGTGCAGCGAGGGACGCTCGAGCCGCAAGAGAGCAGCCCCGCGGGTCCGATCGTCGCGCGCATGTCGCTGCCCGACGCGGCCGGATCGAGCGCGCGCGCCATCCCGCCGACGGCCTACTCGCCCGCCGTGGTCCTGCCCGAGGCGACGGTGGGACCGACCGAGCCCAGCGCGCAGCCGATCGCGGCCACCCGGCCGCAGCTCGGCGGGCGCCCGGACGAGTCTCGACGCTACACCGCCCACGGGGAGCCGACGGGGGCGCTCACCCAGCAGCCCCCCGAGGCGTTGCCGATGTCGCGGGTACCGAGCGGCATCCTGCTGATCTTGCTGGGGCTGCTCGCGGGAGGGCTGGCCGCAGGTGCGGTGATCGCGACGCTGACGTGGCTTCAGCAAGCGAGCGGCAGCATGCCCGAGGTGCCGCCGCCTCCGCCGCCGATTCGGGTGATCGCGCCGGACGCGGGGCCCGACGCGGCGCCGACGGCAGCGGCGACGGGCGCGGTGGTCCCGGCTCGCGCGTCGAGCACCGAGCGCAGCGTCGAAGCGTCCGCGCGCGCGGCCGAGTCGCCCAGCGAGGGCGCGAGCGCAGGGGCCAGCGCAGGCGCGAGCGCGACCACCCGCGCGGCCGAGGCAGCGACGGAGGCGACCGCGCCCAGCGCGGGATCGGCTGCGCCGACCGAAGCAGCGACGCCGACCGAGGGAGCGACCGCGGCCAGCGCGGAGCGGACGCCCACGCCGAGCCGAGAGCGCGCGGCATCGAGCGAGTCGACCGCGCGCACGACGCCGACCGAGAGCGCAGAGGTCGACCCGGTGATCGCGGCGACCCGCGCGCTAGCGCGAGGCGACGCGCGCGAGTGTGTCGACATCCTCGATGACGTGATCGCGCGCGGGGGCACGCCGCTCGCGCTGCGGCGCCGCGCAGACTGCCTCGCGCGCCTCGGCGAGATGCGCGAGGCCATCCGTGACTACCAGCGCTTCTGTCGCGTGGTCCCCGATCATCCGGCGATCACCGAGGTGCGCGAGATCCTCGAGGGCCTCGGCCAGTCGTGCCCATGACAAGCGCGGGGGAGGGCGATCGGGTGGGGGAAGGACGTCGTGAGCTCCTCGAGGTCACGCTGCTCGCGCTGATCGGCGGCGCGCTCTACGCGCTCGCGTTTCCCCCGTTCGATCTGACGGCGTTGTCGTTCGTGGCGTACGCGCTGCCGCTCGCGGGCTTGTCGCGGGTTCGCGAAGGGACGTCAGCGCGCCTCTTGGGGCTGCTCTTCGGCGCGATCTCCCATGGTCTGGTCCTGCGCTGGCTCGCGTCGATCTTCGGCGAGGCGGTCATCGCGCTCTGGCTGATCTTCGGCCTGCTCCATGCGCTCGCTTTCTGGGCGCTCTTCGCGCTGCGGGCCCGCGTCGGCGTCGGCCGCATGCTCGCGCTCGCCCCCGTGCTGCTCCTCGGCATCGAGTGCTTTCGATCCGAATGGTGGTTTCTCCGTTTCCCCTGGGCGAGCATCGGACACGCGCTCGCGTCGGACACACGCGTGTCGCAGTGCGCGGAGTGGGTCGGTGTCTACGGCCTCTCGCTCGCTGGCCTCTCGGTGAGCGCGCTCCTCGCGTACGGCATCGTCGCCAGCGCGCCGCGCCGCTTCGGGGCCATCGCCTGCGCGGCCGGGGTGTTCTTGCTCGCGCACGCGAGCGGCGCGCTGCGCGCCGAGGCGGTCGAGCGGGCGCTCGAGGACGAGGCGCGCCGCCCCGGGATTCGGGTCGCGGTGGTGCAGTACGAGACCAACCAGATCGAGGACGCGATCCGCTTGGCGGCGCGCGTGCCCGACGACGTGGAGCTCGCGGTCTTCCCCGAGCTCGGCGCCGCGCTCGTCGAGGGCCGTCCCGCGCACGCGGATGTCCCCGTGATGTCCGACGCGCTGGTCTCGCTCGCGCGCCGCGCCCGCGCCACCGTGGCGATCGGGGCGACCGAGCCGAGCGACGCGGGCCCCGCCGCGTTCCTCAACTCGCTGCTGGTGATCGACGAGGGCGGTCAGGTGCTCGCGCACTACCACAAGGCCGAGCCGGTCCCGCTCTTCGCCGATGGCGAGCGCAGCGGGCCGAGCGGTCCGATCGAGCTGTCGCTCGCCGGAGAGAGCGCGCCGACCGCGCTCTGCATCTGCTACGACTTCACCCACCCGCACGTCACGGCGCGCGCGCTCGAGGGAGCCACGCTCGCCATCGTGGCGTCGGGGGATCTCGCGTCGTGGACGGCGCTGCAGCACGAGGAGCACCGCGCGCTCGCGCGCCTGCGCGCCATCGAGCACCGGCGCTGGGTGGTGCGGGCGACGTCGTCGGGGACCTCGCACGTGATCGACCCGCTGGGCCGCGAGCACGCGCACCTGTCCTTCGAGGAGGAGGGCGTCGCGGTCGCGACCGTGTGGCGGCGCAGCGAGCGCACGATCGGCTCGCGGCTGGGGATGCTCCTGCCGTACGCGAGCCTGCTCGCTGCGATCGGCATCCTGGTTGCCGCCGTGGTGGTGTCGCGACGTCGCGCGTGACGCGGGGCTCGATCGGGACGCAGCGCCCACGCGCTGCGCACACCGGGAGAGCCGCTCAGCCCGCGAAGCGCGAGAGCACCAGATCGAGGAGCGGCTCGATCCCCTCGCTGCGCGCGAGCGACACCATCGTCACGCCCTCGCGCTCGGCGCGCCGGATGAGGTCCTGGCCGGCCCGCGACTCGCTCGCCCAGATCACGGGCGTCGTGCTGTCGGGCAGGCGCGAGAGCGCGCCGACCAGCACGAGCTCGTCGATCGGCACGGGCCCGCTGGCATCGATCAAGACGAAGAGCGGCTGCTCGGCGAACGTCGCGCGGGTCAGGCCGCCGGGATCGTGGACGGCGACCGCGTGGACCCGATCGAGCCCGAGGCAGGCGACGAGGCGCTCGGGGAAATCGGGTTGACCCGACAACACCAAGACCGGCACCGGCTTCTTCACCACGCTCATCTGCGCCGTCGCGGTCGCGTCCGCGCTCTCCGCGTCGTCCTCGAAGTCGATGTCGACCGCGATCCCGTCGCCCTCGATGGCGCGGGTGAACATCAGGTCGATCTGCCCGGCGAGCTCCTCGGCGTCTTCGCTGCGCACCTTGCGGCGCACCGCCGAGTCCAGCGGACCCTTCGCGAACGCGCGCATCTCCTCGAGGGACTGGGGCGGCGAGGACTTGGACTGCTCGAGCGCCTCGTAGAGCACCGCCGTCGCCACGGTGGGTGACACGACACCCTCGAGGACCTCACGAACGATGGTGAGCTCGGCTCTGCGCAAGCACTCGCCAGCATGCCAGAAGCCACCCAGCGAAGGGAAGTCCCCCGCCGATGACGCGCATCATCAGCGCGCCAAGAACGGCAGCAGCGCAGCGTTCACGGGACCGGGCTGCTCCCACGCGGACAGGTGCCCCGCGTCCGGGATCGACACCTGCGTCGCGCCCGGGATCCGCGACGTGATGTCGTGGGCCCGACCCGACGGGGTGGCGACGTCGTCCTGCCCGACGATCACCAGCGTGGGGCAGCGGATGCCGGAGAGGCGAGGGCGGATGTCGCCGCGGCTGAAGATGACCGCGTCGACCGCGTAGTGGATCGAGCGCTTGTCCATCGCCCCCAGCCGCTCGCGGAAGACGCGCACCAGCTCGGGCCGACCCCGCACGGTCGCCTGCGAGAAGAAGATCGGCACCAGGCGATCGAGGAGCAGCGGGAAGGGACCCAGCGTGCGCGCCAAGAACGCCAAGACCCGGTAGCTCGGGAGCTTCTCCTTCGACTCCGCGTCGGCGTTGGTGTCGAGCAGCGCCAGCCGCTCGATCCGGTGGGGCGCCGCCAGCGCGAGGCGCATCCCGACCATGCCTCCCCACGACAGCCCCACCCACTTGCAGCGCTCGATCTTCAGCGCGTCGAGCACCTCCAGCGCCGCAGCGACGCAGTCGTCCATCGTGTACGGCCGCACCGATGGCGCGCTGCGCCCGTGCCCGGGCGCGTCGATGTTGATCACCCGAGCGCGCCCGTCGAGCGCGTCCACTTGCGCGCGCCACATCCCTCCGTCGCAGAGCAGCGAGTGCCAGAGCACGACGGGCAGGCCCTCGATCTCGGGATCGCGATCGTCGACGAAGAGGCGGCCGCAGCGGGTCTCGATGAGCATCGCGCGGATGCTACACGCATCAGGACCGGGGTCGGGGCGGTCGAGGTCAGCGCGGTCCGACGTCGGTGAACGGCGTCATCGAGAAATCGTCGGTCCCCGTGAACTGGCTGCGGGTGGTGGTGCCGATGTTGGGCTCGCCGCCGTCCCAGTAGTTGTCGGACACGTCGGCGTCCACCTGGGGATCGTCGCGACGCCCGATGTCGAGGACCAGGGTGCCGGTGCCGATGAAGTGGTTGTGGGTGATCGTCGCGACGGTGTTCGCGATCATGATCGGGTTGGTCGCGCCATCGAAGATCGAGTTGGTGAGCGTCACCGTCTCGTCGGTGCTGTTGAAGTGGATGGGGCAGTGGCAGCCGGTGATGCGCACGTGATCGAAGACGGCGCCGCCGCCTGCCCAGTCGGTGCAGTCGGGCGTGGTCGGCGGGTGCATCTGATCGACGACCGAGTCGGTCATCTCCCAGATCCCGCCCGTCACGTAGATGGTCCCGCCCCCGATCAGCTGGCTGCGATCGAAGCGGCCGCCGTTCGCGAGGCGGATGGTGGTTGCGGACGGGCTGGCGGCGACGATGCTCGCGTCCTCGAACGCGATGCTCGAGCCGTCGTTGCCGCGCACGCCCGAGGTCGCGTCCAGCAGATCGACGAACGTCGCGTCGACGCTGCCGTCGACGACGAGGCCCGCCCAGGTGTCGTCGGACATCAGGCGGATGCGCGCGGCGCTGGTGCCCTCGAGCGCGAGCGTCCCCGCGACGGTCATCGACGCGCCGCTCTCGAAGCGCAGCACCGAGCCCGCGCACACCGTCACGGTCTCGCCCGCGGGCACCGTGATCGATCCGGTCACGTGGTAGGTGCCGCAGAGCGGGTCGGTCACGTCGCCCGCAGCGAGCTCCGACTCGGGCCCCGCATCCACCGGCGGCAGCGGCGCGTCACGGCCCGCATCCGTACCGGCATCAGGCATCTCGGAGTCCATGGGACAGCCGCTCAGCGCGAGCAGCAAGGACAGGAGGATCGGTGAGCGGGTCATGGGGCCAGACATTACGCCCTCTTACGTCCCCGGAGAAACAGGCGTTACGGATCGCGCGGGGGGCGACCCAGCGCGACCCACACGAGCGTGAGACCATGCGCCGGCGCGGTGACGCCTGCCGCGCTTCGCTCGCCCTGAGCACCGAGCAGCGCGGCGACGCTCGCGGCGTCGCGCGCCCCGGTGCCCACCTCGACGAGCGTCCCGGTGAGGATGCGGACCATGTTCTTCATGAACGCGTCGCCCACCACCTCGAGCGCGACCGTGCGCGCATCGCCGCCGTAGCCCTCGATCACATCCAGCCGTCTCAGTGTGCGCGTCGCGTTGTCGCGCTTGTCGTCGGCGGAGCGGAAGGCGCGGAAGTCGTGCTTGCCGAGCAAGCTCGCGGCGGCGAGCCGCATCGCGGCGAGATCGAGCGGTCTCAGCTCGCGGCCGCGCAGGCTCCTGCCGACCTGCCACGCGCGGTGTCGGGTCAGCGGATCGCGGACGTGATCGACACAGAGCAGGTAGCGGTAGAGCTTCTCGACGCTGTCGAAGCGCGGCGCGTAGCCGCTCGGGACCGCCTTGGCCTCGCGCACCACGACGTCTTCTGCGCCGCTCGCGCTGAGCGCGGCGTTCAGCCCCGCGAGCCAGCCCTCGATCGGGATCTCGCGCGCGGGATCGAACGCCGCGACCTGCCCCATCGCATGCACGCCCGCGTCCGTGCGCGAGGCGCCGCGCAGCTCGACGGGCGCGCCGTTCATCGACGCGATCGCATCCTCGAGCGTGCCCTGCACCGTGCGCTGACCTGGCTGGCGTGCCCAGCCGGAGAAGTCCGTCCCGTCGTAGGCGACGGTGAGGAGGACGGAATCCACGCGCGGCTCAGAGGCCGGGCGCGGGGAAGCTCGCGGTCATCGACTCGAGCTCACCCAGCACGCGCGCGATGACCTTGTCGTCGTCGTGGTGCTCGACCACGTCGGCGATCCAGCCGCCGATGCGGGTCATCTCCGCTTCCTTCATGCCGCGGCTGGTCACCGCGGGGGTGCCGAGACGAATGCCGCTCGGGTCGAAGGGCTTGCGGGGATCGAAAGGCACCGAGTTGTAGTTGAGCACCAGGCCCGCCTTCTCGAGCGCGACCGCGGCGACCTTGCCCGAGACGTTCTTGCTCGTGAGATCACAGAGCAACAGATGCGTGTCGGTGCCGCCGGTGATGAGGGTGATGCCGCGCGAGAGCAGCGCCTCGCCGAGCGTCTTGGCGTTCTTCACCACCTGCGCGGCGTAGGCCTTGAAGTCGGGGGTCGCGGCTTCCTTCGCCGCGACGGCGAGCGCGGCGATGGCGCTGTTGTGCGGGCCGCCCTGGAGGCCGGGGAAGACCGCCTTGTCGATGTCCTTGGCGTACTTCTCGTCGCACAGGATCATGCCGCCGCGCGGGCCGCGCAGGGTCTTGTGGGTGGTGGAGGTGACGACGCCCGCGATGCCGACCGGCGAAGGATGCGCGCCGCCCGCGACGAGCCCCGAGATGTGCGCGATGTCGGCGACCAGGATGGCGCCGACCTCGTTCGCGATCTCCGCGAACGCGGCGTAGTCGACGTGGCGGGGATACGCGGTGGTGCCGCACCACAAGAGCTTGGGCTTGTGCTCACGGCAGAGGCGCGCGACCTCGTCCATGTCGAGGCGGTGATCGTCTTTGCGGACGCCGTACTGGTGGGCCTCGAAGTACGCGCCGGTGATCGAGACCTTCCAGCCGTGGGTCAAATGCCCACCCGCGGGCAGCCCGAGGCCGACGGTCTTGTCGCCGGGCTTGCAGAACGCGAAGTGCACAGCCGCGTTCGCGGGCGAGCCGGAGTAGGGCTGCACGTTCACGTGCTGCGCGCCGTAGAGCGACTTGAGGCGATCGATGCAGAGCAGCTCGATCGCGTCAACGTTCTCTTGGCCCTGGTAGTAGCGGCGTCCCGCGTAGCCCTCCGAGTACTTGTTGTTCAGCACGCTCGCGCCGGCCTCGAGCACGGCCTTGCTCGCGTAGTTCTCGCTCGCGATGAGGCGCACCGTCTTGCGCTGCCGGACTTCTTCCTTGCCGATGAGGGCGCTGATCTCGGGATCGGTCTGGGCGAGCGAGGCTTCGGACATGGGTCGGACTCCAGGAGGGAAGGGGCCGCGAGGCTACCTCAAAAACGAGGACCTTCACCTCCTGAAGCCGCCCGTGCTCAGCGCCCGCGGCAGAGGCCCGCAGGATCCAGCGACGGCTCACCGCTGAGGCGGCTGGTCGTGCGCGTCCCGGCGCAGAACTGATCGAGCTGTCGATCGGCGTCGCTGCGGATGTCGGTCTGCGTGGGGCCGTCCGCCGCCGCGCTGAAGGCGCCGCAGCCGGTGAGGTTGCAGCTCCGCACCCGGAAGCGATCCGCTGCGCCGGCCTCGAGGAAGCTGGCGAGCGTCGTGTAGCGGGCCATCGCGACGCCGTTGCCGTCGAACGTCTCGACCTCGTAGTAGACGTGCGCGAACGAGGGGTCGTCGACGGGCTGCCAGGCCATGCGCGTCGGACTGCACGTGAGGTTGCAGAGACCGTCGCGGGCCACGAGGCCGCTCGGCACGACGGTGGGCGGGAAGTTCGTCACCCGCAGCGGCGCGGTGGGCGGCGAGCAGCTCTCGAGACCATCGGCCCCGGTGTGGCACGCCTCGACGCGCACGGCGTACGTCGAGCGTCCTCGCGCGGCGATCGTGTACTCGGTGCGCTCGCCGGTGTGGACGACGGTTCGGCTGGTCTCGCCCGAGCCGCTCGTCCGCTCGATCGCCACGCGGAAGTCGGTCTCCGTCGAGGACCGGTCGTCCCAGCGGACCGTGATCGCACCCTCGAGCGCCTGCGCCGCCACGCGCAGGTCGCCGGGACGCGTGGGCCGCACTCGGGCCATCAGGATCTCGCGCATCGCGTCTGCGATGGCGGGGCCGTAGCCCTGCTCGTATCCGTCGAGGTTGGGATGGGCGAAGCCTCCCGAGAACCCGCTCGAGATCTCGAGCGACACCTCGTCCAGCGGCGCGGGCAGGTCGTCGAACGGGCCCAAGCCGAACGCGTCGAGACCCTGTCGCTCGCGCGCGGTCAGGAGTGTGCCGATCCATGGATCCGCCGAGCACCAGCCGTGCTGTCGGAAGGCTGCGAGGTGTCCGTCGACGAAGGTCCAGCCGTGAGCGATCGCGGCGCTCCGGACCTCGCGGTTCATCGTCCCTACGGCAATGGCGTCGGCCCAGGCGATCTCCGCGTCGCTGAAGAGGAAGGACGAGTCCTCGCCCGGGATCTCGAAGCCGGACGCGCCGAGCTCCGTGCACGCGACGGTGTCGTCCGGGCTCGCAGTGGCAGTGTTCGCGCGGCGAAGGGGCGTCGGATACCCCGTGATGAGGATGTGATCGTCTGGAAACAGCCGGCGCGCGTCGAGCTCCGCGGCGAGACGCTCGTACCCCGCGGGCACGCCTTCGGCGCCGGTGCTCAGGAGCCAGTTCGAGAGGGAGCCGTCCCCGTCACACGCCGGGTCGATCGCGCAGGCGATCATCAGCGGGACGAACTGCATGTCGTTTCCACCGATCGACATCTGCAGGGCGTCGAGATCGCGCGGCGTCGCCTCGAGGGACGCATCGAGCTGCTCGATCTGCGGGACCAGCGTCCAGCCTGCGAGCGCGTCGCTGCCTTGCGCGCCGCCGTAGGTCTCCTCGAGCAAGTGCCTGAGCTCGGCGCCCGAGCACGCGAACGACTCGCGATGCACGTCGACGGCTGGCCACTCGTCCGCGAGGGTGTCCGCCGCGACCTGAAAGCCGTTGCGTCCCGATCGATGGCACGCCTCGGCGATCCTCCGCTCGCTCGGTCGACTCTCCACGCTCATCCCGGGCAGCGGGCTCGCGCGCTCGGTGTAGTCGGGGACAGCGCTCGTCGCATCGACGTCCCACGTCTCCGAGGTCTCGCCTGCGCGGTTCACGACGCCATCGACACCGTGGGAGCCCGCGACTTCGGGGGCGCCATCGCCTGCTCCGTACGAGTCACCGAGGGCCACCACGTTGAAGTCGATCGCCGGGTTGGCGGTGCGCCGACGGAGCGCGGCGGGAGTGAAGCGCGCAGGCTCGAGGCGGGAGACCAGCGTACGCGCTGCCTCGACGATGACGACGCGTCCGTCGAGGCGGGAGCCCAGTCGCGTGCTGTTCTGCCGCACGACGCCGCGCTGCTCGCCGTCGGGCAGCACGATCCAGCCGCCGAGGTAGTGGTCGCGTCCGATCGTCGTCTCGGCGCGGAAGAGCGCGGACTCCTCGGTGCGGGCCGCGTCGAACACGCGCTCGCCGTCGGACCGCGTCAGGGAGCCGGTGAGCCCTGCGTCGCTCTCCGCCACGTAGAGCTCGTCGCCTTCGTCGTTCACCAGGAGCGCGGGGAGCTGCAGCGCGCTCCCTGCGAACCACAGGTCGTCGGCGCCATCGCAGACGTACGCGCGGATCGCGTCGCCACCCGTCACGATCGCGACGAACGTGTTCTCGTCGTCGAACCGCCCCGCGAAGCTCGCGTCCTCCAGAGTCGACTGGACCGCGATGGGATCGTCCTGCCTCGTCTCGTCGACGCCACACGCAGGCGCCGTCAGCGCCGAGATCACCGCGAACCAGAGCCCAACCTGTCTTGCTCGAACCATCGATATCTCCAGGGACGAGGCTGCAGTGCGAGCGGACGTCGGACGAATTAACGCGAGTGAAAGCGCGCGCGCTCCAAGGCTCGATGCACGGGGTGGCCGGGTCCGATGAGTCGCTCGTCGGCGCCCGTGAGGACCCAACCCCTGCCCGTTCTCCGCCAAGGAGGAGTGCGCCGATCGTTCCGTCACAGGCCCAGATGGAAGCCGACCTCGACAAGGGCGCGGGCGAATTCTGCTACGTCTTCGGGAACGACGTGGAAGACTCCGGCTTCTTCGACTCTCTGGCGGCCGGGGTCCCGGACCCTGGGTGTGGCGCGATGAAGCAGGTGTGGGCGTTCGTTCTGCTGAAGGTGCGACGAGGGGCATGACGAC